>JAGGWK010000059.1 GCA_021157525.1 Candidatus Cloacimonadota bacterium | reverse complement strand
GGAACGGGCCGCCGGGAAGTACATCTTCCCAGGCAAAGCCATAGAAGCTTTCCATGGCACCTACAGCAAAGCTGTTAATAGTGTTACCATTACGGTCAAATAAAGTTACATCTGTGCTCCAGTTATTACACCAGAAGCCATCATTTGCGGCATCATAGGCAATTGCACGACATGCAGTAGGAGCAGTGATAGTGCCGATTACCGTCTGGTTTGTGAAGTCCATTTCATAAACCGTAGTAGTAGCAGCAGCTCCATAAAAATACTGGCCATCATAGGCAAGGTCACGGACTGCTGAAGCAGTACCGCAGGCAAATTCGCCTACATAAGTTCCGTCTAATTCGTATTTGTAAAAGACGCTACCATTCCATTTGGTGGTATAGATGTTGACACCATCGGTTTCGATGCCAGCTTCACCGCCACCAACACCAACGGGGAACTGGAACTGAAGATCATAGATATCATCAGTTTGATTTGTTGTTGCATGCGGGTTTAGGGCGGGAGAGGTGTCAGTTAAAGGCTGCACGTCACGAACCTTTGCTGTGAGAAATGCAGAAAGCGCAAGTAATACTACCAAGACAATTATAAATCTTTTCATTAGATTCTCCTTAAATTTAAGCTTTCACACAATAGTCCTTCTTTGCGATAGTTACGGTTTAATCCCTTTTTTTGATAGTTACAATCAGGTCTAAATGCTTGTTACGATAGTCACATACACTCCCCTTTTTCTTCAAAAATATATTCTAACTCTCTGACTCCGTTTGAAAATTGCAAATCAACAATTCTGCTGTCAATACTTTTTTTTCACTCCTCCCGTAATGGAGCGTCATTATTGAGAATCTTCCCGGGTAAAACGGTAGATATCTTCTCCCTTTTTCTGCATCCCCAGCTTCCGGGCTTCTTCTTCCCAGGTTTCCCGATTCTTTTTCAGATTGTCGTTCTCCACAGCTAATCGTTGATTCTCAATGGTCTTATCCTCTATCCTCTCACGGAGCTCATTGTTTTTATTTTTCTGGATAAGCACTGTTCGGAAACTGGAACTATCAATGACAAAAATGTACAATATAAGAAGAAAAACAATTCCATAAAAAAACAGATTCCGCCGTTCTAAGATCTTCATAGACTCCCCTCTGCACAGATCATTTCTGGGGAAATCCCTATTTTACCAGGAACTTCGCTAAAAACGTCTTCTTGATATACACTGCCTGATACGGACACACTTCGTGGCAACACATGCATTTGATGCATTTGTCATGATCTATCCGAGGATGCTTCATTCCGGGGGTTAAGGTCATGGCTCCCACAGGACAGCTCTTCACACAAATTCCACACTTTTTGCACTGATCATTGAAGTCGGGCCAATAATCATACATGCGACGGAAGATAGATTTGACAAAGGCCGGAGAATAGGCAAGCACTTTTATGAAAAATCCGATTCTTCGTATTTTTACCTTCTTAAATTTCTTCTCCTTCCAGGCCATTGGTATCTCTATATTTTCAGGAAGGATGCCATCATGCATCATTGCCTGCTGCAGATAGGACAGCTGAGATGGCTTAAATCCCAACATCCTCGCTGCCACCCAATCCAGGGCAGAAGCAGATGATGAAGCCATAAGCACCCCGAAATTGCGGGGTTCTCCCGCCGATGGGCCTTCACCTTCCATACCCCAGATGCCATCAAGCACATTCACTACCACACGGGAATGAATGGCGCCATACAACTCTGAAATCACGTGGGCAAATTCTTCCGGCTTAGGCTTTTGACGGTGGTAATCGGCTTTTTTCAAGCCGGGAACCAGACCATATAAATTTTTTACAGCTCCGGTGTACAGCATGAGACTATGGGTTTTGTACTTTGCTACATTAATAATGGCATCAGCCTGATATGCATAGGAACTGAGGCTAAAATGATTGCTCTCGGTAATCACTTCTTCCACGCCTCCCTCGCTGAAATTGCATACCCGTACAGGATACCGCTGCGCCAAATCATCGATGCCGGTTGCGTGCCATACTGCTTTTACGGGTGTAGAGCCACCGGGACTATCACCTACCCAGACGTCTTTACCTGCATCCAGCATAAGCTGAATGACCGCCTCCAGTACCACCGGGTGGGTGGTTATCGCTTTGTCGGGATGATGAGCTCCCAAAAGATTGGGCTTTATCAACAGGGTGTGAGCTGTGGCTAATGCATTAAAAACCCCAAGCTCCTCAAAGGAACGGGCCAGAATTTTCTTGATATCCTCCAGCCGATATTGGCTGATACTTTCTATACAAACTTTCATGGGACAAAAAAAAAGGCGGGGACTAAACCCCGCCAAGTTTTTTTTTATTTAAATAATTCCTGCCCCGAGAAATCCCGGTAGAAATCGAAACTTTCTAATATCCGATCATCATCGGCGTGCTTTGTATCGGTCACGATTCGGGCAATGAGTTCACCTAATCCCGGCCCCAGCATAAAGCCCTGACCACACATACCTACGGCATTGATGTAGTTATCCAGCTCCTTCACTGCACCGATGATGGGGAAGCCATCCGGCGTCATGGGATATTGACCACGCCACGTGCGCCGTACCTTCAAATTGCACAACCGTGGGTAAAGCGCCACCATCCGTTTGGTACACATGGGCAAAAACACTGATGTCGATTCGTTATGAACACCTAGAATCGGCGGTTCGGGTGTGATGCAGAACACCACCTGACCTTCATTGTTCTGATAAAAATAGAAGTTCTTCGATCCCGGCGCACTCCGCATATCTACCACCATCGGCTCAAAGAAACGCTTCATTGGCTCAGTGATTCCGGCTTCATGACTATCGGGATTTACCGGCAGATCAAGCCCCACCATCTTCCCTATTTCCTTGGCAAAATTCCCGGCTGCGTTTATCATGTACCCGCATCCATAACTCCCTTTTGAGGTTACCACCTCCGTTATCCTGTTGCCATCCGTTTTTATCTCGGCCACCGATTCGTTGAAGCGATATTCTGCACCATATTCAATGCTCTTGAAATAAAAAGCATTGTTGGAAAGTAACGGCGAAGCCGAACCATCCTCAGGAGAAAAGGTGGAGCCACGCAGCCCCTCCATAGAAATTCCCGGCACCAGTTTCTGGTATTCTTCCGGAGAAATCCAGGAAATATTCAGTCCGAAGGAACGCTGAATTTTCATCAGATCCTTCAGCATTTTTTCATCTTTTTCGGTGTAGGCCGGATAGCTGTAGCCATTGCTCATCCAACCAATCTCGTCACCATGTAATTTTTCCCATGTAGAAAAGATATCAATGCTCCGCTGGGAAATTTTGATCTTACCGTAGTCCGAGTGAGTAGCACGGATGCCGCCGATCGCTTTTTTGGCATTGCCCTGCCCCGGTGATGCAAGAGCATCCAGTACCAAAACGCTGAGTTTTTTCTCTGCCAGTGCCATGGCTGTGGGCACCCCCACCGAGCCTGCGCCGATAATAATCACATCATAGGTTTTACGCATTTCTGCCCCCTTTTTTACCGGCAAAGGTTTCCATCGGTACTTCCACAAATACGGGACGCCGCGTGTTTTCTACGATCTCTTCCACAGATACTCCTTCAGAACGCAACACCTGTTTTAACAGATTGTCGCAGGTTTTGCTACCACAGGGTCCCATCCCGGCTCGAGTGATGGCCTTTATCTGATTCAAATCCCGAATGCCTTTTCGTACCAATGCCCGGATTTCTCCCGCCGTCACCCGCTCGCACAGACACACCATTTCGGTATCTGCAATAGCACTTTCCGGTTCGGATTTTTCTATCTGGTGAGAAACCTCAGCATCCTGGATGCGGAAAGAGACGATCTTTTTTGCTATTTCTTTGGGAACTGCTGCCTTTATCAGCTGAGTGCGGTTGGTTGCGTTGCCGGAAGTTACTCCCGTTACGGCAAAACTTCCCAACGAATTTCCATCAATATCCACCATCTGGATGGGATCACCAATTGCTACCGGCATGTTTCCCACTTCGTAGGGCAGTGTAACGGTAGGCACGGATGCATCCTTGCGGAAATCCACCAGTGTAATAGCCAGCCCGGGGCAGATGGCGACACATTTGCCACAGCCGATACATTTTCCCTCGTATCGAGGCAGACCCATTATGGGGTCGCCTATCATCTTTATCGAGCCGGTAGGACACACTGTACTGCAGGGATTGCAGGGAATTTCCTGCTTGCAATGGATTATGGGCATCACCCCTTCCCATATATCTGCAGGGATGCGATCTTCGATTTTCCCCGGATGAGATTTCAGGATTGCAGCCTTTTTATACCAGCTTTCTGGAATATCTCCCACATCTGATTTCATTTCCTTCACAATTTTCAGTCCGGCAATTTTGCCGTTGAACATGGCAGAAGAAGCTTCGGCGATTTCCAAGGCATCACCGGCTGCAAACACCTTCATTCCAGCCATCTGAGCTTCAACAGCAAATTCCTTTACTGACTCCAGCCCCACGGCTATTAAAATAGTATCGCAGGGATAGGTTTTTTCTGTATTTTCTATGACATTAAATTTTTCGTCAACCTGAGCAATGGTGATGGAAGATACCGATTCTTCGCCATTGGCGGCTAACACGGTGTGAGAGGTAAATATCGGCACTCCCAGACGTTTAAGCTTGTCGGCATGCACTTTGTATCCGCCGCATGTTGGCATGGCTTCCACCAACCCCACCACTTCGATCCCCGCCTGAAGCGCATGGTATCCTGCGATGAGTCCCACGTTTCCGCCACCGATGATAAAGAGACGCTCGGTGGGTTTTATCAGGTCGCGGTTTACCAGGGTTTGGAAGGCACCGGCGCCATACACCCCGGCTAGAGTGTTGCCTTTGAAACGCAGGAATTTTTCCCGTGCTCCAGCAGCATTGAGAATAATTTTGGGTACCACGATCTTGTATCGGCCGTCTTTCAGGATGCCTGCTTTTTTGTCGATGAATGCATACAGAGCTGTGCTGTTCATCCACACATCAATCTCTTTTGACTGCATCACCTTTTGGGCCAGCATCTTGCCGATGTCGATCCCACGCATCCCTGCATGGGAATCTTCTACCGAACCGAAAAATTTGTGGGTTTGCAAAACCAGCTTCCCGCCTAAAGCACTTTTGTCATCTACCAGGATCGCCTTCACTCCGTGCTTGGCCATCTGGATGGCAGCAGATAATCCTGCAGGCCCACCACCGATTATCAGCACATCAGTAGCTATCTCTTCTATCGTTTCAAAGTTCGGGGTTTCCGTTACCTCTGGCAGTTCTGGCAAGCCTTCCACGCTTTGAACTATCATGTTTTCGCAAACCTCGGTCATGCAGGATTTCACCGGCACGCCGTTGGCAATAACGGTACATTTGGCGCATTGACCATTTGCACAGAAAATGCCTTGAGCACTTCCATCCTTGGGATGGTGCCCAAAAATCTTGATTCCATTGGCAAAAAGCGCCGAAGATATTACTTCCCCTGCTTTGGCTTTCAGCGGTTGAGAATTCCAGTAAAAGGTAATATCAGAGCGAACTTCAATGGGCAAGACCGGATGTTGTTTTAAACGATATTTTTCCATCGTTTACCCCCCCACGTTCCTTAATTGATTTTTTTTGTAAGAATTTTATCACACATCCGATGTCAAGCAAAATAACGATTTCAACATCCTTCAACTGTATGCCAAGACCTCTGCATCAATAATTCATTGACGCACCGTTCCTCTGGGAAAATGTATCAAACTAAATCATGAAAAAAGGATGAAGATATGCGTAATTTACTCATTTTATTTCTCTTAGTAACTATTTCTCTTGGGGCTGTACAGGATGCAGAACTCCAATCCCGCATCCATCGGTATAGCGGAGATCATGCCCCCCAGCTTATCAATCTGCTCACCACTTCCCGGGGAGACACCCTGCGCTATGCTGAATTTTTATTGGAAAATGCCTCCCCCAATGATCTGGCAGCCCTCACCGCCGATTACCTCAAAACCAATATCAGCTGTGCCCTGAAAAGCCGTAAAATGCCTTACGCACACCAATATTCTGAAGATATTTTCCGTCATTTCGTGCTGCCACACCGGATTTCGCAGGAGCCCCTGGAACCGTGGCGAGAGTCCTTTTACACGACCCTCGCGCCACTGGTAAAAGATGAACAGGACATCACGAAAGCAGCCATCCTGGTAAACCTCTGGGTGCTGGAACAAATGACCTACAAACCTACTCATGGACGGGATCAGGCACCCCTCACCACCATACGCCGCGGCTATGGCCGGTGCGAAGAAAATATGATCCTGTACATAGCCGCCGCCCGGAGTGTGGGCATCCCATGCCGCCCGGCAAGCGTTCCCTACTGGAACTTTACCGACAGCAATCATGCCTGGGTAGAAATATGGACTCCCGATGGCTGGCGCTACATGGGGGAACCGGAAAATTCCCTTAATCGCGCATGGTTCAGCAAGACCACCGAGCGCGCTACCATGATCCTTTCCGAAGCCTACGGGGATTTTCAGGATCCCACCGCCATAAAGCACGAGAATAATATGACCTATCTCAGCTCAATAGAATATTACACCGAATCTCAGCCCTGTACTATCACCGTACAGGATTCGTTTGGGATGCCGGTTTCCAACGCCTCGGTGGCACTCTATGCCACCTCCTTTGGTGGCCTTTTCCCCATGGTCACCCTCACCACGGACAATTCTGGGGCCGTTGTGGTGCCCCTTGGAAAATCCACCGTCTTTGCTATGGCAACCAAAGACGACCTTTCTGCCTGGAACCGTTTCTGCACCATAGATGCAAATCAGCTCACCCTGGTGCTTCGAAAGGCTACAGAGATTGAAGCGGATTTCACCATGAATTTTCCCTTGGTTACCGATACTGAAAATCCCTATAAAAACACGGAAATCCTGGGTGATAAATTTTACCTGATGCGGGAAAACAGCAATCTCAAGCGAGATAAACGATTGAACAGCCAAAAGCAGAGCAATCTTTTTATCCGTTATTTTCACCGGGTAATTCCGTTGATAAAAAACGACCCTTCCTACGATTCCCGAGAAACAGCATTTCTGGAAAAATGTGATGAGCTGGCTGGAAACAGTGAATCCTTTCTGGCTGTGGCCCGTAAGTTAGATGCATCCGCACAAACCACAAAGCTGGCCATCCTTGTGGACATGATAGAGCAATGGAACATAAAAGAGCTCTGTGAAATCCCTGACTCCACAGCAATTTCACACCTGATCGATATCTATGCCCAAGGGAAACACCGCTTCAGCGGCATCTATCCGGATTCCCTTTTTACCGATTATGTCATAGGCCCCACATGGCACTCTGCTACGCCCCCTCAAAACAACTGGCAGCCAGAATTCATCCACATGCTTGAATCCTGCGTGTCTAAATCTCCCGAAGAGACCGTCTCCCGGTTGCTTCAATACGTAACAGCCCACACCCGGATAGATTCCGATTTTGTGTTCAGCTACTTTTCCGGAAGCCTCAACCCTGTGCAGATCCTCAGGATGAAGAACATCCCTCAATTCTACCGCACCAAAATCATCAATAGCGGACTGAAACTCCTGGGCATCCCGGTACAATGGAAGGGACGCCTGGAATATCACGATGGAACACAGTTTGTGGCGGTGATGCCCCAGACTGTCAGCGAAAAACCCTCGACAGAAGATCATTTCACTCTACGGATTTTCGTAGATGACCAACCGGTAAAACCCGAAGCTTGGGGTAATTTTTTGATCGCAGACCGTAGCGATTCCAATCTGATGAGCAATACCTATTTTGATGGTGAAACAGATTCCCTCGTCTTCAGGGGCACCTACCGCCGCACTGCCGATGAGCCGGTATTTCTGCAAGCCTTCACACGCAATGCAAATGGCGATGCCCACGTGAAAATCCACACCCTTTCCCCGGGAGAAGATGTCCTTCTGCACCTCTCTACCCCATCTTGTTATATCGATTATTCTGCCCGGTGGAGCGAAGCTACACGCCAGAATGTCGCCACCTTCGTCGGCTTCCTGCCAGGGGATTCTCAAAAACTGATTATCATCCGCGGCCCCCAGCGTAACGAACCGGAAGTTCACATTCTCAATCAACTGGAAAAATACAAATCACAACTGGAAACCGCAACAGCAGACGTTGCTATCTGCTCTGTTCGCAGCCAGAAATCCGACCTTACATCCCGGTTCCCATACCCGGTTTTTGCAAAAAAACCGTTGGTCACCGAAGACCTCCACAGCCAGGATTATCCCGTAGTTCTGCTCACCACGCCGGAAGGCACCATTACCTTTTCATCGGTGGGCTACAACATGGGCGTAATGGAGATAATCCTGCGACTTCTCAAATAACGGTTTTTTGATGTACGGAGACGAAGGGAATCCCACATTCCCTCCCTCCGCAGGAGGAGAGATGAAACACTATTTTCTTATATTGTTATTCTGCTGCGCAGCATCGCTTTTTTGCCTGGATGCCTATCCCCGGTACTCCTACTCTATGTGGGGACAGCCGATGGAAATCATCATCAACGCCATGGATGAAACAGAACCATTAGCAGTTACGGTATCCAATTGCTTTGGCATTTCCGACACCATTCAGGTAAAAGCCGGAAAAGTGTTTTCCCATTTTTGCGGAGTGGCCCCCAATGGGGCTTCCCAGTGCCTCATAACGGTTTTGTATCATGATGTAACCCAACTGGTGGAAATTCCAATATTGCCTCCAGCGAAAAGCACTACCCGGATAGATGCCCTCAAAGGCATCCTGATCGTAGATGGACTGCCTCAGGTACCCGTAGGATTTTACTGCTACTCACCGGTACAGCCAACTCTCGCTGAGGAGGAAATCTGCAACGGTTTTACCATGATGTCTCCCTATCAAAGACTTTACGAAAATCGCTTTGTAGAACGCAAAGCCTATATGGACCGTTGCGCAGACCTGGGCATGAAAGTACATTATAACCTCTGCAGTGTGGCTGGTGGCGGTGGTGCCGGATCGTGGAAAATGAACAAACCTCGTCCGGAATTGCTGCGGCTTCTGAAAAATGAAGTCGAGGCTTTCAAAGACCATCCGGCACTGCTGGCGTGGTATATTGCCGATGAGCCGGCGCTACATAATGAAGATCCTGAGTGGTTGAAAGAAGTATACAACACCATCAAATCAATCGATCCCTATCATCCCATATCGATGGTTTTTATGCGCACCTCTGCTGCCGAAAAGTACGCTGATGCCATGGACATCGTGATGTGTGACCCGTATCCGGTGCCCCGCGAACCTATAGAAACCGTTGGCCAAGTGGTAAGCAGGTTGTACCATCAGTTTCAATACCGAAAACCTCTGTGGATCGTTCCTCAAATGTTTGGTGGTAGCGAATGGTGGCATCGTGAGCCCACTCCCGCTGAAGTACGCCGAATGACCTATGATGCCGTATTTCATGGAGCTACCGGCATCCAGTATTTTGTTCGCCATGGTCACGCAAGCTTTCCTAAATCGCCACAAACCTGGGATGCCGCAAGCCGTATCGCCTTTGAAATGCAGGAAGTTACACCCTTTTTTGCTAACGCAGATTCTTCGTGGATAGCACCCACTTCTCACCCTGATGTAAAACTGCGGATGTGGTCCATGAGCGGCCGCACCCTCATTCTGGCACTCTCCACGTCTCCCGACCCCATCACCTTTAGCTTCTCCCTGCCAGATACCACCGCCACTGAGCTCCGGGTAGTGGATTCTCTCCGCCGAATTGAGCTCAAAGAGACGCTCTTCCATGACGTCTTTGCCGGAATGGGAGCCCGTTGGTACAGCACTTATACCCCCATCATCCCAGATGACAGTCTCCAGATTTTTTCCGATTTTGAGCAGTACACCACACCGGGTTTTGGTTACGGTTATTATACCAGAATTCGTGGCGATCGTGGTGCCACCGCCATCCTGGATACACGGGTTTCGTTTCAGGGAAATCACAGCCTGCGCATCACATCACCCACTGCAGGTAAGGAGCTGTTTTTGCGGAGTTTTCCCTATTCCTTCGAACAGGGTAAATCCTATCGGATTTCTGTGATGGCGAAAGCAAAAAACGCCACCTACAGGATCACTGAAAACAGATTTCTGGGTTGGCTCTTCGGGCAAAAAACCCATACAAAAACCGCGGAAGTCATACTTTCCTGCAATAAGGAAAAAGAGAGGTTCCCCCTCACCGAATCCTGGCAAAAGTACTCTTTCGAGTTCACCTATTCCGGCAGAAATTCACGGAAACCGGTATTTTTGGAATTGGCTGGCAAAGGCAGTGCCTGGTTCGATTTGCTCACCATCACACCCCTGAGATGACTTTTCTTTGACACTGTTATTTCTCCGAAAATTTTCACCCGCGGAGGAGTGAATCAAGGGTTAATCTTCGCTATCAAACGTTTTGCCGTTCACGATGGACCGGGAATACGCACAACTGTGTTTTTCCAGGGATGTCCTCTGCACTGTGTCTGATGTCACAATCCCGGGAGCATTGCCCGATTGCGTCAGCAAAGTTTGGAGACGCCCAACGCACTTTCTGAAGAGCGGGCGCTATTGGTTACTCGTTTTTATCAGCAGCCATATGTTGCTCAATTGCCTGTGACGCTGCAACGAGCGCATTGTTTTGCCTACATTTCCCAGCACAAAGTCCTGAGAAATTCACTCCCGTTTTTTTCCAGGACAAACAGAGCATGAACATTTCCAAGGAAATAAAAATGACTATTAACCAACGCATTGATGCCTTGTGCACCATCATGAAAGAAACGAAAATCGACACATATATCTTACCCAGCTCCGATAGTCACCAAAGCGAATATGTGACCGACCACTGGCGCAGTCGCGCTTGGATATCGGGATTTTCCGGCTCTGCCGGAACCGTGGTGATCACCCAAAATGCTGCCGGACTGTGGACTGATGGCCGTTATTTCATTCAGGCAGAGACGCAGATCAGCAGCTCGTACCTCAAGTTATTCAAGATGACAGAGCCAAAAGTTCCTACGGTAAATCAATGGATCAAAGAGCAATTACCCCAAGGAAGCACAATCGGTTTTGACGTTTCACTTTTTTCCCAGGCATCCTTCAAAACCATGAAAAAACATGGGAATCCAAAGAATTTTCCTATCACAGGACTGAAGATTTAATCGACAGGATTTGGAAGGGGCGGCCGGCGGCAACTATCTGGACGGCACTACTGAAAGCGGGTCATGGCTGGCTTTTGAAACCCTCAATTTTGTTCCGATTGATGTGGAAGCCATCGATTCATCGTTGCTAACCTCAGAAGAATTGAACTGGATAAACCAATATCACAGAAAGGTTTATGATCGTCTGCATCCGGAAATGAACAAAGAAGAAGCGACGTGGCTGCAAAAGGTAACCGCACCGCTGAAATAGGAGAAATCTACGCCGGTTCCTGGGATTGGTGAATCGCTGAAATAAGGAGAGGAAGAGCCTTTTCAACATCCTGCCGGGTGGTAAATCGCCCGACCGAGAGCCGCAGGGTACCCATGGCAATTTCCGGTGGCAGCCCCATGGCTGTGAGCACCTCCGAGATGGTAACGCTAGTTGCGTGACATGCCGCTCCTGCCGAAGTGGCAACCCCTGGAAGGTTTTGTAAAATCACATTTGCCCGACATCCCGGAAAGCTAATGCTGAGAGTGTTGGGCAGTTTCTTTTGTGGATGACCATTTACCACAGCACTGGGAAATGCTGCCAAAAGTCCCTGCTGAAGTGCATCCCGCAATGTGCGACTGTGCACCACAGCCTGCGAAATGGTGGTTTCAATAATCTCACATGCCTTCCCTAATCCCACGATTCCCGGGACATTTTCCGTTCCTGCCCGACGATTCAGCTC
This sequence comes from Candidatus Cloacimonadota bacterium, assembly GCA_021157525.1. Lineage (GTDB taxonomy): Bacteria > Cloacimonadota > Cloacimonadia > Cloacimonadales > TCS61 > JAGGWK01. Next base: position 10,091 of record JAGGWK010000059.1, on the reverse strand, counting down.
GTGGTCAGCACCGTGCATCTGTTTTTCCAGTTGGATGCCTGGGGCCACAAACAGCGCGCCAACGCCTTTTGAAGCATAGATTTTGTGACCGGCAAGAGTGAGCATATCCACACCCAGATCTGCGATGCGAACGGGTATCTTTCCCACAGCCTGGGATGCATCAGTGTGAACCAACACGCCTCGGGCATGGGCTGCATCGGTAATGGCCTGCAGCGGCTGAATGGTTCCCACTTCGTTATTTGCCAGCATAATGCTGATGAGGATCGTTTCATCGGTGATGGCGGCGGCCACATCTTCGGGATGCACAAAACCATACCGATCTACTGGAATCCTGCTGATGCGAAATCCCTGACGTGCCAGGTATTCGCATACTTTCAGGATGGCAGGATGCTCAATGGTTGAGGTGATAATGTGGTTTCCCCGGTTTTTCCGGGCCATGGCCAGCCCCTTCAGAGCAAGATTGTTTGCTTCGGTGCCTCCACTGGTAAAGATGATTTCATCGGCAGTGCATCCCAACAGAGAAGCAACCTGGCTCCGGGCATCCATTACAGCCATCCGAGCCTCTACCCCATACCAGTGAGTGCTGGAAGGGTTTCCAAAAATATTCTGCAAAAAGGGCATCATCGCCTTGGCCACTGCCGGATCAATGGGAGTGGTTGCGTTGTAATCCAGATAAATTGGGTTCATTTTTCTCCACCTTGTTTCTCTTTCTCCGCCAGATAGTCTTGTATCATACCGCAGTTTGAAGACCGATTAATCGCTGAAGTGAAAGCCATCCTTGGTAAAAAGCTGTATGCACGAAGCCACTACCAGGGGATCAAAACGGGTTCCCGATCCTTGGGAAATGATGTCGAGGCTTTGAGAGACATCCATCGCCGGCATGTATGAATGGTGAGCAGTGAGATTTGCCATCACATCTGCCACATGAAGGATGCGTGCCTCCAGCGCGATGTCGCTGCCGGCCAGTCCCTGCGGGTAACCACTGCCATCATACTCTTCGTGATGCTGAAGCACAATATCGCAAACGGGCCATGGAAAATCGATGCTTTCCAGGATTCTCACTCCTGCTTCGGGATGCGATTTTATCAGGCTCTCCTCGTATTGATTGAGAGAGCCTTGTTTACGCAATATCTCCACCGGAATGGAGAGCTTGCCGATATCGTGAAGCAGTGCTGCAAAACGAACCGAGTCGATGCGCTCTTGGGAAAATTGAAGATCGATGGCGATGGCAGCAGCCAGCTGTTCCACTCGCCGTAAGTGCAGCCCTGTGTGAAAGTCCCGTGATTCCATGGCCTGCAAAAGCGCCTTCACGGTTTCTTGTATCACACCGGTAAGCTTTGTGTTGTGATATCGCAGCTCCTCTTCGGCCGCCATCCGCGCCTTTATCTCCTCTTGCAGAGATACGTTGATCAACGAAAGTTCTTCGGTGCGCTGCAAAACCCGCTGATTGAGTTCCCGTTTGGTATTGCGCAGCTGCTCTTCCACTTTTGCTCTCTGAGCTATTTCTTTTTCCAGCTTTTTCCTGGATCTGTTGCTGAGGTTATAACGGATTATCATGAAGATAATAACGAGCAGGGTAATGGCGGCCACCAGCAAGGAAACCTGGCGAAACAGACGATTTTTCAGACTGTTAAGTCGGTATATTTCGTTATCTTTCCGTAGTAAATCCAGCTCTTTTGCTGTTTTATCTGCTTCGTATTTCAACTGCAATTCAGCCACTTTCTCCTTTAGCTCTTCATTGAAAATACTATCTTTGATAACGGTAAATTGACGGTAATTCTCAAATTTTTTCTCGGCATCTCCCGTGATATTGTAGAATTCAGATAACGCACTGTAAACATTTTGCTCTATCTTCAGGTCTCCGATTTCTTTGGCCAGAGCCAGTGACTGCTCAAAGCACTCTTTTGCCAGGGAATACTTTTTCTCCTCCAGGTACAATCCACCAATATTTATCAGGCAATGGGACATTCCGGTTTTGCTGCCTTGGCCTCGGAATATCTGTAGCGCCGCTTCAAAATTCTCTCGGGCCTCGGCATATTTCTCCTGCCCGCTGTAGAGCAGAGCCAAGTTATTGTAGCAGGATGCACTGGCTTTTGCATACTCTATTTTATTGGCTATCTTCAATCCTTCCCGATAATAGGTTTCTGCCTCTTTTGCGTCTCCCTGCTTCTTTTTCAAAAGACCGATGTTGTTCAATACCGAGCAGATAAGTCGCTCGTTATTCACCTCCCGGAAAAGATTGATTGCCTGTTGATAAAAAGTGAGGGACGTTTCGAAGTCTTCCATCTTTTCGTAGATCGTGGCAATATTATTCAGGGTAGAGCCAATCAGTATTTTATCACCCAGCTCTTCTTTGATATGAAGAGCTTTGAAGTAATAATCCAGAGCTTCTTCGTACTTTGCCTGTTTTTTCTTTATAATTCCAATGTTGTTCAGACAGCGGGAAATACCACCCTGGTTTTCGGTATCTTCAAATTTCTCTTGAGATTTTTGGTAATAGGATATAGCCTGCTCATAGCTTCCCAGATTTTTATAAACGTTCCCTAAAATCAGATAGGCTTCTGGCATCTCTTCCGCATAAACCAGTTCTTCACTCATCGAAACGGCTCTTTTGAGATACTCCATCGCTTTGTTATAATAGCCCAGATTATCGTACACCATTCCCAGATACCGATTTGTTTTGGCCTGCAACTTCTGGTCGTCCGCCTTCACAGCAAAATCCATCAAATCGAGATAATATTCCAAAGCGACATCAAAATTGCACATCCGACGATACCCGTCGCCAATACTCTGCAACGCCTGGACTATGACCGCACTATCTCCCAGCTCACGGGCAATAAGCAGTGCATCCTTATAATGATCGATACTTTTGTAGCCATCGCTCTTCTTCTCACTGTTCGCCAATTGCATCAATAATGCCGGTTTCTCTTCGATGCTGGCGTGGCTGATCTGTTTTTGCAATTCTTCTGTAGATTGCGCAAACCCGGCAGCCACCCAGAAGCTAAAGAAGATAATCAAGGTTTTTTTCATATTCTGCTACAGGTTTTCTATCGCCCACTGAAGAGCGGATTCCAGCATTTCTTGAGGAGGTGATTGTATCAGACCCGTTTTCATAAGCAGGGATGCAGCCTGCCGCGCAGCTTCGATGTCTTTCCGGGTACGGGAATAGACCTCATCGTACGAGAGGTGAACCCTGGCCACACCATCTTTAATGGCCTGCATAGCTACATCGGCCGCTTCCTGAGGGAATACGCCTACTTCATCCATGGTGGGAATGATGGAATCGGGAGTGATGCCCCGCTTCTCAGCATAACTGGCCAAAGACCGAGCCGCAGCAATAGCCATGGAATCGGTAATTTTCCGGGCCCGCACCAGCAGCGCACCTTTGAGAATACCAGGGAAACCCAGACTGTTATTTACCTGATTGGGGAAATCTCCACGGCCGGTGGCAACGATGAAAGCGCCAGCTTCTTTGGCTGCGTAGGGATAAATTTCCGGCACCGGATTGGCGCAGGTAAAGACGATTGCCCGAGGTGCCATGCTTTTGATCCATTGCGGTTTAACCGTATCTGGTCCTGGCTTGGAAAGAGCGATGAGCACATCGGCATCCCTGCATGCATCCTGGATGGCATCGATTTTTTCCGGATTGGTTTTCTGACACAGCTCCCATTGGCGATAAAAGCGGGGATCCTGCTGGATGTCCTTACGTCCGGAATGCAGCCCGCCATTGATGTCGAAGATGTACATTTTTTGCGGGTCTCCGCCATATTGATGAATCAGCCGCGCGATAGAACTGTTGGCAGCACCGGCACCCATCAGCAGGATCTTCACATCCTGAATCTCTTTTTTGGCCAACTTCAGAGCGTTTATCAGTCCGGCTAAGGTAACGCACGCCGTCCCCTGAGCATCGTCATGCCACACGGGAATATCGCAACTGTCACGTAACGCATCCAGCACGCGATAACAGTTTGGCTGGGAGATGTCTTCGAGGTTTATAGCGCCAAAGCTTGGTTGCACCATTTTGACAAAATCGATTATCCGCTGGGGATCATTGCCCCCCTGTTCATCTTTGCTGTTTATGCACAGCGGAACCGCATCCACGCCACCGAGATATTTCATCAGATAGGCCTTTCCTTCCATCACTCCCAAACCGCCGGGGGGTGTGCAATCTCCATCTCCCAGCACCCGGGTGGAATCACTCACAATCCCCACCAGATTGCCACGATTGCTCAGATCAAAGGAGGTGTCGTTATCATCTCTGATAGTGGTAGAAACGGCTGAAACGCCAGGTGTGTACCATACATTAAACCAGTTGAATCCATACACACCGGCTTTAGGAAGGGTTTGGATTTTGCCGCCATAGAATTGGTGAGCAGTCAAAGAGAGGCGTTTGAGAAAAAGGGTTTTCCCCCGGGCTATTTGTTCTTGAGTATACTCTTCAGGAAACAACGCATCAAGGTTATTCAAGTCAAAAGGTACCGATATTTTCATTTGCACACCACCTTACATTTCATTTCGATGCCCATTATTTCTATGGTACAGAGTCTGTCAAAATTTGTTTTAGTATTATCGAAAAACCACAAATATCGAAGGAACTATAGTGGTGCAAGTTTTATTTTTCCCTTGTAGGAAAATTCTTCACCATTGAAATATTTGCCAGTATGAACTTTTGTGTTATGTTTTTAGAAAATGAATAGAAGAGGTTAATTATGCAACATTTAACAAAAGAAGAGTTTAAGAAAAAAGTGTTTAATTTTGAGGAAAACTCCGAATGGAAATTTGAAGGAGAACGCCCAGTAATCATCGACTTTTATGCCGATTGGTGTGCTCCCTGTAAAATGGTTTCTCCGGTATTGGAGGAGCTCTCTGGAGAATACGCTGGCAAGGTGGACATCTACAAGATAAACACCGAAAAAGAGCAGGAGCTGGCGTCTGCCTTTGGCATCCGCAGCATCCCGTCCATTCTGTTTGTCCCCATGGAAGGTCAACCCCAGATGGCCATGGGCGCACAGCCCAAAGAGGCATTCGTTAGCTACATCAAAGACATCCTGAAAGTTGACTAATCCCCAGATTCCTTTCCAAAGGCGACCCGGATGGGTTGCCTTTTTTTCATAGTTCTTTTGCAGGATGCATATCAGCTATCGGTGCACTGCTGGCTGTTGCCTGTATGCATCCATAGAAAAAAAAGAGCAGCTAATCCCGAGGGTGCCATCCCCGCACCACCATCGAAATCCCCACTAGAATAAGAGCTACCGGCAACACAATGGTCATCACCTGATCTGAGCCAAAATAGCCGGAAATCAGCAAAATTGCACCGGGGATGATAGGCCACCAATGGCTTTTCCCCCGCACTAAAACATCGATACCATATATCGCCACAAACCCGATTCCCAGCATAAACTGCCCAAAATTGTCAAACCCTGCCGGATAGGAAATGTAGTGTGTAATGCCGATGGCAATAAGTAAACAGGCTGGAATCAGCAAACCGTAGGAGCGGTTACGGATGTATCCAACCAGAAAAACTGCTCCCACAATGAGGATGAATGATATTCCCCGAATCCAACTGAATAACTCGCCAAACACCATGGATGCCCCCACCAGAATGAGAATGAGGCCAAAAATCCAATGCGTTCCCGTTCGTCTTTCCATTTTTTCTCCTTTATCGCAATAATCTACCACATGCCAATTGGCCTGTAAATGTGCCGGATCATCACTCCTCTTTGATATCTTATACTTAGTGTAGCATGGTAAAAGGCAGGGTACTGCCGTCAACGAAAAAATGGTGGAAAAAAGCACTTGACTGGAGAGAGATTGTTTTTAATAAGTACTTTGTTATTTAAAGTACTTATTAGGGGGAATCTATGAACCGTTCCGAAGCACAGGATCAAGTTGCTTTTTTGCAACACCTTATCAACGACAGTGACCGCTTTTTCAGCAATCGTGGCAATCATTTTATTATCTGGGCAATCGCTATCTGCCTTGGTCAATTGGCCAATTATGGCAGTATCGTAACCAAACAGTACCAGTATATTTGGCCAGCCTGGGCAATTGTATTTGTGGGTGGATGGGTAGCATCTATCTTTATATCCCGTCACAAAAAACTGCGCAATGCGCCATCTGCCAAAATGTATTCCCGTTTGTGGATAAGTATTGGCATCACCTTCCCCATCATTGCAGTTGCCGGCATATTCAGTCACGCCATCTCCCCTAGTGCCCTCAATCCCATTTACGCCATCATCCTGGGAATGGCCTATTTTGTTTCGGCAGCAGGGACGCGTTTTCGGTGGTTTAATATCGCAGCTGTGGGTTGGTGGTGCGGTGCTATCCTGCTTTTTTGGGTACGGGATGCTCGTAGTTTTATCATCATGGCCATACTTATGGTGCTCTTTCAAGGATTACCGGGGATTATGCTGAATAAACACAGCAAATCAGAGGCATGAGGATGACGGATTTTGATTATCGCCAACTGGACGAGATCATTCATTCCCGGATACGTCTGGCGGTGATGGCCCTGTTGGCGCGTCATCAGGTACTCTCTTTTGGAGAATTGAAGGAGCAGACCAAAAGCACCGATGGCAATCTCAGCATTCATCTGCGAAAGCTGGAGGAAGTTGGATATCTGGAAGTGCAGAAGCAGTTCATCAAACGCAAACCTCAAACCACCTATCAACTTTCTTCGGCAGGTCGCGTAGCTTTCAGCGCTTATGTGTCAAAAATGCAGGAACTTCTGGGAGGCGAATAGCCTCCCGGGCACTGTTTTTTTACCCACACAGCCATTACATGCATCCTGATATACGGAGAAGCGGCCTCTACAGACGAGGATTCGATGAATTTCTGGGTGTGATGACCACCATTTGGCGTTATTCCAGCACCCATTTCCAGAAGGGAGTCACCACTACTTTTATGTTGTCCATCTGCACAACTTCCTCCTGATCGTAGGTGATAATAAAGCCAACATCTGTGCTGAGATAGTTACATCCCAGACGTAATCCCCGCAATTCCCGTGCACGGTTTTCTGGCGTGAGAACATCACATACTTGCACAGCAATGGAACCCTTTTGTTGATGATAAATGATGAAATCACATTCCCCTGCATTGCGATAATAAAAGACTTCTTCGTACCTTTTTTTCAGCTCGAGAAACACACAATTTTCCAGGAGCTTCCCACGGTTTGGAGAAAACCGCAAAGTAAGGGTATTCACAAAACCGGTGTCTATTGCGTAACATTTTTTTTGTGACAGAACACGACTTCTGGAAGAGAAATCGAATTTTTGAACCAAAAAATTAAGGTATGCCTGATGCAGGTAGTAGAGGAAATCCCGCACATTATCCCGGGTAGTATGCACCGCATCTGCCACTTTTTTAAAGTTCATCAGAGATGTCACATTTTCCAGAGCATAAAGAGAGAGGTTTTGTATGGCCAGGCTATCGCGGATGCCAAACCGTGGCACGATATCCTTATAGATTATCCCATTGAAGTAAGACGCCAGAAGCTCACTTCGCAACTCAGAAGAATTGCACAGCACGACTTCCGGCATCCCGCCCACCTGAAGATAAAGGTCGAAAAAATGCAGAATTTGTGCTTTATAAATCATTTGCTCTTGGATGGTTGCATGGGGAATAGCATGCACATCCAGTATTTCTTTGAGGGAAAAGGGAAAGAGACGTTTCTCGATAACTCTGCCAGAAAGCAGAGATGCAAATTCGCTGGATAACAACTGACTATTGGAACCGGTTATCACAAACTTCATCATCCCTTTGTGCAAATCATAGCGTGATTTCATCCACACTTCCCACTGCCTGATCGTTTGTATCTCATCAAAAAAAAGATACACCTTACCGGTTGGCTGTTTCAGTTTGCGATAGGTTTCTACCAATTCATCCAACACTTTTGTGGAAGGATCTCGTAACATGGCAGGAAATTCCAGATTGGCAAATAGAATATTTTGTGGCGGCACCCCCTGATCTAACAGAGCATTGATCATTTGTTTCATCAAAAAGCTTTTGCCACAGCGCCGAACCCCTGATATTGCCAAGATGTGATCACTCTGCATCACGGCTTTGAGCTCATCCATCAATTCCCGATGATACCCGGTATTGTACCGTTTATCTAGCCAATGCTCATTATGTTCATAAAGGAAATTTTTCATTTTCTCTCCTCAGTCATATTACTTCTATTGCCAGTTATAACGGGCGATTTATCTTTTTATTGCCATGTATAACTGTCAATAAAATGTTTATTTCTGCTGATACACCATAACTCATTGATTTATCAGTTGTAAGAACAGAATCTGTGGACTAATAGCTTTTTCAGATTACCGATGCTACTTTTAGATGCAATTCTAATTGGTATCAATTGCAAGCTATACCTGTCGATTCCTGTGATTATTGCCAGGTATAACTGGCAATATCCTTTTCTTTCAAAAAGCACATGCATTCCTTCTGGATGGATTGGTTAATTTGCTTGCACACTTGTTCACCGTAGGATAATTGGAACCATTATAGTAGCAGGAGGCAGATATGGCAAAGCTCACTTTTTTGGGTGCCACCGGCACCGTTACCGGTTCACGGTTTCATTTGCAGATCGATGGTAAAAATATCCTGATCGATTGTGGCCTGTTTCAGGGTCCAAAGCGGGTCCGGATAAAAAATTGGGAGCCGTTCCCCGTTTCCCCATCCAGCTTCGACTTTGTGCTCCTCACCCACGCGCATATTGACCATAGTGGTTACCTGCCCAAGTTTGTGCGGGAAGGGTTTTCCGGCAAAATTATCTGCACCCACGCCACGGCAGAGCTGTGCAAAGTGATGCTGAAAGACAGTGCACACATCCAGGAAGAAGACGCCAAATGGGCCAACAAAAAGGGCTTTTCCAAGCATTCTCCGGCACTTCCGCTATATACTGCTCAAGATGCAGAGAACACGATCAAATTATTCAAGCCATTGCACTACGGCGATTTTTTCCAGCTATCGGAGCATACTCGGGTAAAATTTCATGATTCAGGCCATATCCTGGGAGCTGCGCTTATAGATATCAAGACCAAAAAAGGCGAAGGCAGCCGCAAGATTTTGTTCAGTGGAGACTTGGGACGTCCAGAAATACCGATATTGAATGAACCAAACCAGGTGTATAATGTGGATTATCTGGTGTTGGAATCGACCTATGGCTTGCGCACCCATAAATCGGTGGACCCGGTGGGAGAGCTGGTGGAAGTAATAAACCGCAGCATGAAACGGGGTGGATCGCTGGTAATCCCGGCCTTTAGTGTGGGCAGGACGCAGACATTGCTCTACCTGCTCCGTTTGCTGGAGGAAGAGGGCAGAATCGACTCGTACCCTATATATGTAGATTCTCCCATGGCCATCGAAGCGTTGAAGATTTTTGACGATCACATAAGAGATTTCGATCTTCTTACCCGCATGCAAAAGATGCAGGGGAAAGACATTTTCAAACCCCAAAATCTCCACATCTGTCGTTCAAAGGAAGACTCTATCGCCATCAACCGGCAGCGGAAAGGGGTGATCATCATCTCTGCCAGCGGTATGGTTACCGGTGGTCGCATCCTGCACCATCTGGCTCAGCGCCTGCCAGACTCCAAAAATACGGTTCTTCTGATGGGGTATCAGGCAGAAGGCACCCGGGGCAGAACCATCCAGGAACGTAAAAAAACCGTGAAAATTCACGGAGTCCATGTGCCGATAAACGCCCAGATAGAGATGATTGACGGATTTTCCGGCCACGCAGATTATAATGAGATGCTGGCGTGGCTGATGCCCTTTAACAAAGTGCCAAAACAAGTATTCATGGTTCACGGCGAAGCCGAAGCCAGTGAGGCAATGGCGGAAAAAATCCGGAAAACCTACGGCTGGAATGTCACGGTTCCACAGTTTGGTCAAAGCTTCGAGCTTACCTAATGCAAAAATCAGCACTCGCCAAGGCCACAATTCCATTCATCTAACTGTTATCTAGTCCATCCTGAAAAAGACCAATATAATTATTAAGATTAAGCAAAATTTAGTTTTGGATTTTCGATATTTTTAATTTGTTCGAAGGGATTTCTTGGGAAATGGATAAAATTGAGCAAATTTTTGAT
>JAGGWK010000019.1 GCA_021157525.1 Candidatus Cloacimonadota bacterium | reverse complement strand
TGTTAGCTTCAATAGGTTCTGATCTACCGATCCATTAAAACAAGGATTGAAACCTGCCACGATAATCGTGTCAGCGTACATCAGGTTGTTCTGATCTACCGATCCATTAAAACAAGGATTGAAACGGCTGACTGAAACCCGCCTCCAGCGCTGTGTTCGCTGTTCTGATCTACCGATCCATTAAAACAAGGATTGTCCCGATAGCGACGGATCAGCAAAGGGAGACCATCGGAATGCCCACGGTTTTACAAAAAAACAAAATCACTGAATCGTAGTATTCAAGATCACCGAAAGCGATGTTGGCCAACGTCGCCTTCAAAATCTTCGAAACACCAGCTCCCGGGCTATCCGGCACCCCAGCAATACATTGTTTTTCACCAGTGCGATATTGGTTTCCAGGGATTTCCCGCCGGTGAGCTCTACAATGCGTCCCAGTAAAAAGGGTGTTACCCTCTGGCCACGGATGCCTTTCTGGTCAGCTTCGGCGATGGCTTTATCTATCACCACAGCCATTTTATCATAGGGAAATTCGTATTCTTGCGGGATGGGATTAGCCACCAGCATCCCGTTAGTAAATCCCAGTTCCAAGCCGGTTTGGTAGATTTTGGCAATGGTGGCAACTGAATCGATTGCCTCTACGGGGTAAGGAGATTTTGCCGAGTAGAAGGCGGGAAATGTGGAGGTGCCAAAGCCATACACCGGTACGCCGTGGGTCTCCAGATATTCCAGAGTTTTGGCGATATCCAGGATGGCTTTTACCCCTGCGGATACCACGATCACCGGCGTCCGACTCAGTTCTATAAGGTCAGCAGAGATGTCGAAAGTCTCCTGGGCATGACGGTGTACGCCTCCCACGCCGCCGGTGGCAAACACAGCAATTCCTGCCATATGCGCTGCCATCATGGTAGCTGCAACGGTGGTTGCGCCAGTTTCTCCGCTAGCCAGCATCTCTGCAAAATTGCGTCTGGTAACTTTACGCACCTGCTTACAGGTAGCCAGGATGTGCAATTGTTTTGCATCCAGTCCCACGCATACTTTTCCATCCATGATGCAGATAGTGGCAGGTGTCACGCCATGGTCTATAGCCAGCTGCTCCAGCATTTTGGCAGTTTCCAGGTTTTGCGGGAAAGGCATCCCATGAGAAATGATGGTAGATTCCAGAGCCAGAACAGGTTTTCCTTCGGTCAGCGCCTGAGCCACCCGAGGCTGAATATTCAGGTGCATCATTGGTCAATCACCTCAACTTTCATGGTTTTTACCCCTACCCCCACCAGTCCGATTTTTTGCGCTGCGGCATAGGAGATGTCCAGATCTCGGCCATCCACAAAGGGGCCGCGGTCGTTTACTTTCACAACCACAGAGAGGCCGTTATCTTCATTTGTCACCTTGAGTAATGTGCCAAATGGCAGGGTTTTATGAGCGCAGGTGAGTTTATACATATCAAAAATCTCGCCGCTGCTGGTAGGTTTTCCTTGAAATTTTTTACCATAATAAGATGTAACGAAGCGATAGACTTTTCCCTTGGCTTCCACCTGTTGCTCGCTGGTTTGAGCCTGAGTGGTGTAGAGGGCGTGCTGTTTTCTGGGGGTTGAACCTTTGGTGGTATATACCGTTGATGAGGTACATCCTACAAAAAAGACAAGGCTCAATAGTAGCGCAATTTTACCCATGTTTCCTCCTGATATTATGCGTCTTTAAAAAGATACAGACGGGTTTTCTGTCTATTGTTTTTTATGGATGCAGTATCGCTGCACCCATCTCAAGTATCTCTTCAGCCAAAATACGACCACTTAGCCTGGTGTCGTAGTTTTTCTTTGACAGAAATCCCGCACTTTACATTTTCACTATAAAAGTGATTAAAGGAATGATTATGAAGACGTCGATCATTGAATATTTTTTGCAGCTTATTTCTATTGATAGTGAATCGAAACAAGAACACGCTGTAGCAATGCAGCTGAAAGAAGACTTGATAGAGCTGGGTGCGGAAATCACCTTTGATGAAGCCCACATGCAGACAGGCGGGGATGTTGGTAATCTCTATGCTTTCTTCCCCGGTACGGTAAAAAAGGATCCGCTTCTCTTTTGCGCCCATATGGATACCGTTACTCCCGGCAAAGGTATTAAACCACAGTTTGACGAAGGCAACATCATTACCGACGGCACCACCGTCTTGGGTTCTGATGACAAATCGGGAATTGCCGAGATCCTCTGGGCAATAAAAGAAATTCAGGAATCTGGCGAAGCCCATGCACCGATAGAAGTTTTGCTCACCATCTCCGAAGAAATCGGCCTTCTGGGTGCCAAATACCTGGATTATTCTCTGCTGAAATCTAAGCTTGGCTATGCTCTGGACGGTCATCACGTAGGATCGGTAGTGGTAGGAGCACCCTCCCAAAACAGCATGATATATACCATCACCGGCAAAGAAGCTCACGCTGGTGTAGAGCCGGAAAAGGGCGTGAGCGCCATCCAGATTGCTGCCAGAGCAATAGACCGCATGAAGCTGGGACGCATCGATGACGAAACTACCTGCAATATCGGTATCATAAAAGGTGGCACCGCTACAAATATCATACCTAAAGAAATTGAACTGAAAGCCGAAGTTCGCAGCCATGATCACACCAAGCTCACTAAAATTACCGAAGACATCACTGCCGCTCTGGAAGAAGCAGTGGTGCACTATACAACCGCTGAATTTACCCCCCGCCTCTCCAGCAAAATTCATACTGAATACCAGAATTTCCTTTTTACCGAAGATAACGAAGTCGTGCAATTGGCAAAGCAGGCCAGCACCGCCATCTCGCTGCCCTTTGCTGCCACTGTAGGCGGCGGCGGCTCCGATGCTAACATCTTCAATCAGCACGGCCTGCAGGTAGTTATCGCCGGTACGGGGATGAACAACGTTCACACCGTATCTGAATACATCGCCACCGAAGATCTGATTAACGGTGCTCGCTGGGTAAAAGAAATTATCCGAGCGTATTCCAGGTAAAATGAAAAAGCTGGCAATCGTAGGCTATGGCCGTATGGGAAAACTCCTGGACCGCCTGGCACCCGACCATGACTTCGAGGTATGTTCCCGCATTGATCCTGTCCTGGGCACGTCTCTTCAGGATGCCTCTCTGGCTGATGCCGATGTGTGCATAGAGTTTTCTACCCCCACCGTTGCCTGGAACAATATTTCTCAGCTTATACAACTGCAAAAACCAGTGGTATGTGGCACCACCGGATGGCTTGATCATCTGCCGGAACTGCATGCCCTGGCAGCGTCGCAATCTCTTTCTGTGGTTTATGGCTCCAATTTCTCGGTGGGAATGAACCTCTTTTTTGAAATCGTCTCCCACACTGCCACCCTGATGAGCACACAAGCCCAATACGACGCCTATGGGCTGGAACTGCATCACAATAGGAAAAAAGACAGCCCCTCCGGCACTGCCCGCAAATTGTCCGACATCATACTGTCCAGGGGCACCAAAACAACGGCACAGTTTGACCGGCTCAATCGCCAGCCTTTGCCGGAGGAATTTCACTTCGCCAGCGTTCGCGCCGGAGATATCCCCGGAACCCATCTCATCGGCTTTGATTCTGTGGCTGATTCAATTGAGCTCAAGCACACAGCGCGCAACCGTGAAGGCTTTGCTCTGGGAGCCTTGTTAGCCGCATCCTGGCTGCTATCCCATCCCGGTATCCATGAATTTTCCTCTATTTTTAAGGATTTGCACCGTTGAAACTCTCCTTTTTTAAGATGCATGCTCAGGGAAATGACTACATCTATTTTGATTTTACCACTACCCCACAGCCCGACATCGATTTTTCACAACTTTCCCGAGACCTCTCTCCCCGCAACTTTGGTGTAGGTTCAGACGGTATCGTCATTATTCTCCCACATCCCCGATACGACGGACAGATGCGCATCTTTAATGCCGACGGTTCCGAAGGCCGCATGTGCGGTTCGGCGCTTCGGTGCGTAACGGTATATCTGGCGCGTAAAACCGGTAAAAAGCGTCTTGAGATCGACACTCTTTCGGGATTGAAGATCGGCACCATCATGGAGCAAAACTGTGCCGAAGTAGATATGGGCCGCATTGGATTTTTACACGACAAACCGGTGGAGATCATGGGATTAAACGGCCATACGGTAACGGTGGGAAATCATCATTTTGTGCGATTTGAAGATTCTCTGGAACCGGATATTGCCCGGAAACGGGGTCCGGGACTTGAGAAGAATATGCTCTTCCCCGGCGGAGTAAATATCGAATTTGTTCAGGTTCTCACCGCCGATGCTATCCGCATCGCCATCTGGGAACGGGGTAGCGGAGCCACATTGGCCTGTGGAACCGGTGCCTGTGCCGCCGCCTTTGCAGGGATGCAAAAAAAACATCTGAACTCCAGAGTAAAGGTGTATATGCCCGGTGGTATGGTTACGGTGCGATTTGCCGATAAACATGCTTTTTTGGCAGGGGACGTAGTCCTTGTTTTCAGTGGCTCGATAGATCGATGAAACACAAAATTATTCTCCTGCTGATATTTCTCTTCTGCATCCCGCTTTCAGCCCATGCATCCTGGACAGGAAAAGACAAAATAGCTCACTTCCTCGGAAGCACCTACATCACCTGTTGGAATTATGGTGTGATGCGGGACATCGGAGGCTGCAATGCCCATAAGAGCAAGACCATGGCGATATCCATGACGGTGCTGTTGGGAGGGGGAAAAGAGCTGAGCGATAAAAAGTTAGGCACTACCGGCTGGAGCTGGGAAGATATGGCATATAACTGTGCCGGAATTGCTGCAGGTCTCGTCCTGATTAACGCCCGAACCTTTCGGTGATTCCCCTTGACATGCAACGCTATGAAAATAACGTGCAACCACACAAAGGAAACATGAGGTAGAAATGGATAGCGTAGGAGCTTTATTAAAGAGCGCTCGGGAAGAGCAAAATGCATCTTTGGAGCAAATGTCTGAGAAAACCTTTTTGAAAGAGCGGATTCTTCAGAGTATAGAAAACGACCAGTTTGATGACCTGGGCGGCATCGGATATGCCCGAGCAATGGTGTGTACCTATTGCAAAGCGCTGGGTGTAGATCAGACTGAAGCCCTGCATTTGCTGAACATGAAAAGCCAGTTTACTCCCAAACGAGTCCTCGCCGAATCTGATACCCATACCAAACCTCTGGCCCTGCCCTCAAATATCTTTGGCATTCTCTTGCTGATAATTGTAGTTATCGTGCTGGGCATGATTGTGTGGGGCTATTACAAAGATGGAAAACTCAGCTCACCCATCCGGAAAACGGTAAAACCAAAGATAGAAACCAAGGTCTCTGTGAAAGAGCCCAAGCCCATTATAGACTTCTCACAGGAAGAACCATCTCGGGAAACCCTGATCTCAGACATATCTACCGCCGCACTGTATGACACCACCGATTATGTAAACGACTATCTCTTCAAAGGTAAAAAAAACCCTCTTAACGTAAAAGTAAATCAATGAAATATAAGCCCCTCTCCTATCGGCACTTACTGAGCGCTGTAGAAAAACCCGCCCGCTATTGTAACAACGAAATCAACGCCTACAACAAGGTGCCATCCACCCAAACCGTGAACTTTTGCCTAGCCTTCCCCGACGTGTATGAAGTTGGCTTTTCCCACCTGGGCATCAAGATTCTCTACTCCATCCTTAATCGCGAAGCCGACACTGTAGCAGACCGCACCTACGCTCCCTGGCCAGATTTTGCCGACCTCATGCGGGTAAAAAACCTCCCTCTCTTTGGTCTGGAAAGCGCCATGCCTGTTAAAGACTTTGATGTGTTTGGCTTTACCATGCAGTCTGAGCTTACCTTTACAAACGTGCTGGATATGCTGGATCTTGCCCATATCCCCATCAGATCTTCTGAGCGCTCTGCCAAAGACCCCATCATTTTGGCTGGCGGCCCGGCCATCAGCAACCCCGAGTCCATGGCAGACTTTTTGGATGCGGTGGTTATCGGCGACGGCGAAGATGTGATCATTGAGATAAAAAACGTATTACGGGCCATCCCCCGGGAAGAGCGTGCACAACGCCTCGAAGCTCTGGCAGCTCTTGAGGGAGTGTATGTTCCGGCACTTTTTCAGCCAGGGATGCAGATAACCAAACGGGTGTGCATGAACCTCAATGATGAGAGCAAGCAGCACACCGAGCAGCTGGTTCCTTGGATTCAGCCAACTCATGACCGGTATGTAGCCGAGATCATGCGGGGCTGTTCCCGAGGATGCAGGTTTTGCCACGCCGGTTATTTTTATCGGCCAGTGCGAGAACGCGACCCTCAGCAGCTGGTGGACACCATTTTGACCCAACTGGATGAACAGGGTTGGGAAGAAGTTGCCCTCACCTCGCTTTCTTCCAGTGACTACACCTGTATCAAGCCACTCCTCATCGAGCTTCATTCCCGCCTGAACTCCTCCAAAGCCAGCCTTTCATTACCCTCTTTGCGGGTGGATACTATCGATGAAGACCTTACCCGACTTATGAATTCCCTGCGACAATCGGGTCTCACCATAGCTCCCGAAGCGGGAAGCCAGCGACTGCGTAATGTGATAAATAAAAACATCAGCGAAGAGGAGATCATCAGCAGTGTGACCATCGCCATGAAGAATGGCTGGAAGAAGATCAAACTCTATTTCATGATAGGCCTGCCCTTTGAAGAAGAGTCAGACATTCTGGCCATCGTGGATTTAGTAGAAAAGCTTATGGAGATTTCACACCGCAAACTGCGTATAAGCATCACGATTTCTCCCTTTGTTCCCAAGCCCTTCACTCCCTTTCAGTGGGCAAAGATGGACTCCCGGGAATCTTTACTTCACAAAGCCCTTTTGGTAAAAAACGGGCTGAAAAAACACAAATCCATCAAGGTAAAATACCACGAAGTAGCAACGTCCATGCTGGAATGCGTGATGGGCCGCGGCGATAGAGCCGTGGGCAACCTCATCTATCAGGCATGGAAAAACGGTGCCCGCTTTGACAGCTGGAACGAACATTTCAGCTTTGAGGCCTGGCTGGATGCATCCCGCCAGACCGGCATAAACTTTGATACCTACACCGCTGCCAAAGAAGTAGGAGCATCACTGCCCTGGGATCATATTTCCATCGGGATTGATGCAACATTTTTGCAGGAAGAAAACCGCAATGCCGCCGAAGAAGCGGTTACTCAGGATTGCCGTACTCTCTGCACGATGTGTGGACTGTGCGACGGCAAAGTAGTTCCATCCTATACTCCAATGATAGCCAACCCTGAGCCTCTGGAAGAAACCGCAATCAGCTCCGAAAATACTCCGCTGTACTACTATCGGGTTTTTTATCAGAAACCGGAATCCATGAAATACGTGGCCTACCTCGACTTGCTCCGCTCTATTCAGCGTTTCCTGCGCCGCTCCGGATTACCTATCGCTTTCACCGAAGGCTTTAATGTTCATCCTCGGGTGAGCTTTGGCCATCCACTGTCCATCGGTATATCTGGAGAACAAGAATTTTTTGATCTGGCACTCACCGCCTCTCTGCATCCACGTACCGTGCAGGATGCCATGAAAACAGCCTTGCCACCACAACTTCCCTTTGTCGATGTGAAATCCCTGTTTACCAAAGCCGACCGCTCTATGGGACGCTATGTAAAGGAGGAAATAGCGGTGTATCCCCCTGCCTCTCAATTGGATGCAATTCAGCAGAAAGTCAGAGATTTTAAAGATGCCGAGGAGTGGTTCTATACCCGGGTGAGAAAAGGCAAGGAACGCACTGCCGATCTCAAGATTTTGATGCATCAATGCACTTGGGAAGATGATCATGTGACGCTGATAAAAGAGATTACCGGAGCCTCACTGTTTGACATCCTTCGGGAAGTGTTTGGAGTGAAACGGGAAGAAACCGGAGAGTATCGCCTGGTGCGGAAACGGTTGCTTTAGGAACTGTCTGTTTTGGCTGCATTATTCCCGGCCTGAAAACAGAAAAATTCGGTGGCGCACTTCCGCTACAGAAATGCACCGCCTGCTATTATTTAAAGGAAACGGTTACTTCATCCTGCAATTCCATTTTGATACCTTCGATGTCTTTCATCACCTTTTTTGCCTCGTCCAAAGAATCCAGATTTTGGGCTTTTCCCAGTGTTTTCATGGCATCTTCGTCGCCGATGATTTTGTTGTAATCGATGTCCATCAGCGTCACGCGGTTGCCATCTTGGTACATAGCATTGGTTTTCACTATTTTACCGTCGAACACTATGGAAACAAAAATCCGCATGTCTTTAAACATCTGCATCATCTGTTCGTTCATCCCGCCCATGTCTTCTTCGTCATCTTCTTCGTACTCTTCGGCTTCTTCCCACTCACCATCGTCATCTTCTTCGGTTGAATCCACTTCCCGTATGGTAAGGGTGGAGATTCTTCCTTTTTTAAAACTGAACTGATAATATCCTTCATTCTCGTCGCTGACGCCCATTTTCATGGTTTTGCCGGAGGGATCATTGCTCAGCTTGAGTGTATTGATATCCTTAAATCCATAGGTGACACTGTAACCGGTAAAACCATCGTGAGATACGGCAGAGCTGGTAATATAGCGTACATCGTCGCCATAAGACAAAGCTTCCTGTTTCAGTTTTTCCGGTTTGTACATTGTATTGGATGCATCATT
This sequence comes from Candidatus Cloacimonadota bacterium, assembly GCA_021157525.1. Lineage (GTDB taxonomy): Bacteria > Cloacimonadota > Cloacimonadia > Cloacimonadales > TCS61 > JAGGWK01. The sequence goes on along the minus strand of JAGGWK010000019.1, from coordinate 5,190 downwards.
GCTTTGGCCACCAAAGGCTGTTGCCATCTTTTGCATTTGTGCTGCCATGGCATCGGAAAACAACACTTCTTCCGTAATTTTTCCACTGCCATCTTTTTTCAACGTGACTTCCTGCTTTACTTGGAAACAACCCGTTATAAGCAACAGTGCAGCCATTGCTGCCACTAAACCTATTTTTCTCATTTCTTCCCCCATTGTGTTTTTCTGAGATGAGAGAAGTCTTTATTGGGGCTTCTGGATGTCAACAGATAAATCACCAGTGCCATTTCACAGTACGAAGTACAAATAGGAAGTGACCAACGACGGAGGATGATGACTATTCCATTCAAGCTCATTATCGGGACTGTCCCACAATCCGGGAAAATGCAAAACAACTGAAATTCGAGCTTCCCATTTTCGTTTTAAGCAACTATCTCCAAGTCGCCGTCACCTCGCTGTGTCGCTGCATATCATATTTAGCCGGAGAAGCCGGAACTGTGATGTACTTGTGCTTCTACCGCCGTATTAGTCGAAAAGACAGGCTTTCGCATTCATTCGTGCCATTGGTGGTTTCTTTCCCCTGACTCATAAACGTCGCCCTTCCTGAAAAGATTTCCTCCGCAAGATACATCAGGGAGAGGATTATTTTTTTGACTTCGTATTCATTCGTGCCAATGGTGGTTTCTCATCCCATTCTTCGTTTTACATTTCAAATAGGTTCCCCTCGCCCATTTGTTTTCTTGACACAATCCACGAATGGAAATTTAGGAAAGTCTATGGATATGAATGAATTGAGGGCAACGGGAGAAAACACCGCCGTGATCATCCCGGTGTACAATGGCCAAAAACATCTGGCAGAGCTCTTTCGCCGTCTGGGGCCGGTAATGCCCAAAGAGGCCATCATCGTGGTGGATGACGCTTCCACGGATGGCAGTGCAGCCCAGTGTCAGGCTTTGGGTTTCAGGGTGCATCAGCTGGCCACAAACAGCGGCAAAGGGGCTGCTCTGCAAGCAGGATTTAAGCTGGCTCAGCAGGCGGGATATCACTTTGCCGCAACCATCGATTGCGACCTGCAGCACAAGCCTGAAGACATCCCCCGGCTTTTGAAAAAACAGCAGCAAACCGCCGCTGACATCATCATCGGCGCTCGACAATTCAGCCCCGCCACGATGCCCTGGCCACGCATCTTCAGTAATCGTACAACCAGTCGCATCGTATCGTGGAAGTGCGGTCACCGCATCATCGATTCTCAGTCGGGATTCCGGCTCTATCGTCTGGCTTCATTGGCCAGGATGCAGTTCATCAGCCACCGCTATCAATTCGAGACCGAGGTGATCATCAAATTCTGTAAAGCAGGGTGCCGAGTGGCATTTATCCCCATCGACACCATATACAACGACGAAGAGAGTCACATATCCCATCTGCGGGATATATGGAATTTCATTAAAACAATAGTCCGTGAAACGGGCAGATAAAGGAAAAATCAATGAACATATTATTAACCAACGACGACGGTTTTGACGCTCCCGGCATCCGTGTACTGTCGCAGGAGCTGCAAAACCATGGCCACTCGGTAATTATCGTAGCGCCCCTCACCCAGCAAAGCGCTACTTCCCACTCCATCACCCTGTTTAAACCCATCAAAATCCATAAAATCGAAGAACGGATTTTTGCCATCAGTGGTACCCCCACCGACTGCATGATAATGGCTGAACAAAAAGTGCCCATCGGCGCTATCGACCTGGTGATATCCGGCATAAATTGCGGACAAAATATGGGGGAGGACATCCTCTACTCGGGCACGGTAGCCGCAGCATTGGAAGCCATGTTTTTAGGATTCAAGGCCATCGCCGTCTCTTCGGCAGCTTACAGCGACGTGAAATATCACACCGCAGCCAAGGCCCTGTGTGCCATGCTGGATAACGGCATCCATGATATACTGGAACAGGATGAAATCTTTAACATCAATGTTCCCAATGTGGAACCTGCTGAAATAAAAGGAATTAAAATTACCGCCGTGGGTCACCGACGCTACGACAACTTTGTGCGGGAAGAGATAGAAGTAGATGGCAGCAGAGTTTACTTTTTCGGGGGAGATCTACCCATCTGGGAAAAGCGCCCAAACAGCGACTTCTTGGCGGTGAATGCCGGATACATCTCCATCTCACCCATCCGACCAGATTTTACCAACCGCAGTTCCTTTGTACATCTGGAAAATTGGAGTACCAGCCACTATGAAGATTGAAGATCAGCGCCGCATAATGGTAGAAGAACAGTTACAGGGGCGCGACATTACCGATGAGCGGGTGCTGGATGCCTTTCGCACCGTACCGCGCCATGAATTTGTTTCCGAAGAATTGCAGCATTTTGCCTATCACGACAACCCTCTGGGTATCGGTGCCGGACAAACCATCTCCCAACCCTATATGGTGGCAAAGATGCTCCAACTGATGTGTATCCAGCCCACAGATACCGTGCTGGAGATTGGTACAGGAAGCGGGTACCAAACCGCCCTTCTGGCAGAATTGGCCCTGCAAGTGTACACCATTGAGCGGGTGCGAAGTCTGGGGGAAGAAGCCCGTCGACGGTTGCGCCGCCTTAAATACGATAATATCTCACTTAAGATCGGTGACGGCACCTACGGCTGGCGGGAAACATTTTCTGCAGCGAAGGGTTTTGATAAAATCGTGATCGCCGCCGGTGCACCGCACCTGCCGGAAATGTTGCTGAGCCAGCTCAACGACCCTGGCATCATGGTGCTTCCTCAGGGTGATAAATTGCAGCAAACCTTGCTGATGGTAGAAAAACGGGATGGAGAGCTGGTGGAAACTACTCACGGAATGTGTAATTTTGTACCCCTCATTGGGGATGACGCATGGAAAAATTGATCACTGGAATTCTGCTGATGATACTGCTTTTGGGTATCACGCAGCCACTGTATGCATCCGGCCTGAAAGAGAAAATCCAGACCTCGGTAAATCACTTTGGGGTCAGCGATGAGGTGAAGGTGCTCCTCATCAGCATGACCCCTGTTTTTGAGCTCCGTGGCGCCATACCCATCGGCGTTCTGGGATATCAGCTGCCCCTGTGGAAGGTGGTTATCATAGCCGTGGCAGGAAACATGGTTCCCATTTTTCTCATTTTACTCTTCTTCGACGGGTTCACCCGCATCTGTTATAAAGTGCCTTTTTTGTACAGGATGCTGGAAGCACTGTTTCGTCGCACCCGTAGAAAAAGCGCCGTTATCGAAAAATATCAGGAACTGGGCTTGATGCTCTTTGTGGCCATCCCTCTGCCGGTTACCGGTGCCTGGACTGGTTCACTGGCCGCTTATTTGATGGGACTGGATTTCTGGAAATCGATTCTTTTCATTTTTCTGGGAGTGTGCATCGCCGCCGTGGTGGTGAGTGTGCTCACATTACTGGGATGGATCGGCGCGGCAATTGCGCTGGTAGCCCTTACTATCGTTTTTTCCCGAGGATTTATAAACAAAAAAAACACGAGGTAGTATTATGAAAAAGATTTTATTTTTTGCACTATTTGTCTGCATCGGCCTGGGCCTGCTGGCCACCGATGTTTCCGGCATACAGTCCGGTACCTGGACGCTGGTAAACAGCCCCTACAATGTGGTGGGCGCAATCACTGTTCCTGCCGCCGATTCACTGGTTATCGAGCCCGGCGTGGCAGTAATCGCCATGGGTAATTACAAAATCACCATTGAGGGAAACCTCCATGCCGTCGCCACACTGGCAGACTCCATCCGATTTTACGGAAACGGCGGCCTCTATTGGGGCGGCCTTCGCTTTGAAAACGAAGAACGAGCCAGCCTGCTGGATTATTGCCGCATCAGCAATACCGATGACATCAATGATTATGGCATCCATGCCATAAACAGCCCCATCTTTATCAATCACTGCTATCTGGATGACCACCAGAAAGCGGTGCACTTCAGCGCTCTGGCTACTGCCAATCCAAACTACCAGGAGATCCGCAACAGCAAGATCGCCAACTGCGAAAACCACGGCATCCTGATAACCGATAACAGTAACGTGCTGGTAGAGAGCTGCGAAATAACTCAATGCGGACTGGGCAGCACTTTCCGGGGTGCTATTCAGCTGGCTCTGCAAAACGCCAATTATGGATGCAGCCCGGTTATCAACAACAACTGGATTCATCACAACGGCAAACAGGGCCTTACCATGGGCAATCTTTTCAACGACCCCGGCATGGCGCCAACGGTAACCAATAACATCATCGAAAACAACCTCACCGGCGTGTACATCTATTCGGCCCAGGGCACCTATCATGGCAATATCATCCGCAATAACTTCATCGAAAACGATCCCAACTCCGGTGCCGGCGTGATGCTTTATGGCGCCAGCGCTACCGGCATCTTTACCCAAAATGAATTTTATGGAAATTATTGTGGTATCTACCTGGCTGCCGGCGCTACCGCCAATCTGGGAGATTTGAACAACGCATCTACCGATGACGATGGCATGAACGACATCCACGATAACGTTTTTTACAACGGCACCGTGTTTGCCATAAACAACACCAGCAGCTCCGATGTAACGGCGGAAAACAACAGCTGGGACAGCACTGACCCCGCACAGATTGCCATCACCATCATTGATGGAAACGACAATCCAGCCTATGGAATAGTAGACTTCGATCCTATTTATGTGCAGCCCACCAACGGCTTCATCAGCGGGAACGTGACATTTAATGCGGGAACCGGCAATATCGAAAATGTGATTATCACCGCCGGTACTGCCCAGACCTCGCCTGCAGCAAACGGCGATTATCTGCTGGAAGTTGGCCCCGGCACCTACGATGTAGAGTTCGCCATGGCCTATTATGATACCATCATGGTGGAAGATGTAACCGTGATTGCCGGCCAGACCACCAGCGGCATTGATGCAACGCTGCCGGTACAGCTGTTTCCACCTCAAAATCTCACCTATGTAATCATCGAGGACCAAGTGTATCTCAGTTGGGATCCTCCGCTGCCAAATCCCTACACAACCTTAAACGGCTACAACCTCTACATAGATGGAACCCTCATCGCAACAAATTTTAATGTCTCCTATACCTTTGCCAATCTTGCTGCCGGCGAATATACGTTTGGTGTTTCTGCAGTGTATGAAGAAGGTGAATCTGTCACTGCCGAATGCGAAGTCACTTTTAATCCTGTGTTCCCCGCCCCGG
>JAGGWK010000080.1 GCA_021157525.1 Candidatus Cloacimonadota bacterium | reverse complement strand
GATTTCTCTGTTTTTTGTATAACAAATTAAATATTCTACATTTTTTTTTAATCTTTTGTCTTCTCCACCACCACTTGCTCCTGCTGATGGTTTTGCTTTTACCGAAATTTGATTTAAAAAATTCTCTTCGCCAAAAATTTCATTCATCATTAATCGAAGATTATCAACTTCATTATCATCAATTGAAATAAAAATAACTCCGTTTTGTTTGAGTAGGTTTTTAGCTAAAAACAATCTTGGATACATCATATTCAGCCAATTGCTGTGGTATTGTCCGTTTTCTTTGCTGTTTTTTCTAAAACCACCTCCCCCTTCGGGTACTCCTCCAAAGGAGGAGAATATATTTTGTTTGGTAAGGTAGCCATCTTCATCTTTGTCGCCAACTCGTTTTTGATATTCGGCTTTTGTTTCAGAGAATTTATCAGGATAAATAAAAGAATCTTTTCCTGTGTTGTAAGGTGGGTCAATATAAATCATCTTTACTTTTCCGAAGTAAGATTTTTGCAACACTTTCAGTACTTCCAAATTTTCGCCCTCAATAAAAATGTTTTCAGTTTCATCAAAGTTCACAGATTGTTCTTTGTCTGGCACAAGTGTCTTGGTTGTTGGTGCTTGCAATACTTTAAAGGCTTCACTTTTCCCTGCCCAATTTAATACATATCTTTCGTTTGCAAAGTTTATATCTTCACCCAAAGTGGCTTTTAGTTTTTCCCAATCTACTTTTCCTTCGGCAAATGCTTCGGGTAATATTTCCTTTAACTGTTGCAGTTTTATTTCCTGTGGTGTTAGACTTTTTCCGTCCATATTTCTTTATCCTTTATTTCTAAATTTAATCAATTCCAAAGATACTTTCTCTATCTCGTTTCTTCGGTTGAGCGTTGGCTCTTTCTTCAAATGGTGCACAACGCTCTTGGCTATGCGTAGTGCGGGATTTATTGCATTTCATTTCCAAATCGTTATGTTGTTTATTTTTCTTCATTATAATCCAACATATCTGATAAACGCTTTTTCCCATCAGGAGCAAGAATTTTCAACTGGGTAGTGGCGCTAACCACTTGACTATTTTCTTTTTTCAACTTGGCTTTTAGGTATTTCCAATAGTTGCGAGTTTTATTATAATCATCCTGGTCAGTCAGTACAGCAACAATATCCAAAACAGAAAACCACCATTTTGGGCTTTTTTCGTCCCAAATTGCACGAACTTCTCTATCATCAAAAAAACGTATGGATATTTTTTCTTTACTCATATTTTTAATTTTTGGTCAAGAGCATATGTTACCTTCTACAACAAAAAGGCATAACGTCTTTTTCCCTAAACGGGTTCGTGAACACCCCTTGATTTTCGGAGTGAATCTAAATATCCCTTTCACCATTTTCTTTGTCTCCATTTTCCTCTACAGGCGCGAATTTTCACGACACAATTCATAGCAACTCCCTGGAACTCAATGAACGGTTGCCAAGATAGGTAATTCATAAAATTGGTGTCAACCAGAAAATTGACTGAGGTCAGTATTTATTAATCGATATGATTATATGGCATTTGAAGGATGATGAAAAATGCAGGGATTTCACCCGGCTTTCACTTCCTTCAAGCCATCCCGCCCATGCTTGGGCGGGCAAGATTCTCCTCCTGTACGGCTTTAACCTGGAAGTATTTTATCCATGATCTGTGTCTTGTCTTTCATTTTTCTTTGTTCGCCTCATCAAGACTTGAAATCGATGAACTCACTCCCATCACACAGCACCGATTTCTTAACGTTTTGATTTCGGTACAAATAACGAAAATGGCTGAAGCGGGTTATTTCCGAGAGATTTTGTACTTCGATGGAGGAGAAGTAAAATGAAGATTCCATCGGCTTTTCCCATGGGGCGGAACCGCTATGGGATAAGCTGAAAAGAGCAACAAGAGCTCCTTATTCCAGCAGCACCATTTTGCAGGTTTTGATCATCTTCACTGTGTGAAGTTTGTAGAAATAGAGCCCGGAGCTCACGGGATTAGCGTTTTCATCATCGCCATTCCAGATGATAGAGTGTGAGCCTGAAGTTTGATACCTATCAACCAGAGTCTTTATTTTCTGACCCCGCACATTATATACTTCCAAGGTTATTGGCCCTCCCATCCCCAGCTGATAGTAAATGGTTGTAGAAGGGTTAAAGGGATTGGGATAATTGGAAAGCAGCAGCGGAAGGTTTGCTGCGCCAGTAGGGACGCCAGTGCCGGTATAGTTAAAGGTTGTCTCTATGATGGGGGAGATGCCTTCATTGTAGGTGGATTCCAATCCAACAGTATAACTTTGTCCGTTGATCAGGCCGGTGAGCTGGTATTCCAGTTGCGAAAGTGTGATTTGATTACCTTCAAAATAGAGGGAATAGCTCTGGAAGGTGAGGGATGGATCAAAGGTTGGAGGTTCCCAGGTGATAAGGCCTGTAGCGGGATCTGCCAGAACATTTGTTGGAGGTGCGAAGTAACAGAGTGCGAAATTCACATCTTCGGTGGTTTGGCCGGATATCACTTCAATGTCGGATGCATCCTGTGCGAAATAGGAGGGTAGAGTAGCAGAGACGGTGTAGGTCCCAGCGGGTAATTCCAGGGTGTATGTACCATCGGGGGCAGGAGAAGCAGATGAGGTGGAAGCGTTCACTATGGCGGCAGAAACATCACCGGGGCCCTGGTCTATGGTGACTACTCCGCTGATGAAACCATCTTCCGGCATGGAGCCAGGCCCTATAGAGCCGTCGGCATGCAGGTTTTGTGCATAGATGTCCGAAGCGCCATTGCGGTTATCTTCCCAGGATGCAATCCATTGACCATTGGCAAAGGGTGCAACATTCGGGTGAACCTTTCCGGAGCTTACGGAACACAGGGTTACGGTCTGGTCTGCCCATGGAAAATCGCCGTTTGCATCCACGGCTACCGCTTTTATTATGGAGTTGTTTGATCCTTGCTCATAAAAAGCTACAGCTTTGGAGCCATCTTCACCGCCGGCAAAGAGGTAGATGTCTTCGGCGGAAAGAGGGATAATGGTTTGGCCATTGGTACCCCAAAGCAGGGTTCCGGCGGAATCTATCTTCTGCAGATTGATTCCCCGGTTGTTTTGGTCAGAATCCATTTCGTTCCAATAGACATAGAGCATTTCTTCGCTGTTGCGATAGGCTAATTTTGGATAGAAGTGTTCGCTGTTTGTGGCGGAATGTGCCTGGAGGCCGTTTGCATCCCAGCTAACTGTGCCGTCAGAAAGTACGTGTTGCACATACACATCAGCGTCCATGTTGTTATCACGGTCTTCATGCCAGGCGATAAAGAAGCCATTATTGCCATCGGAAACCATAGAAAATACCTGCGTCCAGGCAGAGATGCCTCCGGCTTCTGAGATAACGGTGGGTTCAGTCCAGAGTGCGGTGCCATCGATACCGTATTTCTGAGCGTACACATAGCGGTCTGGAGCCCAGTAGGGGCCGCTGTCGATAAAGTACTTAACGATTACCGCTCCATCTTCTGCAGCGATAGGCTGAGGCCAGGTATAATTGTCATTTCCGCTAAGGGTAATTCCGGTGGGACCCCATAGCAAATCGCCACTGGCAGATATTCTTTGCATGATGATGTCTGTGTCGTTATGCCAGGTAATCACTGCGTCGCCATTGGAAGCAACTGCAACTTTGGGAGCTGCATCCATGGTTGTGCTGTTACTCAGCTCCAGGCCATCAGCTCCCCAGACAAAGGTGCCGTCGGGAGCAATACGATAGGCATAGATGTTATTGTTACCATTGTTCCGAATGTCTTGAAATGTAAGGATTGCGTGGTTAGCGTCATCCACTGTCATATCCCAATCGGTGAGCCATGTCATAGCTGTGTGATTACTTATCAGTAAACCATCGGTAGCCCACAGAATGTTACCGTTAACATCCAGACGTTGCAGTCGCACATCGTAATTCCCTGCATCATTGGAAAAGTAGCTGATATACACATCTGCCGTTGGGCCGGTGGCAACTTTAGGAATGGCCTGTTCACCTCCCAGTGTGCAGATGGCCGAATTTATCGCCGGATCGGAAGACCACTGTCCCAGTAATATGGCTGATTGCATCAAGCCACACAACATAAGGAAAAGAATCATTTTTTTTTGCATTTTATGCCTCCATTTTTATATTCTTCGAACGTTATTCCTTCGTTCCAATACAGCATAAATGTTCGTTTGAGCAGTAATACCAGATCGGAGTGTTCAATAGTCATGGCAGTAAAATTGGTGCTCTGTAATCCCCGATGATGCAGGGTGAAAACAGCATGAGTATCGTCAATAAGGATGACTTTCATTGGCAGATCCGGTACAATTCTGATCTCTTCTCCTACTGCCGCAAACCTCTGCAGTTTGCGCAAAAATGCCTGACGGGTTTGTGGCTCATCTTCATATACGCACATGTGCCGAACGCCACGGTGTATGCTTTTTTCTTCGTCCGGATTTTCGTCGGGTTTCATTGCATAGGGTGGTTTGTTGAATACCAGCACACTCTGTTTTGCCTCTTTCACAAGCATCATAACGTTATCATTTATGCTGCTGCTGGTGCGAAGTACTTTGATAAAATCAATTGGATCGCCTTCCTCATCCTTGCGACTATAGAGCTCTTCCAGTGATGGGGACAACAGATCGATATTTTTCTGTGCTTGCATAAGGGTCTCTCTGAATTGTTGCATGACAGTGGCGGGATGTACCGCAGAATATTTTTTTACGCTTCCCAGGGTTTCTTCAACCATTCCCCGTTTGGTAAGTCTTGCGATAATGTCATAGGTTTGAGTGCGGTTGGTATGTGCTATCTTAGCCAGTTCTGAAACGGTTTGGCTCTGCTTTTGAAGCAGAACGATATAGATGGAAGCTTCTTGTTCGGTAATCCCCAGTAAAACTAATCGATTTATCAATTCATTCATCATCTCTCCTGTCTGTAAATCGTGACGACAAATTTGTCGTCGGCAGACAAACGACAAACTCTTTTCGTTAGCGCCATCCGTCAAGTACTTTATTGCAGGTATTTCATAATCCGAGGTTCCCTTTGTTCAGGGGATTGTTGGGCTATTTAACCGTAGAGTTGGTTTTTATAAGATTCAATTTAGAATGTAGCGGGCTGCTCCAGGAAGGATTTTCTCGTCTGATGAAACCCTTACAGGCCTTACTCTTGCTCCCGTTTTTCTTCCAGTTCCAGCCAGCGGAGCTCCAACTTTTCCATTGTAGTTTCCAGGACTGCTTGACGGCGGGAGATGTTGGCATAGTCTTCTGCTTTCAGGCTGGATGCATCCTGCAATAGTCGCCGGGCAAGTTGTTCCTGCTCTGTGCGGTATTGCTCCATCTCTTTTTCTATATATGCCAGTTCCCGAAGCTCATTAAAATTCAGTTTTGTTTTGGAGGTCTTTTGCCTTGTTTTAATCCTGATAGCCTCTTCTTTTTTCTCCTCTTCCTGATAGCGTTTTACCAGGAGATAGTCGGAGTAGTTTCCCGGGAATTTACGGATGCCAGATTCTTCAAAGATAAAGAGATAATCGGTGACGCGATCAAGGAAAAAGCGGTCGTGGGAAACCACAACCAGGCAGCCTCGGAAGGCATCCAGAAACTCTTCCAATATTTCCAGAGTCTTGATGTCCAGGTCGTTAGTGGGTTCGTCCAGGACAATGAAGTTACTGCCAAACATCAAAGCTCGTAATAGATAGAGACGTCTGCGTTCGCCCCCGGAAAGGGAGCTGATCTTGCTCTGTTGCATCTTGCCGTCGAAGAGAAACCGTTGCAACATCTCTGAAGCGCTGCGTAATATACCGTCTTCGGTGCGGATTTGTTCCGCCTGCTGAGTGATGTATTCCAAAACAGTCTGGGATTCATCGAAGTGAGGAGGGTCCTGGCGGAAATAGGCAAAGTGGGTATTAATTCCTACCTGTATCGTTCCTTCGTCAGCCTTTTCTTCGTCGGTAATAAGCCGGAGGAGGGTGGTTTTCCCGCAGCCGTTTGGTCCGATGATGCCGATGCGTTCCAGTTTTTGAAAGGTGTGATTGAATCCCTGGAACAGGGGAGAGCCGTAGGATTTACTCACATTGCGCATATCCAGAATGGTTTTACCCAATCGTTTGGAAGAGAAGGAAATATCCATCTGGGCGTCGGTAGTGAGGTACGACTTTGATAGCAGCTCCTTCACCCGGTCTATGTGGTTTTTGGGCTTTGTACTGCGGGCTCTTGCACCCCGTCGTAGCCATTGCATCTCTCGTTTGAGCTGAGATGTCCTGCGGGTTTCTTTCCGTTGCAGGTCAATCAGTTGCTGTTCTTTTTGCTCTATGTATGCCGAGTAGTTCCCTTGATAAAAGCGGAAAAGACCATTTTCTATTTCCAGAATGCGGGTGCAGACGGCATCGAGGAAGTAGCGGTCGTGAGTTACGAAAATCACCACGCCGGCATAGGATTCCAAAAAGTCCTGCAGCCATTCGATGGTATCGATATCCAAGTGATTTGTAGGCTCATCCAATAGTAAGACTTCCGGTTCTTCCATCATTACACGGGCAAGATCAACTCTGCGTTTTTGGCCCCCGGAGAGATGGGCGATTTTCTGGGTTAGATCGGTAAATCCCAATTTGGTGAGGTATTGCTTTGCCTTGAGTTCGGCTTCCCAGGCATTTGAGGACTGAATGCGGAGCAGCAGTTGAGCTGCTTCTTCATTGCCGGATGCATCGGCGGTATTGGAAGTGAGCTCATAGTAGCGTTTGAGCAATTGCAGAGGCTCGTAGTGTGCGCTGAGAATCTGCTCTTCAACCGTCAGTTCCGGGTTCAGTTCTGGAATTTGGGGCAGGTAGCCGATGCGCATCTCGTTACGCAGTATGATGTTGCCGGTATCAACCGGTTCTTTACCGGCGATCATCTTCAGCAGAGTGGTTTTACCACAGCCGTTAATGCCGATCAATCCGATCTTATCCCCTTCATGAATCCCAAAGGTTGCATTGTGGCAGATGGTTTTCTCAGCAAAGGCTTTGCTGAGGTTTTCTACCGAAAGTATTATCTTGCTCATATGCCTCCAAAACTTTGCAGACAGAGTTTTGGAGCACCTGGATTTGTCAATCGGTAAGGCTCGTGTTGCTGAGAGGAGGGAAGCATCCAAAAAAAGTAATGTAAAAAAAGATGCATCCTGCTGTGTGGTTGATGTGCCAAATCCTACCAGAGGAGCCGATATCGTGGCAGCCCTTACCACCAGCGAAATAGATACCCGGAAAATTATCAGACAGATGAAGAAGGAACTTCACAACATTGCGGTTCCCCGAGAATTTCACGTTATCGAAGACCTTCCCATGATGCCTGACGGCAAAGTGAATTTCCGCGAAGTTGAACGTATCTGTCGGAGTTATCACTCCGACGATGAATAATTCAACGCAACCAAAGGACGGTTATCTCGAGCGCAGGGTAGCAGAATCGAGATATTTCTACTGGGAGCGATATAGGCGCTAATCTGGATTGCCTGAGCTTCGTCGGTGGCGGTGGGAACCAGGTTTGGCAACTCTGCAGATATCTGTGTTAATGATAAAAAAGACAGCATCCGGACAAAAGCCCGGATGCTGAAAGTTTGAGAAATCTCTTTGGTTATTTAAGAACCACGGCGCGCTTAATCACCGAGGCGCCATCGTGACTTAATTTATAGAAATACATGCCACTGCTCACCGGATTGTTGTGGTCGTCATTGCCATTCCACAAGATGGTGTGAGAGCCTGCGGGAATTGTTTTATCCAGCAGATGCCGAACTACCTGTCCACGGAGATTATAGACCACGATCTCGGTGGAAGCGTTGTCTAGTGATGTGGTGAAGGCTATCTGTGTGCCGCCGCTGCGGGAAGATGTGCCAGCTATAAAGGGGTTTGGCCTGTTTTGACTGAGGGAAAGAGTCGGAACCGGCGTAATCCCCGGTGCGTGGGTGAGGTCAACGGTGATAATAAATGGATTTGTAGGATCGCCGATAGTGGCGTTATCACTGAAGTTGAGAGTCTCTACGCAGTTATACACAGAGTCTGTACTGCTGTCGTAGATCTTGAAGCTGATTTCTTCGTCGATAGTATTCCCAACAATAGTGAAGTACCAGAATCCGTCGTAAGATGGTGGATTGCTTTCTTGCCACGTGGCTATAGAGCGGCAATCATCAGGGCCATTTGGTCCAAAAGCGGCGACCATATTGTCTCCGGAATTCTCGAAGGGAACGTTGTTATTGAGCACATGTCCCATCACCACCATGCTGTATTGGGTACCGGTGATGATTTCCCAGTCAGGGATTTCATCGGTAGCAGGAGGTTCTGGTATGTCGGGATGGAGTTCTTCGGTACCTTGATATACCAAAACATCCGGGGCGTTCATCTTAATCTTGTAACCTACCGAAGGCTGCATATAAAGCAAATCTCCTACCCATGCGCCAGGCGGGTTTATGTACTGTGCTGTCTGGTTTTGATTCTTCACCTGGTTTACATTGCTTATCACGCTAAGCATGGATGCATCCAGACCAAGGATGGAGCGGGGATAATATGCCACCCAGTTCCAGTTTTCATCCAAGGGAATGGGAGTATCCAGAGCAATGGGAACTCCGTGAAGTGAGTAATCGGGCTCGGGCTGGTTCATGTACACCAGGTAGCCTTTGCCGTTTTCCACAGAAAGCAGGTTTCCAACCCAGCTGTTTAAACCGGCGTAGTAGGTAGCAGATTGGGTTTGGCTTTTTACTTGGAATATGTTGGATGAGATAGAGCCAAAGACTTCTGAAATAGCTGGATTTTCCGGCTCCAGATAGTAAGAAATCCAGTTCCAGCCGGTATCCAGAGGAATCTGTTGATCGATGCTCAGGTCTACATGTAAGGGGTAGGGTGTGTCGGGTGAACCGATGGTGTTGTTATCCGCAAAGTTCACCGTTTCCATGCATTCATATACCACTGACTGGCTGCTGTCGTAAATCTTGAAGTTGATTTCTTCGTCGGGAGTATCGCCAACGATGGTAAAGAACCAGTAGCCATCCCAATAGGGTGGATTAGGCTCTTGCCATACGGCAACACTGCGGCAATCTGCATCTCCTCCGGGGCCAAAGGCGGCAGCGAAGTTATCGGGATTGTTCACAAAAAGCTGGTCTCCCACGTTTATATCTGCCATCACCACCATGCTGTATTGGGTACCGCCGATGGGTTCCCAGTCGATCATGGTAGCATCGATATTTTCGGTAGTCTGGTTTTGAATCACAACAATATTGGTGTAGGTAACCGTGTTGTACCCGGGCATGGAAAAGGTAATGGTGTAGATGCCAGGCAGGGAAGGAAGCAGGTATTCACCATTTTGGTTTGGATGGGTGGTGGAGTTTCCGTTGGTTATATTCACATCGCTCACCGTTCCCATGGGAGGAGTGGTGGTAATCAGAGTAACGTGGCCGCTTATATTACTGGTTCCCACTGAAAGGGTGTAGGGGGCAGAGGGTGAACCAATAAGCAGGTTATCCTGGAAGGTAACGGTTTGGGCACAATCGTACACGGTGTCTGTGGCTTCATCATAGATTTTGAAGGCGATAGTTTCACCATTGATATTACCTACGATAGTGAAGTACCAATAGCCATTTGCATCCCAGAGGGCAACGTCACGGCAATCGGATTCTCCTCCGGGACCAAAAGCTCCCAGCATATTTTCTCCGCTTCCGGTGAAGGGTTGCGCATTGAACCATACTTCCGAGATCATCACCATAGAGTACTGCGTTCCGCTGATTTTTTCCCAGTCCGGAACTTCAGCTATCAGGCCGATGATGCACACACTGAAGAGTAAAAGTGCTAGAATTCGTTTCATGATATTCTCCTTGGATGTGTCACAACCCCGAAGTGGTTTATAACTTCGGGGTTATGAACTGACATGGTTGCTATTTCAGCAAGATGCATTTCTTGATTTCGGCACGATCTCCAAAGGACATCTTATAGAAGTAGATGCCTGAGCTTTGGCCTTCTGCATCCCAGCTGACATTATAGGATGCAGCCTTTTGATGCTGGTCGATAAGGGTCTCAACCAATTGACCACGGGTATTGAATATTTGCAGCGTTACATGGCCATCCTGTGGGATGGAGTAACTGATATTTGTCGTCGGGTTGAAGGGATTGGGATAGTTTTGTTCCAGATTGAGAGTGGTGGGAACACCGGGTGCGGAGCCTTCGAAACGGATTTCCATCGGGTTGCGTGTCGAGCCCAGGAAGTCATTTTCCTGGAAGGTGATGGAGGTCTTGCTGATGAAGGTTTGAGCTGTGGTCACATCATACAAATGGAAGAAGAGCTCTTCATCGGGGGTGTTTCCTACTATGGTAAAGTAATGGAATCCGTTGTAGGCTTTACCGATGGAACGGCAGTTACCCTGGCTGTCAAATACTCCTACAGCATAGTCTTCGCTGGATGTCTGAATGGACGCAAGAGCGATCATGTTTGACTTGGTGCCCTGCATAAGTTCCCAATTTGCAGGATTTGGTGTGGTTACCTCTACGGCACCACGGGTTGTCTCGGAAATGGGAGGATAGGCCAGGCTGACGTAGGTTGTATCGTTTGCCACCATGGTGGTAGGGAAATACACCATATACATCTTGCCGGGTTCCATCACGGTAAGGTCACCGATCCAGCCGCCGTAGTAGGCAGCGGATTTGGTTTGGGTCTTTACAATCATGGTATCAGTCACGGCGATTTGTGCGCCGGTTACCGGATTTTGCAGCCCTACAAAGGCATCTTCCAGAGATACTGAGGTGTAGGGATAAAATCCCAGCCAGTTGTAGTGATATCCCATGGTGATAGGATGGGTAACCGGATTTATCCGGGTACCGGTTAATGTGAAGCCATCGTAGGCAGCGGGAAGTTGCATTTTGTAGCCATCCCCATCTTGCACGTTTTGCAGTCCACCTACCCAGGCAGAGCTACCGAGCCAATAGGTAATAGAAGTAGCACCGTGTTTCAGCTGTATGTTACCCGTTGCCACAGAAGATATGGGATCAAACAGGGTAGCCACAAGGGATATGGCGGGATGCAGATTGAAGGAGAACCAATTCCACTCCTGCATAAAGTCGAAGGTTTGGGTATGGTCAGGAGAAGGGATGGTAAGGTTGACAGCTGCATCGTTGTTGGGATCTTCCGGGAAGTACAGGGTTTCGTTGCAGTTATTTATTGTACCATCATCTTCGTTGTAGAATTTGAAGTTAAGTGCTTCGGTGCCCGAATTATCATTACTTACAACGGAGAGATACCAATATCCTTCAAGAGGCCAGAAATTGTTCCACAGTGGATGGTTTCCCTCTATCCAGATGGCATTTCCGCGACAATTGTCAGATGCATCAAATATGGCCAGCTGATTCATTCCTTCGCCGGTGATAAAGTCACCGTCGTAATCGGTAGTGGCATACAAGGTGGTAATATATTGGGTGCCCGTGACGGGATCCCATCCGTCGATTAGGGAGAAGTCAATATCTCCAACCGTTTGGAAGGCGATGACGGGAATGTCATTGAGGGTGACGGTAGAGTAGCCATCCAGAGATGCAGTCACAGGATAATTGCCATTGAGAAGAGTGAGAGAATAGGTGCCGTCCGCGATGGGATTGGTAGTTTCACCTCCTGCGGTAATGGTTACTTGCGTCACATCTCCTGTGCCACCCACCAGAGTAACGGTACCGGTGATTGTACCGTCCTCCTGGATGATGGTAAGGTAGAAATCATTACCACTATTGGTTTGGTTGGAATTTACGCTGATGTTGTTCAGGGTTTCCGGATTATAACCGTCCAGGGTTGCAGTGACATCATAAAGTCCGGGAGAAAGTTCGAGATCATATTCATAGTGATCGATTACGCCGGGTTGTGTTGGATCTTCTACAGCGTAGGGGTTTGTGGTAATGTCTCCGGCGGAAATAACGACTTGAAGGATGTCACCGTTTCCTTCCAAATCAACGATACCATTGATGATGCCTGGCAGGGGAGGGGTGAGGGTGATATTGAGGATGACGACCTGATCATTAACAACGATATTATTGTAGTTTTGTGAATTGTAGCCATCCAGAGATGCGGTGATGTCATAGGTTCCGTTGCCCACCAGCAGATGATAATTGCCATCACTGTCTGGATTGGTAGTGGTAACGGTGGTGCCATCATCAGCGGTGATCTCTACATCTTCCACATTACCGGTGCCACCAGAGATGGTAACTACACCAGTGATACCTGATTGGACGTAATAATAGGCACCCATGTCTGCCCGTGTGCCATCGGGATCAAGACTGCCATCTGGATCACCAGAATCTATACAGGGCGATTTTGTCTCATCTGGTGTGGGTGCATTGGCCCAGGTAAGGTGATAGTCACCGTTGGGATAATCAGCAAAGAGAGGATCCAGATCGACGCATCCGGTACCGAAGTAATCTTCTCCAGTGCCATTCTTGATGTCGGAATAGGTTGCGGCCATCGAAGAATTCGATTCAATATAGATACCGTTTCCAGCAAAATTCCAGATAATGGAATTGAGCAGCGTTGCCGAAGAATTATACATCACGGCAATATCACTACCATCCTGAGGGGAAAAGTTGTCTACGATTGTGAGGTTAATCAAATCGACCGATGAGCTGTTGAAAAGTGTTATGCCGCCGCCGTTCCAGGTAGTGGTATTTTTTGATAGTTCAACGTCGGTAAAGTTTGGATTTGAAAGGTTGCAATAGATGCCGCCTCCATCGTAGGTTGCCGTGTTGTTGGTGATGACGCTTCCGCTGATCTCAGGATTGGAGTTTGTCATCGAGATACCAGCGCCGCCGGCAGCGGTGTTGTTGGATATGGTAACATCGATAAGGGTGATATCGGAATCATCCAGATAGATGGCGCCACCATTTCCTACTGCGGAGCAATCGGTAATGACGACACTTTCCAATGTGAGGTCGGTGGAAGCATCGCAATAGAGAGCACCGCCACGGTAATCCGGAGAAACACCGGTTGCACGGCCATATTGAAGAAGTGCATGGCTTATGCTGGATGCAGGCTGATTGTTGGTTTCGGTATCGATAAACCGCAGACCATGCCACCCGTCCACCGTGTTTGTGGCTGTGAAAACAATGGGAGCTGCCGTTGTACCATCAGCTAATAACTGGCCATTGATGATGAACTTATAGTGTCCACCGAAGATAACCTGTACCCCAGGCTCAACGGTAAGTGTTTGGTTCAACGGGACGTTTATCTCGCCGGTAACATTGTAGGGACTGTTCGCCAGTGTCCAGACACCACTTTGTGGCCCGATGACATCGGTGGAATACCCTGCAATACATAGACTCAGGAATAGTACAAATACCATGATTCTCTTGTTCATAAATCCCCCTATTCTTTAATTTGTATGAGTTTTAAACCTTGGTTATCTAAAATATAGGCATAGCTGCCGGATACCTCTATTGCTACAGGCTGGGTCTCCATAGGCAGGATGCCGATGATTGTTGGCACAGCAGGGTTTGCGATATCTGCAATATACAGTCCCTGCTCTTTATCCAGTACGTAGGCATAGCCATCTGCCACCGCAATGTCAGAGACGAAGCCTCCGGTAGGCAGTGTTGCATAGGATGCAGGTGATGCTATCATGGTGATGTCGATAATCTCCATCCCCTCTTCACCATTGGCAGTATAGGCGAAATTTCCCGCTGTCACAATATTCTGTGTAAGGCCATTGGTGGGCATGGAGCTCACCAATACCGGAAGGTTGGGATCGACGATATCAACCACCGAGATGCCACCTAAAGCCGTGGCTATCAAAGCGTATTGGCCGGATATTGTGAGGCTCTTTGCATTTCCCGGGATGGAGAGAGTTGTTACCGGCAGTGGGGTAGAGGATGATACATACACCACCGAAAGGCCATTTTCACCTTCTGCCACAAAGGCATGGTCTCCACTGATAGCGATGTCATTGGCAATGCCGTTTGTCGCTGTACTTCCGGTAATTATCGGACTTGCTATGTTACTTACATCAATTTTGGTGAGTAAGCCCGGGAAGGATCCGCTGTTTCCCGTGGTGTATAAAAATGTTCCATCCACCGACGCAGACAGGGTCCTGTCTGGCAGGTTGACTGTGCTGACGATGGCGGGTTGGTCAGGGTTGTAACAATCGATAATTGCCAGGCCGCCATAATAATCTGCCACATACACAGTGAGGTAATCCACGGATAATTTGGTTGCGTTTCCCGGAGTGGCAATAGCGCCGATGACATCCATGCGTACATTGGTGGTCGCTTCCTCTGATATAAGCGAATTGAAAGTGCCGTTGTAGGCAACAATGCGGTAGGTAACGGTTGCCGCTGGCAGAGTGATATCATCCATCCAGCGGGTGGAATCGGCTGGTACGGTAGCCACTGCCTCTTCCCATCCACCGTAGCCGATGCGCCGATCGATGCGGAATCCCTCTTCAACGCTGCTGTTATCCGTCCATTGAAGCAATACCTTTGTATCAAAGGGCTTTGTAAGAGTAAGGGCAGAGGGTGCTGCCAATGTGGCTACCACCGTGTCTGCAATAGCGGGAGTTTTTTCGTCTCCAAAATAGCCATACACCGAATAAATCACATCTTCGTATAGCACAGCGGCATCGGTGAAAGTGGTGGTGTTTGCATCCAGGGATGCATACTTATGTTGCCAATCAGCAGTTCCCTGCTTCCGGTCGATGTAAAATCCCTCTTCACCCAGACAGTGATCCTGCCAGGTAAGGAGAAGTGCATCCTCGGTTGGCTGCGAAATAACCAGGTCGGTAGGAGCTGCAGTATTCGAGATATGAGCAACCGCCGAAGAAAATGGCGATTCTGTCTCTTCAGAAGCGTTGTAGGCTTTTACCTTGTAACCATACACCAGAGTGTCGGCAATATCTATGTTATCAAAATAGTGGTACGTATCTTCTACGGTATCGTAGGTTTCGTCCCAGCTTGATTCACCGACTTTGCGGGCGATGGTGAATGTGATGGTGTCCCCCGCTGTTGCTGAATAAGACCACGATATCTTCACCGTGGAATCGTTTATCTCTTGCAGTGAAACATTGAAGGGTGCGCCGGTGTCATTCGGGGAAGTGAGGTCACATCCATAAAATACGATTAATGCTGCTGCCACCCCGAGAATGATAAAAATGATTTTGTCCTTCATCATTATTCCTTTATCAATTCTTCCATGGTTTTTATGGATTTTGATGTTTCTTCCTGATGCTCTTTCAACCGTTGTTTAAGCGATCTTGACTCATTAACGCGGTCTGAAATGGGCTTTACTATCTCTGCTTTGATGATGATTATCATCTCCCGAACATTATGCTCTTTTTTGTTGAACCCGGTAAGATAACGCAGTCCAAGAACCCACCAGGGAAGATCTTTAAGGAAGGGAATACCACTCCGAACGATGGTCTCTTCGGTACTATAGAGTCCCCCGATAACCTGTTCTTCACCATCATACATCAGTAGCTCCGTGTTGGATGTGCTTCGGTTTATAATGGTGCTGATCTCTCCCGGGGTTGCTGAGCTTTTTTCTACCCGAGTAACCAAATGAATCGCCTCATTATCCTCATCTTTGATGATAGTGGGTGTTACTTCCATTATGGTACCAGTAGAGAAAAATTTATCGGTAACTTCACCCGTATCTTTATCTGTGGACTTTATAGAGAAGTCTTCACCAACCTGGATGAATCCCCGTTTTCCCGATAACACAACCATATTTGGACGGGCTATCACCGAGCCTAACTGGTTCGATTCTATCACTTTGAGCAGTGTATTTATACTTATCGTTACGTCGCCGGATTCCAACGATGTGTTACCTGAAACGGTAAATAAGTTATCCACCACTTTATTGGCAGATGCGAAATCAGCTGAGGCAACCACTTCGCCATTGGATAGGGTCGACCAGTCGATGCCCAGAGAGCTGAGGAAGGATTTATCGACCTTAAAGAATATGGCGCTGATTTTTATCTGTTCGGTATCGGGCTTGATGCCAAGCTCTTCCTCCGGTGATGTTGCCTCTTCTTCCACAGGATCTTTTATCACATATGCTCCGGGAAGCTCTTCCATCACCAGATTGTGCAGGGATGCAAGAACGGTAAGGGCTTCCAGCCAATACATCTCGTTGATGCTGATATCGATAGTCCCCTCGTAAGAGCTCATGTTTATGATCTTCTTTCCGGCAAATTCCCGGGAGAGTTCTTCCAGCATGTTCAGTGCATCGGCAAAATTGTTGTCCCGTGATAATGTAATCTTTTCTGCCGACGGTACAGCCGTTTTTATATCCTGTGAAAATGCTGATACTACCAGGAGAATCAGTAAAAAACTAATTAACATTCGCTTCATAGTCTATCCTTGTTTGAGTAACGATACCGATCTGCTTCTTCTTGCTTAAACTTATCTAAATATACGATATAATCTTGTTTGATACCGATGCGGTTAATCTTGAAAGCGACTAACTGTTTCTTCCAATCGATATAATTCACATATCCCCATTTTACTTTATCACCGGCTTCCAATGTAAGTATCTTGCCATCTCCATTGCGGATGAAGGCTTTTTCCGGTGTGAGGCCGATTAATTCGAGATTGAAGACATTAATAAGGTTTTCATCACCTTCTCCGCTGCGGGCCTGATAAATGCGGGAGCGGAAGGGATTATAGGCCAGGTCATTAAAGGTAAAACGCCGTGTCTTGATCTCATTGATGTCCACGCCATTTTCCGGATCATAATAGACGTTCATCATGAAAGAGAAGGAGACGCGATCATCTTCTGCCACATTTTGCTCAGAAAGCTGGATGTCTTCTATCGTGACCAATGGTGACTGGTATTCCAACTGGAAAATAAAGAAATGCAAAGAACTGAGCAATGCATCACCATTGATTTCATAGGCGTTGAAATTGACATTATTGGGAGAAATTCCCGACCCCTTGATGAGGAAGTTAAATTCCACATCAGGGCAAAATACATCACAAATATCGATGAGATACTGAAAGGTGATGGTGGGGTTGTCTTCCTTGATAAACAGCTTATTGTTATCCCGTGCTCGTTGTCTGGTCGCTTCCAGACTGGCCATGATCTGTTCTTGATTGTTCAGATCAGGATTTGTACGCTTCAAATTATCGAGCATTTTCCGGTTTTGATTGTAGGTTGCCCGAATAGCTTTGATGTCTTTGTTTGTAAAGGCATTGGTTACTGTACTTATCAGCAAGATCAGTATCAACAATCCAGTTAAAATCAGTGTATTACGTATTACATATGGCATATTAATTTTCTAATTGCGCGAGCTTGCGCATTGCAATTTTACTGTATTTGTGTGATGGATAACTGGTTGTGAGCGTTGTCCAATATCCTTTTGCATTCTCAAAGTCTCCGATTTTATAATAGCAATTTCCCAGCATGATGAGGGCGTCCGGATGTTTGGAGCCTCGTTGAGTTTCTATTTTTTTAAAATACTCTATAGCTTTGTTTAATTGACCCAACTGATAGTAACATTCGCCCATCAGGTAGGTTACCGTGTAGGTTGTCGGGTGGGATGGATGTGCCGTAAGGTATGCGCTGAAACCATCAATAGCTTGCTGGTATTTTCCCTTGTAATAGAGGTTTTTCAGCTCGTTGTAGGTGACGGGTTGCGTGGCAGATACAACCCTGTTACCGGGCTCCGTTACCGAAGGTCCCTCTGTGGCTTTATCAATCCAATAATCCGATACCTGCGGAATAGAACGCTTCACCGTCTCACCTAAAGCGATGGCTTCTGATTTTGACAGCACCGTATCTATCCTCAGCCGGTAAATCGTTGCTCCTTTTGTCGTAAAGATGCCGATTCTGGTAGAGTAACCGGCAGCGTCCACGATTTTTTTCAAGGACTCTACCTGGTTATAATCCTTGCTGGCGAGGAGCTGCACTTCAAAACCATGAAGGTTTTTTTGCACCGGAGGCTTGGATTCAGCTTTTGGTGCAACTGCCACCTGTTCCATTGGTACCACCTCCGTTGTATGGATGTCGGTGCGTTTTTCCTTCATGATATCATCAGGGTCGGGATAGGAAAAGCTGATACTGAATTCCCACAGGGGAATGTCTGCAATCTCATGTTCGTTGATAGCAGTGATCCTACCATCCGGGAACATCTGAGAAAAATCGATAATGTTCCTACGTTGGGTAGAATATCCCGAAACTTCAAAACTCTGATCATTACCGGTCAGATTTGATATCCAGCTTATTTTTTTGCTTCTCATGGTGTCTGAAAGCATGGTGAGGATGTAGTGCCACTGGTTTTTTCTGCCGGTGATTTCTGTGATCTTCTTCAGGTTTTCCTGCAATATCGAAAGTTCTGATTTCACCTGATTCAGCTTGGCGATGATGCCACGATTTTCCCGTAATTCCACTTCCAGGCCTTTATTGAGTTGCCGCACCTGCTCCAGCTCCTGTTTGAGCTGAAGGTTCTTTGTTGTTCCCGAAAGAGCAAAGAAAAAAATCAGTGCCATCACTAAAAACCCGTGCCATCCGATCTTAAAATACTTCTGTCCTTCCACGATACTACGGGGAAGAAGGTTGCATTTATAAAAATCTTTGTATCGAGGATGCATGGCGCGCCAGGCAAGAGCCAGCGGTATGGCAAAGCGAGCAATTTTATCCTTGGGATAGCTCACGCCGTCTTCTAAAATGATATCGGGGTTGATGAGCTCCAGGCGTACAGCAGGCTGACCCTCCCGGTTTTTACTGATATAAAACTCCAAATCATCATCGGTAACATAGTCACCGGCCAAAACAATATTCTGGGAAATTAAGGTGTTGCTGGTTTCCTGCTCCAGCATCACTTTGGAGTAAATCGCTTGCCGCATGGTAATTGGATCAGACTCGGGAACAATGAGGGGGAATGTCCGTAAGTGATTCCCCCCCCTCATCACGATACCTACCTTATAGTCGATACCGATGTAGAGGATAAGCACATATTCATCTTCGGGGAATTCATAATTTGCCCGCACCAGATTAATCAGTGCGATTTCATTGGTGTCGATGAACCCGTAGTAAAAGCTCTTTTTCGAGACGATGGGATTGATCTCCTGCAGAGCGTCCAAGAGCTCAAAACGGCCTCGATGTACAAAAGCCAAACCGGATTTATCCGGATTGATTATGTAATCCAGGGAGTAGTTCCCTTTTTTGAGTTCGTCTTTTGAGAGATATTCGTGCTTAAGCTTTTTAAGCAGGTTACCATGGGCAAAATCGGCATCAAAGGGATGATAGGATATCTGGTCATCACTGGTGTTCATGGCCAATCGGCCACGTTCCAGTTTGAATTTCATCACAAATTTTTCCAGCTCAGAAATGCCGGTGATCGCTTCTTCTTTGGTGATCTCTTCCAAGGTATCGGCGGTATCAAATTCTTCAAATTCAGGTATGCTGAATTCATCCTGATCATCGATGTCCGGAAGAGTAAACTCGGCAGAATCGTCAAATTCCATATCCCGAGGTGTCTCTTTGAGATACAACGGATATTTGAGCTCAATTTCTTCAAGCTTCTGGATACGAACGACCCCATTATTACACCCCAGTTGGGCGATCTTGATATTCAGGCCGTCTTGAAAAATCCCGAAAGAATAACGTTTTTTCTTTACTGCCATAATTTCTAGTATGAAAGAAGCTGCACCATGCGCTTCCGGTTGTTAGCAAAGTTCAATGCTGATTCTCGAGTGATTGTTCCTTTGCGATAATGATCGAAGAGATCTTGCTCCAGAGTGAGCATCCCGTATTTTTTCCCTTCGGTTAACATCTGATAGATTTCACCAATATTCTGGTTGCGTATTGCTGCTTTTACCGATTCTGTAACCGAGAGAATCTCTTTTACCAACACTCGTCTTCCGTCTTTACTGGGGACCAGTTTCTGGGAGATGCAAACTTTTAATGTGTCTGCCAGACGCAAGCGGATACGATCCTGCTCCCGGGGTGGAAATTCTCCCACGATCCTGTGAATACTGTCTATGGCAGAACTGGTATGCATCGTTGTAAACACTTTATGACCGCTGTCTGTAACTTCCAGCACGGTGGCGATTGTTTCCGGGTCCCGCATCTCACCAACGACGATGATATCAGGGTCTTGGCGCAGGGCTTCGATTGCCCCGGCCTGGAAACTTATCACGTCCTCGCCTATTTCACGATGCCGCACGATGCACCGCTTTGATTCATGCACAAACTCGATGGGATTACCTATGATCACGATGTGAGAATCGCTTGAGCTGTTGTTGAGGTTTACCACGGCATCCAGGGTGCTACTTTTTCCCGATCCGGTAATTCCGGTAACCAGGACCAGTCCGGATTTCTCATAGAGAATATTCATCCGCTGCAAAATCGGCTCAGGAAACCCCATACTTTCTATGGGAAAAAGGGTTTGATTGATGCGGCGGAAGTTTGCTACGAGGTTGTTATTTTCATAGTACACGTCACCACGAAAGCGGCTTGGCCGTTCATCTTCAGCAAGTTTCGTGCTCAGAGAAAAATCGACATTTTTGTTTTTAAAGAGGGATAC
The DNA here is from genome assembly GCA_021157525.1 of Candidatus Cloacimonadota bacterium. Lineage (GTDB taxonomy): Bacteria > Cloacimonadota > Cloacimonadia > Cloacimonadales > TCS61 > JAGGWK01. The sequence goes on along the minus strand of JAGGWK010000080.1, from coordinate 13,696 downwards.
TTTCTGTTCGTCAGTGAGTATGCTCAGTAGGATTGCCGTAACTTCGTCTGCTGAATAGCGGGGGAGGGTTTTGTCGGGAGACTTTTTCCCAAACACCCGATACCAGATGTAGCCCTTTGTTCCCGGGCCACCGATGTCGATATCTGAAGCTTCGATTTCTCGCATATGGCGTAAAAAAGTGGTAAGGTGATCGTAGGCTTCTTTTTTCCAGTGAGCATTGAAAGATATAAGTTTATTGATGTTTTGAAAACGGGCAGTTCCGTGGAGATATTCAGGAAGCGTTACCTGCATTTCCGGGGTGAATGATAAACTCATAATCTCCTCATTTTTACAAATTCTAATTATCGCCGGTGACCAGTTTCAGCATCACGATGCGTTGTACGGATTTACGCCATTTAAGGAAGATTGCGTTTACAAGGTTTATGATAAACCGCTTGAACAATTTTTCTCCTTTATAGGCAAAGAAGTCCAATAGCTGTTTACGGGTAAAATGACGCACTTTTACCGTGGATTCGGCACGTAAAACCGTGACAATAGAGCTTGCCAGGATGAAGTTTTCTTCACCCCAGGAATCCCATTTTTGCAGGTAATCCACAGTGGTATTGCTCAGCCAGACTGAGACTTCCCCGCTCTCGAGGATACCGATGCTGCCGTATTTTTCATCAGAAAGGGGAACGATGTCGCCGATCTCGTATTTTTGGAGGCGCCCCAGGGCCATAAACTCCATTTTATCTTCTGGAGAAAAACCATGCAGAATGTTTGGTTCACCTTTGGTGATGGTGTTTGTACCGGGATCGAAGGCTTGTTGCAGAGGCCCATAGAGGTCTTCGGAGTATTTCATGCCCCGACTTACTACATCCATCAGCTCGTCTGCGTTTATGGGTTTGGAGATATATTCAAAAGCGCCAGCATGCACGGCTTTCACTGCACCTTCAATGCTGGAATATCCGGTGAGTATCACGATAACGGCGAGGGGATGCTTCTTCTTGATTTTCTTCATCAATTCAAAGCCACCAATGCGAGGCATGTTCATATCTAAGATGTAGAGGTCAAAATCGTCATAGTCCATCTTTTCCAGAGCATCCTGGCCATCAATCGCGAGAGATACTTTGTAGCCCTCTTCTTCGAGAAAGTCCTTACAAACCTCTCGTATTGATTGTTCGTCATCAACTACTAATATGTGTTTTTTCATCTTCTATCCCTGTCGTTTCTGTCGTTCTTTTGCTACCAGCTCTTGTTGCTTAAGCTTCTCAAATTCGCCTAATACATTCTGGATGCGTTTGAGTGCTTCCGTCATCTGTACACTCGATTTTTGTAACTTCTCATCATGATAATCGTCTGCTGCCTTTTTCACTCGCCGTGTTGATAATGAAATCACCGTAAGATGATTGTTTATGTCGTGATCAAGGCTCGACATTGTGGTTGCTAACTGCACCAACTCGTGATATGCGTCAAGATTTTCTTTGATTTCCAACTCACTCTGTTCTTCTGGAGAAAGTTCTTCTACAGCTAATATGCCAGATTTCTTACTGTTATCGTGGCCACTGCCAAGCTTTTTGATTGTGTCACCCACAAAACTTGCGATGAAAGCCATTCCGTTGAACAATCCCGTATAGGAAATAAGAAAAATGGTCTGTGTGGGGACATCGGTGTTAAAGGTGCGGCCATCAACCTGAATCAGCCAACCGTAGTTGTAGCTCAGGATGAGCAGAAGCAGGCAGAAACTACTGATCATTGCTGCAATAAATCCCCCAGCACGCTCGATACCGAAGCCAGCGGTGATAACCGCCAGCAGATAAATCCACACAAAGGAGCTTTCGAGACCTCCGGTGAGGTGCACGACCATGGTGGCAAAAACGATATCAAACACAATCTGTATTGTTCCAAAGAAATTGTTCGAACTTACTATTTGCAATTGGAAAAGGAAGTTGAGAACTGCCATCCCCACAAAGGTTAAGATGAAGACCATCACCGGGAAGGTTTGATGAATTTGTCCAACTCTCAGAATGCCAACGGCAAACATTACCAAGATGATGAACCAGCGGATTTTAGACCACCATTGGTACATACTGACTTCGGGGGTTAATTGCTTTTTTTCCATTGTTTTTTCACCTGTCTTTTATTCTCGCCAATAGAGTATTTTATAAGAAGCATTGGATGGCAGTGAGCTGAAGGAACTGCTCACCACTTGCGCATCAAAGACGATTTCAGAATGACTACTCAGGGTAGATGTTTCATCACCGATGATGAATACAGCCCCGGTTATAGAAGAAAATGCAGCCATGTTAAGATGGCCAAAAACGATCAAGATTCCATCAAATTCCATCTGTGCCGCAACATCAAGGTCGCCATCTACAATGAGAATACCGCTTCCTGTCCAATTGTTCGTAATTTTGAAGTTACCATCAACCCACATCAGGCTGTCGGTCATTGCCTGGCTGTTTGGCGGGTTTACAAAATAGGCTCCGATGCTTTGTGCATGAGCAATGAGGTTTTCCCTGGTCATGCCCAGAATTTCGTCAAAATTGAGCTCGGTCTCTACATGGATGTCACCGGTGATAACCGACTTTGCTTTGAGGGTGATGTTGCCGCCTGTCACGATGGCGGCTGTGATGTTTGAAAGAGCGTCGGTTCCCAGAACGATTTCTATCTCGGCGCTGCTTCTGTGCCGGTACTTGCCAACACGGGAGAAAGATTCGATTGTAATGGTTCCAGTGGTTGTGTTGTTTGAAAATTTTATACTGTCAACATACCCTTCCAATGATCGAAAAGACGAGAAATCATTTATCATGCCATGGGTACTGTCGGCAAAGGTTACATTGCCATCCAGAAGTTGCTGGATGCCGTATTGCAGGGCAAAATTGCTGATATTCCTGGCATTGGAACGTTCAACGTTATCTGAAGAAAGTTCTGCCACAATGGGGGGATTTTCCGAAAAGTGAATAAAAAAAGAGATAAGTATGGTAATAAACAAAACAGCTAAAATCAATGTTACCTTACCCATACTCACCTCCCTGTTATATTATGAAGTATCTGCTACAAAATCGAAATTGAACCTAGTCATCCCAATATACTATCTTGAATGAAGAGTCCCCGCCTCCTGAGCTGCTGGCTGTCGTCATGGCCATTGATGCAAGCTCGTCATCAGGCATCGAACGGTTTAGAAGCCGTACTTCATCCAGTGTACCATCGAAGCAGCGAAGGCTGTTGAGCAGACGGCTAAACCACCTACGTCTATTGGGCCCGATACCGCCAATAGCTACGATGTTATCATTGCCATGGGAGATCATTTTGCTTACCAACTTAGAACTCTTAAGTTCTTTGCCTACCACCTGAACAGTGATCTCTGCCTGAGAATTGGAGTAGTCTCCATTGTAGGTACCTGCCACATAATGCCAGTCATAGATGTCCAGGGATGGATTTGCCAACGCATCCATTTTCACTATGGTTTCCGAGTAGCTGTTATTTCCGGTACGTATTCCAAAGGCATATTTTGTATAGCGTGCAATAGGATCCCAAAAGAAGCCTCTATCCCAGCTCCATTTTGGTAAGCTCACATCATTCACGAAATTTCTCAAATACCAATCTGCTTTCCTACCGTTTTGGTGTGAACTGCAGGCTATCAGGCCCCAGTCAAAAAGAAACGCCCTGTCTGGCTTTACCCATGAAGCCACGGTAAAGGCAGTGCTGATATCGTCATCCACACCTTTGCCAAGGTCGACATAATCGTTTGAACCGTCGAAGTTTAGTGCGGTTCCGTCATAGCCGTCAACCCAGGCAGAGCTTTTCATATGTTTCAATGTACCGTCTTCATTACCAACGTCAGATTGATCGGTGACAGTGCTGCCGGAGCCTTCATCGAGGGGCCAGTAACCAATTACTCCCTGGATATTGCCGTCAACCAGTTCTACCACCGCTTCAGCCTGATGAGTGTACAGTTTGCCCTCGGTAATCCAGCTGACGTCTGCAATGATTTGTACGATGCGATAATCATCTCCCTGAGCGCCGGTAGATCCTGATGGCGCATTGCCATCTTGACCCCAGGCATATTTCCAAGCCCAGCAATGTTGATAACTGTTTCCACCGGAATTTCCGTTACCGTTTCCACCGGAATTTCCTCCGGCATTGCCTACGGGTTTTCCATTGCCCTGGTTTCCAGTACCGGTGTTTCCATTGCCATTTCCGTTGTTTCCATTTCCATTTCCATTGCCATTTCCATTGCCGTTGTTTCCGTTGCCATTGTGTCCATGAGTACCAATGCCACTTCTTGCTGCGGGGAGGTACATAGATGTAACACTTGCCACAGAGAAAGTGAAAGGTGAAATTGTCGTATTGAGTGCATGAGAGCCACCACGCCAGCGATAGCGGTTTTTGCCCCAATTGTTGCCATTTTGTTGCGGTTCCTTCGTGGTATCTCCATCGGGATAGGAGTAATCATCCGATTTCACAAAATCCCACACGATGTTGTCGATAAAGCCATTGGAGAAAACTTCAAAGGTCCCTTCATAGGCTATCACCGTGCTCTGATCGATAATATCACCAGGGTCAGAGCCCTTAGGTGAGTTGTCTATTTTTTTCAATCGAGATATTGCATACTTCAAAGCATACGCTCCTAAATTTGATGCATTATCTGATGCCATCCTTTCGGTCAAAAGGTCTGGAATTACATTAGATCTGGATTTAATCGTTAGCGTTACGGTAGCAAAAATCACCGTAAAAACGACTGCCATAATAATAATGACTTTTCCCATATTTCCTCCATTTACTTCTTTAACTATTAAAAGAACAAATCTACACTCATAAAAAACAGTTCGAGCAGAATTGTGTCAAACTATTTATCGATTAAGGCCCCAATGTGATGTAGAGGCTTTTAAAATAGACCCATGTTTGTATGTGATTATGCAGGTCTCTGGCATCGACATCATTGCGAACCATATTTTGTTTCATATCCAGGTCTATTTGTACAAATCGAATATCGGGAATGTCTGCACTCCCGGTAATTGGCGTGGCTGTGTAGGTGCCGCCGCTGAGTACATACTTAAAATAGGTGAATTTCAGATTGTTTTCACTGTCGGTAAGGTTAAAGGGTCCCAGCTGTTGGGATAGCGATCCCCCGGGGAGCTCCTTGTAGATATTAAGGGTATAATTTCCTGCAGTACCTTCTCTGCGGATCAATATCGTATCGATCACGGACCCTTCGATGATCCCCTTAAATTTAAAACTATGTTCTCCCGCTTCTTTTATCGCATCACCGGATGTCACTCCCAGGCCCAGGTTTGGTACATAAAAGGAATCGATAGCGGTAATCACCTTGTCGGTTATCTGGGTGGTGGTGAGCATCATGTTAGAATTGTAGGTGATTACCTGCACATTGTACACAGCGGTAACCATGGCCAATATGAAAACAGCGCCGATTATCGTAGCGCCAATAACATCTAACATTGAACCCATATAATCTCCCTAAAAGTTCAGGTTTGCTATCACCCTGCTGAAGGGTGCATCTGAAGTACCCGCCTGCAAGGATCTACCGGATTCTGAAGTGAAACGAATCCGCACATCCACACGCATATAATCGGTGGACCCGGCAGCTGCGGTGGTATCGCCGGTTGCATCACAGTAATTAGTCCGGATGTTTGTGCGAAAGGTCATACCGCTAAACATATCTGAGATATAAGAGGTGTTATTGTGATATGTCGTGTAGATGTCATCATAGGAAACCACATTTCCCAAAATCTCGGAGTCCACCTGCTGAAGATAGCGGTTTGCCAGCTTTTGGGCCTGCAAAAGATTGAGCCCGTTATACGTCAGCTCTGCCTGGTCTGCCAGACCATTGTATGTGGTTATCAGGATGGATGAAAAAAGCATAGCACCCAATAGCACCAAAATCATTTGTCCTGTTCCCATGGCCTAATCCTCTGATGTTGCGTAGGCTATTTCTTCCAAAGAAGAGAGCCCGTTGCGGATGCGGTCGAGGCCGGAATCCTTCAAAGAGAGCATACCTTGCTCTTCAGCGATCCGGCGTATTTCATCTTCGTCAATTTCTTTGCCGGAATTGACGATGGACTGTCTGATCTCGGGAGTAAAGTAAAGGGCTTCGCAGATATTTACACGACCTTTGTAGCCCCCATTACATTTTTTGCATCCCGGGCCAGCTTCGTAAACCAGTCCTTTATCCAGTTCTTCTTGTGTGATGCCCATTTCCAGGGCAGCAGGATACTTTTCTTTGCTGAGGGGTTGGCGACATTCGGGGCAAAGTTTGCGAACCAGACGTTGGGCAATGATGATGTTTATGGCATAGGCCAGTAAAAATGGCTCCGCACCCATTTTGTACAAACGGGAAACAGCACTGGGCGCATCATTGGTATGTAAAGTAGAGAAGGTGAGATGACCCGTGTTTGCCAGTTTGATGGCGATCTCTGCTGTGATTTTATCACGAATCTCGCCCACCATCACGATGTCTGGGTCATGACGCAAAATGGCGCGTATGGCTTCTTCGAAATTCATCTTATGACTGATTTTGAGCTGTCGTGCGCCACGGATAACGTATTCCACCGGGTCTTCAACGGTAAGCACGCATTTTGATGGGTCGATAACATTATACAGCGCAGCCATCAAGGTAGTACTTTTACCACTACCGGTGGGGCCGGTAACCAAGATAATCCCTTTTGATTTGGATATGGATTTTAAAAAGTCTTTTTCAGCTTTGGCCTGGAAACCCAGTTTCCGTAAATCGGTGATCACATTTCGGTCATCAATAACACGGATAACCACACTTTCGTAGCGCCGCTCGATTTCCGATGAAACGATAGGTATGATGGATATACGGAAACGGATGAGATGGCCATCTACCAGGCGCTGGGTAAATCCGTCCTGAGCGTTGTCCCGCTCAAAACGGTCAACCCCGGAACTGCGGTCTTTCACCACGGCGGCCATGGCTTCCGGGGAAGTGTTTTCCTGACGATGCCAGCGCATCAGTTTGCCATCTATCCGGAAATAGAAATCCACGCTTGAGCGGCCGAAGGGCATGATGTGGATGTCACTGGCTCCCCGGCGTACTGCTTCCAGAATGCAGCCTTCAAAAAGGTTTACCAGCAGGCTTTTATTGATCTCCTCATCCAGGGCATATTCGTCTAAACCGGAGTCTTTTGAAACATCGTCAAGCTCGTTCATCTGTTCGCCGACTTCTTCCAGAATCTCCAAAAATTCATTTTTCTGAGGAGCTACCATGCCGATGAGTTGTTCCATGGTTGCCAACGGGCAATAGACAACTTCGTACTTTTTATACTCTGTTTGCAAAGGTATTTGCTGCACAATGCGGTCGGTGGTATCTACTGCCAATACGATGAGAGAGCCCTTGCGTCCTGTGGATGCCCGGTAAGGAAGGATCTTCTTGTATATTAATTCATTACGGAGCTTTTCCGGGAAACTGTTCAGCAACTCTTTAGTCTTTGCCAGCTGGTTAGACTCAAATTGTTCGGTGTTGATCTTTATCTTACGAAAGGCATAAAGCTCTGCCAATGTGCCATATACAAGGTCGTGGTCTATCTTGAAATCGGTTACCAGGATCTCTTCCAGTTTCCTCGGGTTTTCGGCCTCTCCGGCTTGAATGATGGCTGCTTTTTCCAGGATGTCTTTTTCAACGATTCCCTTCTTCAGAAGGAGTTCAGAGTAGCGGGTTAGTTTCAACATCAGTTCATCATGCTCGAGGTATCGATTAACGCAATTTCAGCCGATACCATGGTTAAAAGAGTAATCACAATACCAATAAAGAAACCGATGATGGTTTGTATGTATTGGATGAGATTGTCCATCTTATAGGTGGTTTCTTTTTCATAAAAGCTGGCAATCTGCCGGGCAGACGCCAGAACGTTACCGGTTTCGGAGCCAGATTTGAGACGGCTGAGAGTGCTTCTGTTAAAGACATCGGCATTGGCCAATGCCGGTACTAGAGACATACCATCTTTCAGCATTAATGGGATGGCAATTTCTTTCACCCCTTTTTCCATATAGGCATTTCTACAGGCTTCTGCAGATGCAGAGAGGGTCTCTATATTGTTTTCTGCTCCCGAATAAATAGCAGCAAAAACCCGGAAGAAAATCTCGATTGATGACTTATGCATCAAGTGACCAATAATGGGGAGGTTAATAATTAATTTATCTCGCTGCACTTTGCCCTTTGGCGTGCGCCACCACATGAGAACAGCCGATATTGGTATGGCAATTACCAGGAGCCATATCCACCAAGTGGCCTGCAAGTAATCACTCATCTTCAGAGTAAAGGCTGTCATCGGCGGCAGCTTGAGGTTAAATTTGAGGAAAATACCGGCAGTATCGGGGAAAATCTTGAGTACATAGTAGGCAACTGCGGCCAACGTTAGGGCTACGGTAGCCATTGGCGAAATCAATGCCTGTTTAACACTTTTACGATATTCGGCATCCCGCTCCATAAACTTGGCTGTGGCATCATAGACTTCTGCCATGTTACCACTCTTGGTGGCAAGCCCCAGCATGTAGGCCGGGAATTTACCAAAGACATGCTCGTATTTTTTAAATACTTCAGTACCTTCCTTCCCTTTCTTCAGCTCTGATTCTATTTTCTTTAGAGCTTCTCGCATGGTAAGATTATTTTCTTCTTCTGCCAGGAGTCGTAAAATCTTATCATAGCTCATTTTCTCTTTGAGTAAAAAGGAGCAGAGATTCACAAACATCATCACCTGATCCTGGCTTACTTTGGGCTTAATATCAATGAGTACCGGTTCTATCTTCGCATTTTCATAGCCGATTTTCTTGAGGGCCTGGGCTACTTCTTCCTTGCTGAAGGCACTTTGTCTACCTTTGATTTTCTTTTTTTTGTTTTCCAGCGTAACGGTATAAAGAAAGGTTTTGCGGGGGGAAATAGTATTGATCTTTACACGGTGCCGTTGTGCCAGTTGTTCAATTTTTTTCTTTGCCTTACCCAAACTATCTGCAACCAGTACACCCTGGATGGCTTTACCATTGGCGGCAACGCCCTGATACTTGAATTCATTACTCACTGAAGTTCCTGCTTATTCTCCGGTAACGAAATAATCAGTTGTGGTGATACATCTGCATATTGAGTGGTTGCCACTATCGTTACCTCCTGTTCTCCGGTTATCTGAATCTCAAATTCTCCATTACCGGCAAATCATTTGATGTGGTTTGAGAGCGTCTAAGTCATAGCATTTCAGTCGTTTTCCATACTATAAATCATAGATGGCAGAGTATATCTGCCATCTATGATAAAGGTACTGTTACAGGGCTACTGTTACATCAGCCAGAGTTTTAGCTGTTGTAGGGATGGTCGTCGTAGATGTTGTAGTGCCATCGGATTTATACGTTGCAGTGATAACAAGTGATCCTGTGCTAATAGTTAACACATATGTGGCGTTGTCATTTGCAAAGGTGTCATTATCTGCAGTTGTTTTAGTATCAAAACCTAACCACTTTCCTGTTTTAGTAACGTCAAAGCTCTTGCTGCCGGAGTTATTTCCACCACCCAAACTTGCGGGTGTCTGAAGATACGATATAGCCATAGTAGCAAAACTTTGAAGATCACTAGCCACAGCCTGACGTGTTGCACTTGTTGATTGCGCATTAAACATCTGAATACCTACTGCTACGGCAGCACCTACAATAATTACACTAAGTACGATTAAAAGAATCTGTTGAGTTCCCATTCTTATCCTCCTTGTTTTTTAGGGTCTTTGTTAACTCACTCTATTAACACTGTTTCTCTACGCAACAGATGTGCCACATAGCATCCTGGAATAAAATTTATTTGTAAAAAGCCAAAAAATAAGAAGATAGGGGGTATTGTTGAAAATATCCCTTTGGTGTGACATGTTTGGTGTGTGTCATAAAAACATTACAAGTCGGGGTTGTGTCATAAAAACATTACAAGCCCGGCCACCTTGCAGGTTTTTCCAAACCTGCAGGGTGTGGGCGGGGGGACCTCACCCGGCTTTCACTGCGTTCAAGCCACCCTCTCCTGCGAGGAGAGGGAAACTGTATGGAATCTCACCCGGCTTTCACTGCGTTCAAGCCACCCTCTCCCATGTATGGGCGGGGAAACTTCAGGCGTAGATTTATTTATTGCTCATTGGGACGAAATGCACCGATGTTAATTTCATGTTTTTTAAACTTCTCATACAAATTTTGTCGCTTGATTCCCGATTGTTGGGCTGCCATGGAGACGTCTCCATGGGTGGATTCTAACAGTGCTTCGAGGTAATGCTTCTCAAAGGAATCTCTCGCAGTGGCAAAGGGCAAATCCAGCAGATTGTCATTAAAACGGTAGGAATGGTTTTTTTTCTGAAGGATATGGGCAGGCAGATCTTCCGGCAAAATCTGGTTGTGAGCGCACAAGACAACGGCGTGTTCTATGGCATTTTTCAGTTCCCGCACATTGCCTTTCCATTCCCGGGTCTGCAATACAGACATTGCGGCCAGTGAGATGCTGAGGTTTGGCTTGTTGTGTTTACGGGCAAAGGTCTTTATAAAAAATGAGGCGAGGAGTTTAATATCTTCCACCCGCTCCCGTAGAGGCGGGATGTGGATATTTATCACATTGAGGCGGTAATAGAGGTCTTCGCGGAAATTCCCCGCTTCTACTTCCTCCAAGAGGTTTTTATTCGTTGCGGTCAGGATGCGTACATTTACTTCCTGGTCGCTATCGTCACCGATGGCACGGATAACGCCTTTTTCCAATACCCGCAACAGTTTTATCTGGAAGGTCGGCGTAGTTTCGGTGATCTCATCGAGAAAAAGTGTTCCCCCATTGGCCTCTTGAAAATAGCCGATTTTATCTCGGATAGCTCCGGTGAAGGAGCCCTTTTTGTGGCCAAAGAGCAGGCTTTCCAGCAGATTTTCCGGTAGTCCGCCGCAATTCACCGCTACAAATTTCTTTTCTTTGCGGTTGCTGTTGCGAAATATCAGGTCGGCAAACATCTCTTTACCAACGCCGGTTTCGCCGGTGAGCAACACGGTGGTGTCCAGTGGCGCGATTTTTCTTACTTTCTCCAAAATCTTCTGGATGGGCAGGCTGTTACCAACGATGGATGAGGCGTCAAATTCCTTGGCCAAAATGGTGCGAAGCCGTTTGATCTCTTCGGATTGCCACTTCACCCTTAATATCTTACGAATCACGATTTTGATCAATTCCAGATCTTCCACCGGCTTCTCGATAAAATCCTCTGCACCGGATTTCATCGCCTCCACCGCCATCTCGATAGATGCTTTTCCGCTGATCACGATCACCGCAACCTGGGGCCATTGAGCTTTGATGGTTTTCAATAATGCCAGACCATCTTCACCGGGCATCACCAAATCCGTCATGGCAATATGATACTCGTTCCGTGAGAGCTTTTGCAAAGCCTGCTGGGCAGAAGATGCTTGATCAATCTCATATTCATCCATCAGATGACGCGAAAAAATATCCCGGGTATTGGATTCATCGTCAACGATGAGTATCTTGGCGCGACTTCCGTATCGTTCAAATTCCTTCTGATTCATTCCCATTATTCCTCATTTGACCTCAGGTACTTTGGAAAATACACTGTAAAGATACTACCATGGTTGTGCTGCGATTCTACCGCTATTCTACCGCCAACGTCTTCGACAATGCGTTTGCTGATGGCTAATCCCAGCCCAAATCCGCTGCCACCTTTGTTCTTCTTGGTGGTGTACAACGGCTCAAAAATAACATCGAAATTACTCTCGGAAATCCCGATTCCCGTATCTTGTATCTGGATGGCGACCATGTTGCCGGAGGTGAAAGTTTTTACCGATATCTCCTTGGTAGGCCGTTTCTCCAGTGCCTGAATGGCGTTGTTTAAAATATTAGAAAGACACATACTTACATCGCCACTTACTGCCAGGATGAGTGGGATGTTTTCTTCCAGTTCCTGATGCAGGGTGACGTGGTGTTTAAAGAAGAGATTGTGCTTGAGTAGTTCTATCTCCTGACGAAGAATTTTGTTCACATCCACCGGTTGCTTCATGGAAATGCTTCCCTCCTGTATCTTGCGGAAGAGGGATTTTACATCTTGGGAAATGACTTTGCCCGAAGCGATGATCTTGTCGATATCCTGGTTGTCGGGATATACTTTTTTCATAAGCTGGGCATAGCCTAAAATGGTGTTGAGCGGTGAATTGAGATTGTGCACGATCCCTTCTACCCGGCTGCCAATCTCCGCTAGTTTGTTGCTACGAATCAGTTCGATCTCCAAGGTCTCACGGGCTTTTTTCTCCTGCAATTCATTGGTGACGTCTATAATTGATCCCACTATCTTTTTGGCATCATCTTCTACGATCATCCGCAAATTGATAATGATGTACTTCGTCTTGTCCTTTATCTTCAAGACATAATTCGGCACCCGAGCTTCTCCTGCCAGAGCGCGCTTTAACGTACGATTATCCAAAACGATAAAATCGGAAAACTGCCGTCCCACAACATCATACTTGTCGTAGGCCTCAAAAATGACGGCTAAAGCCGGATTGCAAAAGGTAATCTTCCATTCATTATCAAGCCAGAAAACACCGGCATCCAGATTATCGGTGGTCACCTTGTAATTAAGTAACGATTGGCCATAGTCTGCCAGAGATCTATTCATAGAATTAAAGGTATCAACCATCTCTCCCAGCACCCCGTGATAGGAATGGTCAAAAGGCAGAAGCAGACGGGGATTTTCCTTGATCTTTTGCATGTGCTTGCTCAGCAACTTTACTGGATGGAGCGTCCTTTTACTCACCACATTTCCCACGATGATCATCAACATCAGCGAAAAGCCGATTATCAGGAGGAATGCCAAACGCAAACCCCGCTGTATAAAGTCATTGAATTCCCGATGATACAGCACCATTCCCAACACGCCCGTTGCATTGTTTACACCGGGTAAAGGCTGCACACCTACAGCGATGGCCGAAGAAATGCGATAGATGGTGCTGCGGGATGAATAACGTACCCGCTCGTTTATCTGGTCGATATGTTTCACTTCCAGCAAAGAATATCTTTGCGCCAAACCGTCCGGCAGAGGGAAGAGGGAGTAGAGCTCGGTGATATCTTCACCGGAAGCCGATGTGTTCCCCACAGGATAGGTACAGATGGCGGTGCCGATATAGGCATCCTGATACTGAAGTGCTGCGTACCCTATGGCATACAATATCCCGGACTCGATAGAATAGAAGAAGCCTCCAGAGCCGTCTTTGCTTTTTTGCAGGATGTCTGCTACAGAGGATTTTATCGGTTCCCAGTTTTCACAGCAGGAAATGTTTTGGTGTTTGTCTATGATGATGAAGTTGACGGCGGTATCGGTTTTGATCTTTTCAAAAAGTCTACGGATCTGAGCTTCTCGCTGGAACCGTACAAGCCGGGAAAGGGTGGGGGTGTTGGAGAGGGTGTCTATGTGAGAATAAACGATCTGTCGGGCAGCGGTGGTTGCGGTATTCATGTCTTGGAGACCGTTGGTGATATATTGGTTTTCAAATTGCGTAATTTTGTATTTCCCCAATTGCCACTCTGTTATTACCAGCAGTAACATCAATATCGAACTGATGCCGATGTAGAGGGAAAATATCCGCTTCTCAAGACCGGGCTCTTTTTTATACATATGGCCTCTTATGCGTCTAAAATACTGCGCACTTTCTTGATGAGGGTTGGTACATTAAAGGGCTTTTG
>JAGGWK010000007.1 GCA_021157525.1 Candidatus Cloacimonadota bacterium | reverse complement strand
TTTCAGTTCATGCCGCCCTTTCTTTAAATTTATGCGCCCGTTGAGTGTAGCTCAATGGGAGTAGATTATCGCTGTAAGATACGTCAGATCGTCGATTTGTTCGTCTTCCTGAGGATGAACCTACAGAGGCAATCGACGAAGGATGAAAGTAAAACCGACATCCAAACCCCCTTTTATTCCCCCTTACAAGGGGGATTGATCCAAGCTCCGGCAACACCTGGCAGGTTGAGAAAAACCTGCCAGGAGGCCGGACGTTTTTATTTCAAGTAAAGAAAAAGTTGCCCCGACACATGCGCATCGGGGCGAAATTCCCTTATTTCATAAGGAAGGAAAAGTTGCCCCGACACTCACGCATCGGGGCGAAATTCCCTTATTTCATAAGGAAGGAAAAGTTGCCCCGACACTCACGCATCGGGGCGAAATTCCCTTATTTCATAAGGATCATTTTTTTCGTCGAAGTGTATTTCCCGGCACGCATTTTGTAGAAGTAGATGCCGCTTCCAACATTGTTGCCGTTGTCATCGTTGCCATTCCAGACGGCGTAATGGGTTCCGGCATCCTGATGTTGATTTACCAGGGTTTTCACTTTCTGACCTTTGATGTTGAATATATCAACTGTCACCGGGCCTTCCTGCTGCATGTTATACAGGATGGTGGTGGTAGGGTTGAAGGGGTTAGGGTAGTTGCCCACCAGTTCATTTGTAACTACCGGTGTCACCGTATTTCCGCTGGGAGTGTAGGCTTGAGAGGCATCTCCGGTGCGGGATGTATTTCCCTTGAAGCATTTCCATGGTAATTGCCCGGCGCTGTGTTTGATGTCTATCATATAGAAGGAGGTGGCGTTGGGAATCACGATTTCCAGGTCATCATCGTCATCTGCATAGCCCAGAGCAGCGCTGGTAGTGAGGTTACTTTCGCCACCGAAGAAGATGGGAAAGTTGGCAACTTCAGCGCCGGTGATGTCGATAGCGTGCAGGTAGCCGTCGTTGTCTCCAACTACGATATCTACGGTGCCGTTGTTATCGATGTCTCCCAGGACGGGTGTAGCTTCCGAGCCTGAGGCGATGTTTACCGGAAAGTTTGGCAGGTTGTTACCTGCAGTATCGATAACCTGCAGATCGCCGGCCATGGTGGTAAAGGCGATGTCTTTTGTGCCGTTACCATCGAAGTCGTAGGTAACGGGAGAGCCTTTGATCTGGCCGGTTACCTGATGTTCCATAGCCAGGGATGCATCATGGTTAAAGATCATCATTTTTCCGAAGAGATTGGCGATGACTATTTCGGGCTCGTCATCGGCATCCATATTATCCACGATGGGGCCTTTCCATGCGCCAGCGCCCAGAGCAACCGGGAATCCGGTGATGTCGGTAGCAGTGGCAGACGAAACAGCGTGAAGCTGACCTGTCATGGTGTTGCAGAGAATTTCCTTGTTACCATCGCCATCCAGATCGGCAACAGCAGGAGACGCCAGGAAACCTGCATCCATAATTGCCGGGAAGCCAGCAAAGTCGGTTCCATCGGCGTTGAGGACGATGACTTTGTTACCAGTCATGGTAACGGCGATGATTTCATTGGTTCCGTTGCCATCCACATCGGCGATGATGGGATTGGTTTTGATAATATCGCCGGCATCATGGTCGAAAATAATCGAGCCGTCGTTGGCGATGGCAACAATGTGGTTGCCTTCGGTAGTTGCAACGATTTCGCGGCCAGGATTACCGGCGAAATTGGCTACAGCCACAGCACCGTTGATGGGACTTGCTAAATCTACTGGGAATCCCGGAGCTTCGGTGCCGTCAGACATCACTGCATGAACTTTGCCGCTGTTATCGGCAAATACGGTTTCCTGCACACCGTTATCCAACATATCGACGATAACCGCTGCCGAGGTGCTGGCGCCGCCTACGGCGAGAGGCCATCCAGCCTGAACCAGGCCGACTTCAACGGTGAATTCTTTGTCTATGATGTAGGGCCATGGATTGCCGAGGTTTGCGTAAATAGTTGCGGTGAAGGGGATGGTTTGTAGTGAAGAATTGGCGGGAATCTGGAATTTGAAAGGAACACTGGTATTCCACAACTGAGCACCACCGGGAATATCTGAGAAGGTTATGGTGTTGGATAGAATTTCCACTTCGGGGATATCGCAACTGAGCATAACTGAGATACCAGTGGCGGTAAGCCAGGTGCCGCCGTCAAAGTCGGAGTTTTTGAGTTCCATCGAGATGCCTATTTCTTCACCGGGGTTTGGCACATTATCGCCATCACCAGAGAGCTCTTCGAGTACCACTGTTTCTATGTTGAGGTCCGGGATAAGGTCATACATTGCGGCGCGATAGGCATTTATCCGTCCTCCGCCAAGCATGCCGATATAGTCTGGATTTACCGCATCGATGTTGTCAGCTGATTCTTCCAGACGAGCCTTGATTTCCAGCGGAAGCATATCGGGATGGGTTGCTTTTACCAACGCAGCAACCCCAGCAGCTACCGGTGAAGCCATAGACGTTCCCTGCATCCCACCATAACCGGGTGCGGCAATAATGGTAGAGAGAATACTTACACCGGGGCTGGCGATGTCGATAGGCTCGCCATAATTTGAGAAGTTTGCTTTTACATCAGATTGGTCGGTTGCGGCTACGGCCACGGCATTGGTTGCATCACTGGGATAGTGGTGAGTAGTACCGTTATTTGTGCCGTCATTACCTGCAGCGCAAATAACCACTGCGCCGTGATCAACGGCGAAGTTGATGGCTAAGTTTGCCTGAGAAGAACCACCGGTCCCGCCCCAGGAGCAGTTGATAACATCAGCGCCACTCTGGGCACAATAATAGATACCGTTATTGCCGTTTTGGATATAGGGAGATGCTTGGCTGGTGGGTGCATGGCGGGATGAGATCAGCTTGACATGCATACTGCTACCGGATACGCCTATGCTGTTGTCTCCAACAGCGCCAGCGCAACCTGCCACGTGAGTACCATGGTCGTTGCTGGCATTGGATTGATAGGATTGGTTGCTCTGGGGATTGTAAAAGTTCCAGCCGATACAGTCATCGGTTTTTCCATTTCCGTCATCATCAATACCGTTACCGCCGCTTACGGTGCCGTTTGACCAGTTGATGGTCATAGGGGTCCCGCCGCTGATAGAGTTCAATTCAGGCTCATTAACCCATATATTGTCCATCAGATCTGGATGATTCCACATGATGCCGGAATCCACGATACCTATGATGACGTCATCATCACCGGTAGTCCAGTCCCATGCCAGAGGTGCGGATATCTTGGGTAAATGCCATTGCTGTGAGAAATTGGGATCATTGGGGATATAGTCTATGCGCTGGATGGGATCATATTCTGCAAAGAGAATGTAATCTTGTTCCATCATTTCCCGCAACGCAATTTCTATGTTGTCGTTGCTTTCCAGACTGATGCGATAAATGCAGCTGGGATACATACCATTGTCATTCCAATCAAGATCCTGAATGAAATCTACGGTTTGTTTCATATCTACAAAGCGATGCTTTTGAGCCATGGCATCAAAGGCAGAAATTCCTGTATGAACCACACCATCGGTGATGTCCACGTTGATAATACCTTCACGATTTCCCACAACATCCCGATCGAAGCAGACAACGATTGTCTTTTCATACGAATTTGCTGCATTAAATGTAAAGTTTTGATTTGCCCATAAGCCGATAACGATAAAGCAGATAAGCATTAGCCCAACTATTTGTTTCATATATACTCCTTTTTGTCTATTTTATAACCATCATTTTATGTGAAACGGTCATTTTTCCAGAGGTTATGGTATAGAAATATACACCGGTGGCCACCGGTTTCCCCGTGGTGTCATGGCCGTCCCAGCTCATGCTTCCCGCATCATTGTACAGCCGTACTTTCCGGGATGCAAGAGCTTGCCCCCGCAGATTGAATATCTTCACCGTTGCTTCCTCTGCACCGGGGATGCTGAAGCGAATAGTGGTGGCAACAGCACGACTGTTTTGCCCGGGTGCAAAGGGGTTCGGGCTGTTCCAGGTGCGGGCTTCAGGCAGGGATGCAGTAGCGTTTGATGTGGTAGTTGCAGGGGATACCACCGCACGGAGCATCAGAGAACCCTGGGTGATGGGGAGCCACGATTCCCCTTGAAACTGATAGCTGAATCCGGAGGTTGAGGTGTCTATTCCCAAGCCGGATGCATCCGCCGTTTCCTGGATGCCTACATAAAATGCGCCCTCTACATTGGCACTGGTGCTACCGGATTGCAGCGGGAAGAAGTTCCAACCCAAAGCAAGATCGCTGGCCATCACGCTGAGGGGAGTGGCCAGTAATGGGGTTCCCGGACGGCCGTTGGCACCATCGTCATCCCATAGTTGTGCTACCAGAGGTCCGGAGCGGAGAGTGTCGATGTACACGCCGATATAGTTTACTGCCAGAGGTTCTGGAGAAATGAGCTTTACCGCCAATATGTTAAGCGGGGCGGCAGAGAATTGTTCCTCGGCACTTCCGTCATCCCGATATAATTGCAGGGCTCCCTGCTGTGGCACAAAGGTGCCGATAGCCGGGGCAAAATCCGATTCATCATCGTCGGAAAACAGCGTGGTTACCGTATAGTAATTAAGCTGATCTTCCAGAGGATTGATGTGCATGTAGAAAGAATCCTGCACCGTATCAAGGAGTTCCCAGGGACCGTTTACCGTGGTTCCGTGGAACACGTTGAACTGTGTAACCCGAGATGGGTCTGTGGTGTGCCAGGCTACCGAAACATAGCCATTAGCCAGGGTTGTAGCCGAAAGGGCTGTAGGTGGCGGGCCGGTAAATCGTTCCATGCACAGGGTGAAGTCATCTATCATGATGCCTGCTCCCTGTGGCTGGGTTTGGCCACTGGATACAAAAATGATGCGGAAGGTAACCGTATCTCCATTAAGGTTGTCGATGCGACCGGTTATTCCGGGGTAAAGCTGTGAAACACTTATCCATTCATCGGGCAGAGGGGAGCCAAAGACAAGATTTTGCCCAGTATTGCTGTTGGTGGGATTGCTCACATTTCGCCAGATGTCGTCCACCGCCGCTTTTACCTGCCATATCCAGTAGGTTCCCGGCTCGTCGATAAAGGATCCTTTGATCTTAAAATCTGCGGTTAATCTGCCGCCGTAAAAGCCAAATTGCTGAACCGGATAGGGGCGGGATTCCAGGATGTCGTATGCTCCCTGTGGGTAGGTTCCATCATCCTGCTGGCAAGTGAAGGCATAGGATGGAGATGCGGCACCGCCTGCAGGCTGAGAAAGCGCCCAAAAATCCCCGGCAGTGGGCAACATCGTTCCTGGAGTAAAACCGGTATCTTCGCCTGTGTTACTGAAGTCTCCCAATGTAATGTTGTCGATGGCCATCCCAATCCAGCTGGCATTGCTGCTGGTGCTTGTCTCGGGATCTGATGCGAAGGCAAAACGGATGCGGACATCCTGCCCGGCATAGGCTGAAAGATCAAAATCTGCCGTTACCCAGCCGTTTGAACTGCCTGCCCAACCCGGGACATTTGGCCCTTCGCCAAATTCACCGCCAAAACTGTAGAGGGATGACGAGTCGTAGGCTGGAGAGCCGCTGATAACCTGCCAACTGGTTCCGCCATCGGTTGAGATGCGCACATTACCGCCATCCCAGCCGTTGTACTCCGGCGCGGATGGATTGGTGCCAGGCTCTTCGGTGGCGTATTTTAAATCAAAAGTGAGATGGCCGTCCGTGGGGACGGCTATCTCTTCAGAATCCAGAAATAAATAGTGATGGTCGGGGTATCCACCCAGAAGTTCGTCCCCCATCCACCAGATAAAATTTGCTGGTGAACTATAGGGTACATAATGCACATGCCACATGGCACTGGGCAATGTCCCATCTATATGGGTCCAATTGTTTGAACCTGTTTCGAAATCCTCTTCAAAGGTAAACACGGTACGGGATTGCGCCGCACTCTGTTCAGGACGGACAGCATTTACGCGGCCGTCGAATCCTATGGCTGAAAGCATAGTAGCCAGCACAACAATGCTGAACACGTAAAGATGTTTCTTCATGTTCAGTAACTCCTCAAATCCTTTATAGTAAAGATTCGGTGCAGAAATTATTCCAAACCGGTCATGTATTTGATGAGATCAACTATGCGATTTGAGTACCCCCATTCGTTATCGTACCAGCTCAACACTTTTACCAAGTTGCCATCTGCCATGGTAACGCCGGAATCGAATACTGAAGAAGCGGGATTACCAATGATGTCGGTGGAAACCAGTGGCTCTTCAGAGTAGGTCAGGATGCCTTTGAGATAGGACTCAGCGGCGGCTTTCATGGCTGCGTTCACTTCTTTTACCGTGGTGGCTTTTTCGGTAACGATAGTAACATCAACCAGAGAACCATCGGGAACGGGAACCCGCACAGCCATGCCGTCGATTTTGCCTTTCAGGGCGGGAATTACTTTTCCCGTTGCTATGGCAGCGCCGGTGGTGGTAGGCACGATGTTCACCGCAGCAGCACGTGCTCTGCGCAGGTCACTGTGAGGTGCATCCAGCAAACGCTGATCTCCGGTGTATCCGTGAATTGTGGTCATCAAAGCAGATTTCACACCGAACTGTTCATGAATCACTTTCATCACTGGAGCCAGGCAGTTTGTGGTGCAGGATGCGTTTGAGACGATGACATGTTCGGCTTTCAGTACTTCCTGGTTTACGCCCAATACGATGGTTGCATCCACATCCCCCTTGGCTGGTGCAGAAATAATTACTTTTTTGGCTCCGGCTGTGATGTGCTTGCCTGCTGTTTCACGGGTGCGGAAGAGACCGGTGGATTCTACTACAAGATCAACCTTCAACTCTTTCCAGGGCAGTTTTTCAGGATCCCGCTCTGCATAGATGCGGATTTCTTTGCCATCCACGATAATGCCGTTTTCTGTGGAGGTAACGTCATGTTTGTAGTCCCCCTGTACGGAATCATGTTTCAATAGATGAGCCAGAGTTCTGGCATTTGTGATGTCATTGATGGCGACGATATTGTAATTCTTTTGCTCAAAAAGGGAGCGGAAAACCAAACGCCCGATGCGACCAAAACCGTTGATAGCTATGTTTTTCATACCTTCTCCTTACTATATCATGTATTTTGTTTATCTTACAATGCTGTTGATTTGCCTGCGCTACCGGTTATCTGTACTAATCTCTCTACCGTTTCCTGCATGGAATTTTCGGCTTTGATGATCCACTTACGGGGATCGAATCGCTTTTTCTCAGGAAGGTAGTCATGCTCGGAAACACCATCGGGGCGCACTATTGCATCCTTGTTTATCTCCCAATAGGCTTGCACGGCAGCGGCACTATCCATCTGATACGTGGTATCTTTGTTGATCTTTACCACACCGTTTCGAATGGCTCCCTGCTGCTGCTCGGCAGTAAGACCGGAAGCACCATGCAGTACGATGCCACGCTCGAGATTGTTGGCTATCAGAAGATCATCGATCTCCTTTATCAGGCCAAGATGCAGATGGACATCCGCTCCTTTGGTTACCCCGTGATTGGTTCCCACCGAAGCGGCAAAGAGATCAACATTGGTCTTCTTCACATATTCCAGCGCTTGCTGTGGATTGGTGTACAGCTCATCATCAGAGACAATTTCGTCTTCAGAACCTTTGATGTATCCAATCTCGCCTTCTACCAGTACGCCATATTTATGGGCAACCTTTACCACTTCCGAGGAAATGCGGATGTTTTCCAGAAAATCCTCTTTAGATGCATCGATCATTACCGAAGAAACCAGATCGTTTTCGATGCAATACACCACAAAATCAAAGTAGTTAGGAGTAGCATGGTCTATGTGCAATCCAACACCGGATTGCTTGAACTGTTGCGATAATACTTTTATCATGGAGGAGATCAGCTGCGCACCGATCTTCATATCACTACTGGCTCCGGCTGCGTATTTGCAGGCACCGGAACTCATCTGAAGCAGGCCATCTGAACGCTGAGCATCATAGCCCTGCAAAATTGCCCGGATCTGATTGTCAAACACAACATTAGACGCGATAATGCCAAAGCGATCGCGTTTCGCTTTTAAAAAAACTTGCTTCAGTTTCTCACCCTGATAAAACATGACTCCTCCTGTCCTTGATTATTTATCAAAGGACTCCATTAGATCTTTTTTTCCTTCCAGTTCATCGATCATAAACTGTGCTGATTCAAGAAGTTCACCTTTGGGGTAGGCCTTGACGAACTCTTTGAACAACTTTAGCGCTTCCTCTTTTTGATCCATTTCTTCAGAATGCAAAAAGGCTTTCATAAAGGCCGCTTTGTAGTCGTCGGTACCGTTTGGGTAATATTTGATGATTTGATCATAGTAAAACACTGCGTCTTTGAAACGGCGGCTTTTCTGAGCTTCTTCAGCTTTGGTGAAATACTCTTTGGCAGTGAGCCGTTCTTCCAGTCGATCTTCGTATTTTTTCAGATGATATTTCTCAGCCAATGCGGCGTTTGCTTCATCGAAGAGTTTTTTCGATAAATCCTTGGTCATGGCTTGCTTTACCTTATTAAAATCAAAGGCTTCCGGCTCGGCAGGATGGTCTTCCGTAACCCGGAAGAAGACGTATTTCCCTTTGACATCGGCAAATACTTTGCTGATCTCGTTTACCTTGGACTCCCATACTTTGGCAGAGTAAATTTTGTCATTTCCCAACCCGGGGATGATGTCATTTTTATACACATAGTCCAGGATGCCGTTGTTTTTTGGCGCTGCAGAATAATCCTTGATCAGCATATCCAACGCTTCCTGGTCGATTTTACCAGATTTGATGCCCATAAAACCATAGCCCAACGCTTTGCGATATTTCTTCAGTATCCGCTTGGCCGTCTCTTCGTCGTCAAAGGTAAAGGCCTGAATTGTGCGGTAATTACGGGAGCTGAACTGCGCAATATTGTCATCGTAATATGCCCGAACCGCATCGTCACTGTAGTCTAATTTGTCCACTACCATACTGTTGTACACCGTGCGAAGCATCATGGTTTTATTTATCTGGTCTATCGCTTCCACCAGCTCAGGTCTGGATGCATATCCCAGTTCCCTGGCTTTTGCAGTGTAAGCACTGGCTTCCATGTAAAAGGTGATGTAATCACGGAAGTTTTTGGGGTCTGCCATACGTTTTGCCTGGGCGGGAGACATCTGCTTTAATACGTTAATAAAGTATTTTACCGAGCGGCTTTGAGATGGATCATTGGCTGTAACCAAGAGTGCGTTTTCTATCGCCGTGTTGTTATCCAGGGTATCCAGCTTTACCGAATTCAGCACTTCTTCATCGATAGCAAAACCATATTCGCTGAGAAGCTGCTGACTGGTGGCATCCAGGAGCTCGGTTTCTTTCGTTTGACGAAGTTTATTTTCAACACCGGATTTTACTTCTTTCAGGGTTTTACCGGGGAACTCATCCTGATGCTCGTTATAATACGCTTGAATCTCATCTTCAGTGAGTACTATCGAAGCAAGCAACTCTTTTTTGTAAACTTTATAAAACTGGGATTTGATCTGAAGGTCGGTGCGTTCCGCAAATTTGGGATCTGCCTGGATATTCCGGGTGAGTGCTTCCTGATAAAAAAGCTCTTCGGTACACATCATTTCAAGGAGTTTGACCTTCCCGTCATAGGTTTTGTACTTCTGTTGGTACATCGGTGAAATCTTACTGATACGATATTCGATATCACCGTAGGTAATTTGTCCGCCATCAAATTCTGCGATGACAGTCTCTGCAGGTGTCTCTTTGGTGTATCCATTAGAGGCAAGTAGTATCAACACAGCTGAGGCGATAATTGCAAACAACGTTTTCTTTGACATTGTAACTCCTTCTTTCGATAAATTAGCTTCAAAAAAAGAAATTGACTTCATGGAGTCAAGGAAATAAATGACGGCGGTAAGCATTAATAAAGAGATTACATAAAGTTGAGTATGCAGATGTTTTTTGAACAACTAATACGAGTCGGTTATGGTGCTCTGGATAAAAAGAGCTGCCTGGAAGAAATGGCAGAAGTCTTACATAACGCCGGAGTAGTAACGCAGCCAAAGGAGTTTGCAAAGGCAGTCTTTGAGCGAGAAGCCATTATGTCTACGGGAATCGGACGCGGAATCGCCATTCCCCATGCCCGCAGCAGTTCGGTATCATCTCTGGCTGTGGCAGTTTTTGTTTTGGCCCATGACCTGGATTATGAGGCCATTGATGACCTTCCGGTGCGGGTGATCTGCATGATCGCAGTGCCCGAAGCAATGAAATCTGAATATATGAAGGTGCTCAGCGCCATTTCCCAGTTCTTTCGGGATGCAGATAACCGGGCTGCCGTGCTCGGCGCATCCAGCGAACGGGAATTGTACACTATTCTACAAAGGATAACCATATGAAAAAATCAATGCTTTTACTGTTGCTGGGATTTTCCCTTTCGGCTTTTGCCATAAATGAAGACGCCGGTACCACCGGATTCAGCTTCCTGAAACTCAATTTCGCCGCACGTCAGGCTGCCATGGGCTACGCCTTCACCGGCCTTGCCGACGATGCCAATACCGTGTTTTACAATCCCGCCGGCCTTCACCAGATTCGTAACCACAACGCCTCGGCCAGCTACATGAATTATATCGATAACACTCAGTGTGGCTCTGCGGTTTTTACCCATCCTTATGATGACAAAACCACCCTTGCATTCTTTATAAAAGGACTTTATACCAAAGAGGATCGCACCGTGGCCGATGAAAATGGTCAATATGATCCTGCGGCATCTACCGGTACCTTCGGGGTTTCCGACGTCGTGCTGGGCATCGCCGCCAGCCACATGGCCTCTGATATGCTGGATGTAGGGATCAACCTCAAATACATCAGCGAATCCCTGGATGAACACGGCGCCTCCGCTGTTGCCGCTGATATTGCTATCCTGCATCAATCTACCAACGAACACATTAAGGTAGGGCTTACCCTGCAAAATATCGGCACTCAGCTCACCTATTATACCGACGATAAATACAAAGAGGGCTTACCCACCACCTTTGTCGGAGGAGTGAGTTATCGATTCAGCGAAAAAACCATCGCCCTTCTGGATGTCTATCATCCTTTGGATCAGGATTTTTCTTTTCGCATGGGCGCCGAGTACATTGCCTATCCCGGCCTGATGCTGCGAGCTGGCTACAAAAGCAATGCCGATGACTGGAAAAGCGGTGGGGATAGCGAATTTCTCTCCGGCCTTTCTGCAGGCGCCGGATTTGCCATTCCACGCTACCGTATGACCATCGATTACGCTGCTGTATCCTACGGAGACCTGGGCTTGGTAAACCAGCTTACCCTCAGTTATCAATTCTGATTCTGAGCAACATTATTGTGCGGGGTACCGGATGTTAACAGAATTTCCCGGCATGGGAAAGTCTGGAAACTCTTAATTAGTTATACGCAATAGCCCAGGGAGAGAGGAAATCAGTATGCAATATAAAGTTATAAAAAATGTACCTAATCATGTAAAGTTACAAGATAAAGGCACATCAAAATTATGGCCCGAATTTATGTTTCATGACCTTGTTTCTAATGCGAATTGGCTTAAGTTATTCGAACTTTTTCCTGAGGTTCAGTTTTCTTTAATGGCTAATGATGAAATTATCGGTGTGGCTAATTGTTTACCATATTTTTGGGATAAATCATTTGAAGAGTTACCTGAAAGAGGTTGGGATTGGGTATTAGAGAAAGGAATTAATGATAAATTGAATAATATTAAGGCAAATACTTTAAATGGTCTTCAAATTGCTGTAAATAAAGAACACCAAGGTAAAGGAATAAGTTCTGTTATAGTAAAAGAGATGATCTCGATTGCGCGTGATAACGGTTTTAAATATGTAACTATACCGGTTAGGCCCAGTCTTAAAAGCAAATATCCCTTAATACCGATAGATAATTATATAAAGTGGGAAAGAAAAGATGGTTTACCATTTGATCCTTGGTTACGTGTTCACGTTAGACTTGGAGGGAAAATAATAAAACCTTGTCATAAAGCAATGTATATTCCTGGAACTATAGCTGAATGGGAAGAATGGACAAAAATGAAATTCTTTGAAACTGGTGATTATGTAATTCAGGGTGCTTTAAAACCTGTTAAAATAAATTTAGAAAAAGATATCGGAGAATATATAGAACCAAATGTTTGGGTATTACATGAGGTGGATTAAAATGATAGGCCGGCTACTGCGTATAACTAACAAGGTATTTCCATGACGCCTAAAGACTAGCCTGTCCTGCGGGATATGCCCTCTGTCACAAAGCTTGCAATTCGTGAGGTTAGTATGACGTTTGGCAAGTTTTGTGACAGGCTTAGTGGGACGGGCACGTCGGGAATACCCAGAACGTTACCGGTGCCCCATTTGATTTTTACAATAAAAAGTTAGACAAAATAAAGGTACTTTAAATGTTGAATCTCATTTGAATAAAATGAGGTTATAAATGGAAGTACAGGATTTCTTGTTGGAAATCGGGGTGGAAGAAATTCCCGCCAGTTATATAAGCCCGGCAATGCAGAAATTGCAGACGGCACTCACCGCTCAATTACGGGATGCAAAACTGTCCTACGCCCGACTGGATACCTATTCCACACCCCGCCGCTTTGCCCTTGTGCTGCAGGGTCTCCAAAAGAAACAGCAGGACGAGATTATCGAACGGGTAGGGCCTTCCAAAGCGATGGCCTATGATGCGGCGGGAAATCTGACCAAGGCTGCTCAGGGATTCCTGCGAAGTGCAAAAGCCTCCCCTGACGACATCGTGATAAAGGATACTCCCAAGGGAGAAAAAATAGCCCTGCGCATGCAGCGTATCGGGCAACCTGCCGCCCAACTGCTTCCCACCTTCATCAAAAAAGCTGTGGAAACCATCTCCTTTCCCAAAACCATGCGCTGGGACTTGATGCAAACTTCCTTTGCCCGGCCGGTTCGCTGGATCGTGGCGATGCTGGATGCCGACGTTATTCCCGTCTCGCTCTTTGGCATCACTGCCGGGGCCACCACTTACGGAAATCGCTATGCCAACCTGGAAAACAGCACTACCATTGCATCCGTGCATGATTACGAAGCTGCCCTCGGGCGGGTTCTTGTTATTGCTCATCGGGAAAAACGCAAGGAGAGTATCCGCTCTCAAATAGATGCGCTTTTTGCCTCCCGCACCGATGCCGTGATCCCTGATGAGCGCCTGCTGGATGTGGTTACCGACCTTGTGGAATTTCCCACCGCAGTTATCGGCACCTTCGACAAACGCTATCTGGAGCTTCCATCCAAAATCATCGTTTCCACCCTTTCGCAGCACCAGAAGTACTTTGCCATTCAGGATGCAGCCGGCCATTTGGTAAATGGGTTTGTCTTTATTTCCAACGGTGATCCCGCTCACAGCGAGCTCATCCGAAGGGGAAATGAAAAGGTGATCACCGCCCGACTGGAAGACGCCGAATTTTATTTCAAACAAGATACCTCCATCCCCTTGGCAGATTTTGTTCCCCGCCTGGCAGATGTGACCTTCCAGGCTCAGCTGGGCTCGTTACTGGAAAAAACCACCCGGGTGAAAGCCATTACGGCATCCATGCTGGACGAGATGAAGGCAGAGGAACAGCTTAGAGAAGACGCGTTGCGGGCGGCGTATTTGTGCAAAGCCGATCTGGTAACCGGGATGCTGGGAGAAAAAGAATTTACCAAACTTCAGGGCTACATAGGGATGAATTACGCGCGCATCAGTGGCGAAAATCCTCAGGTCTGCCAGGGAATTTATGAGCATTATATGCCTCGGGGTCAAAAGGACAGTCTGCCACGCTCGGTAGTAGGGATGCTGGTGGCTGTGGCCGACAAGTTGGATACTGTGTGTGGCATCATCGGCGTGGGGCTTATTCCCACCGGTTCCGCTGATCCTTTTGCTTTGCGTCGGGCAGCAAACGGTGTGGTGCAGATTTTAGACGCACTCCCCTGGGCTATCGATATACAAAAGCTGATCGATGTTGCCTTTACATTGCTGGCACCAAAACTGCCTGAAGAAAATGCCAATCGCAGCGTTGTTATCGACTTTTTTCAGCAGCGGATAGAGTGGCTGCTGAAAAATGCCGGCATCGAATACGATGTGATCGCCAGTGTGGTGCACATGCCTTACCGGGATATTTCCGACCTGAAGCGGCGGGGACTGGATGTGCAGACCTTTAAGCAACGGGATGACTTTATCAAGCTGGTCTTGGGATTTAAGCGGGTTTCCAATATTATTGCCGATGTACGTTCTGGTGGCGAAGTGAATGAATCTTTGTTGGTGGAACCTGCTGAACAGGCTCTTTATGCAGAGCTGGGGCAGTTGCGTTCCCGCATCCAGCCAAAACTCAATGCCCGAAAATACGCCGAAGTGATGGAAGAACTGGTGCAGTTTGGGGCCGTTATCGATCGCTTTTTTGATGACGTATTAGTGAATGTGGAAGCGGAAGAAGTGCGGAAAAACCGCTACGCATTGCTGGCGGAAATTCGCCGTTTGTTCCTTCATGTGGCGGATCTGGCCCAAATAGTAATATCAGAGAATAATGTAAAATAGAGGTTATAATGAACATTGTTGATCAATTCAGAACAAAGGCGGCGCAGTTGAAGAGCTGTGTTGTATTGCCCGAATCCAGCGATGTGCGTGTGCTTACTGCTGCTCAGGAAATCACTGCTACAGCCCTTGCCAGGGTTGTGCTGGTGGGAAATCCTGAAGTGGTGAAGGCTCGGGCTGTAGGTCTGGACATTTGTCTGGATGGCGTTGGGGTGATTGATCCTGAAGAGTATGAAAAAATCGATGAATTTGCCAACTTTTTGTATGAAAAGCGCAAAGCAAAAGGGCTTACATTAGAGCAAGCTGCTGCCACCGTGCGGAAGCCACTCTATTTTGGTGCGTTGCTGGTAAAATTCGGTGAAGTGAAGGGCATGGTTGCCGGCGCCGCTAATACCACCGGCGATGTATTGCGCGCTGCGCTTCACGTAGTTGGCGTGGCCAAAGGGCTCAAAACCGTTTCCAGTTCCTTCATTATGGTCAATCCTCAGGCGGTGGACGGCAAAGAGCTGTTCCTGTTTGGTGATTGTGCCGTGGTGCCAGATCCCACAGCGGAGCAATTGGCCGATATCGCCGTGAGTACGGCAAACACCCGGCGCAAATTGTTTGGTGATGAGCCGAAAGTGGCTCTGCTTTCCTTCTCTACCATGGGAAGTGCCAGGCACGAAATGGTGGATAAAGTAACCCGGGCGCGGGAGCTCCTGGTTCAGCGGAACGTGGATTTTGATTTTGATGGAGAACTGCAACTGGATGCAGCTGTGATGCACAAAGTTGGGGCATCCAAAGCACCCGAAAGTGATGTGGCGGGCAATGCCAACGTTCTGATTTTTCCCGATCTTCAGGCGGGAAACATTGGCTACAAGCTGGTACAGCGTTTTGCTGGCGCTCAGGCAATAGGTCCCATTATCCAAGGACTCGGCGGCCCCATCTGTGACCTTTCCAGGGGATGTTCTGCAGAAGATATTATCAATACAACGGCGCTTGTTTTATTAATGGCGCAATAGGAGAATTCCATGGCAATTCAACTGTCTCATCGGGCACGGGCGATAAAACCATCACCCACCCTTACGGTATCATCTTTGGCAAAAAAGATGAAAGCTCAGGGAATTGATGTGATAAACTTCGGCGTGGGTGAGCCCGATTTTAACACGCCGGAATACATCAAGGAAGAGGCCAAAAAGGCCATAGATGATAACTTTACCCGCTACACCGCTTCTGCAGGAATCATTGAGCTGCGGAGAGTTATCTCTGAAAAACTGCTTCGGGATAATGATTTGCATTGCGATCCTGAAGACATCCTGGTATCTCCCGGCGCAAAAGCCTCAATCATAAACGTTCTCATGGCTGTGTGCGATCCTCGGGACGAAGTGATAATCCCATCTCCCTATTGGGTGAGCTACACCTC
The DNA here is from genome assembly GCA_021157525.1 of Candidatus Cloacimonadota bacterium. Lineage (GTDB taxonomy): Bacteria > Cloacimonadota > Cloacimonadia > Cloacimonadales > TCS61 > JAGGWK01. The sequence goes on along the minus strand of JAGGWK010000007.1, from coordinate 47,522 downwards.
TCAGGTGGAAATGGTGGATTCTTTTCCGGTGATTGTTCCTACCAAAGCATCGGCGAAATTTAAGCTCAAAGCCAAGGTGCTGGACCAAACACTGAAAACCCTTAGCAATCCCAAAGCACTGATATTAAACTCGCCGAACAATCCGACGGGCTCTGTGTACTCACGGAAAGAATTGACCGAAATCGCCGAAGTGTGCATCAAGCACAACATCCTGATTATCTCGGATGAGATCTATGAAAAGCTGATATATGATAATGAAAAGCATGTGTCCATTGCCTCTATCTCCAAAGAAGTTCGGGAACATACGGTGGTGATAAACGGTGTTTCCAAGGCCTATGCCATGACGGGATGGCGTCTGGGTTATTGCGCCGGACCTTCCGAGATCATCAAACAAGCCAGCCGCATTCAGAGTCACACCACATCCTGTGTAAATGCCATGACCCAAAAAGCAGCAATAGTGGCGTTGCGGGAGTGTGATGGCAGTGTAACCAGGATGCGTGAGGAATTTGAGCTGCGTCGCAATTATTTCATCGAGCGGGTGCGTCAGATCGATAATGTGACCTGCATCAAACCACATGGTGCGTTTTATGTGATGCCAAATATCTCTTTTTATCTACAGAAAAACAAGCGTGGAATTAAGACATCGGTAGACCTGTGTGAATATCTGTTGCAGCAGCACCACATTGCCGTCGTTCCCGGCTCTGCCTTTGGCGCTGATAATTATGTACGTTTTTCCTATGCAAACAGCATGGAAAACATTAAAGAAGGGTTGGTTCGTTTTGAGCGGGGCCTTCTTGAACTATTAACCTAGGGGGGGGGTATGAAACAATTTCGCGAAGAAATGCAACGGCGCTGGGAAGAGCGGCGCTCCAAAAAATATGCGACATGGGCAAACCTCATTCTGCGTATCCTGCTCCTGGCTTTTGTGGTGATGGTGATTGCATTCTTCGCCGATCCGGATATCGATAAGTTTCGTAATTTCTTTGAGTTTCTCAATCAAGCGCCGATACCTCGGGAGGTCGGGTAGTTTTGTTTCATTCCGGGGCAATGAAGTTGGAACAAAAGTGGCAATAGCTGTCTGAGGGGATAAGGAATTTAAGTATAGAGAAATTGCCATAAATACGGTGGGACGTACCACAGTGTGGGTTTGCAATTTACAGAAAGAGGAGGTAAGATGATGCAGCTGTGTAATTTCGCAAATAATGAAGAAGCAGCGCCGCAGGTCTCTCTTTTTCCTAGTGCAACACAAAGATGGCAGAACAATGATTTTCCGATTAGCTCTTTAACGTGCGAAATCACTCGCTGGCGTGCAGGCTCAGAAGAGTTGCTCCGTGAGATGGTGTTGTCCAAAGGGCTGATTTTTTTTTGCAAAGCCGAGAATGTAAGCCTTGACAGAAGCAGAGATGCAGGAAATTTGAATCCAGTGCGGTATTGGCGAGTTAAAAAAAAATTGACACGTTGCTTCACAATGCCGTTTTTGTCTGAAGCGAAAATTCCAACATAATAGGGGGATTATTTTGATGCAAAAGAGAATGGTTATTTTGCTGGTGCTTGTGGCACTCAGCCTCTCTTTATTTGCGGGTACTACCGGTAAGCTCATGGGGCAAGTCAAAGACGACAAGGGCAAACCTGTACCATACGCCAGTGTAATTATTAAGGGTGAGGAGTATCAATCTGGTATCCAGACTGATAAAAATGGTAATTATTTTATCATCAACATTCCTCCGGGAACCTACACCGTTTCATGTCAACGTGGGGGTTTTGCTCCCAGTCAAGTGAACGGCGTGAAAATCAGTGTCGATGAAACCAAGAAACTCAATATCGAGTTGATCTCCGCTGCTATTGCTATCGGCGGTATCACGGTTTCTGAAGAAAAAGAAAGTATGATCAAACCCGGCGTGTCGGGAACTGTACAGTCTATCAATACTGAACAGATTCAGGACATGGCAACCCAGAACGTAGCAGACATCATGGCTTTGCAAACCGGAGTAAGCGTGGTTGGCGGCGAGATTTTTGTTCGCGGAGGCCGTTCAAATGAAGTGCAATATTCTGTGGATGGGATGTCTGTATCAGACCCTGTTGACGGTGGCTCTGCACTTACCTTGGATACCGATGCTATTGCCGATATGAAAACTATCACCGGTGGTCTTACTGCCGAATATGGTAATGCTCAGTCTGGTGTGGTAAACATTGTAACCAAAAGTGGTTCCTCTGATTATCATGGAAAGCTGGAAGCTTCTTCCGACCATCTCCTTGGAGATGATATTGATAATTCGAATTCCGACGTTGTCAAATTCGCTCTGGGTGGCCCGGTGCTCTCTTCCTTTACCTCAGAAGCATTGCGGAAAAAGTTCACCTTCTTCTTTAACGCTGCTGCTAACTGGTATGATGGTCGCGTAAAAGACTATTATAAGTCAGATCCTGTCAAAGAATTGAAATATCTCACACAGCCATACTTTTCCAGTTATGATCCTTACGAAGGCCGCGATGATTTTGCCGGCTTCGATTTGAGTGATCGTAACTACAATAAGTATAATGCAAACCTGAAAGTGAAATATGATATCGACAACCTGAAAAAGCTCACTTTTGCCGTGCGTGGCGATAAGAACAAATACGACTACTATTCTCATGCTTGGAAATATGCGCTGGATTATTACAATTCAGAAGAAAGCTCTCAGTCACAGTACATCGCTACTTATGACCACACTTTCAATTCCAAAGTAAACATGAAAATCAAGGGTAGTTATTATCATAAGGAAATACAATCCGGACCAAAAGGTGTCGATCGTAACTCCTTCTTTACGCGTAATGATGCAAATTTCGACATCTTCGCCGATAACGGCATTAACAACTGTACCGGTATCGATTATCTTACCGATGACAATGGCCTGATGGCATCTGATGAAAATACTCTGTATAACTGGACTATTGACTCTGATGCTCAGGAAAAAAACATCGGAGATTTTGTACGCCCGGGATCAATCTACAGTAATTACATCGATGATGAAAACGAAATTCTGAACTTCCGTGCAGACGTTGAGTATCAGCTCAATCAGATTCACGGTTTGAAAACAGGCCTTGAACTGATCAAACACACAATTCGTAAGAATCAGATCCGCTCTCCCTGGGATATCGATGCGTTCCGTTATGAAGATTATCTGAATAATTACGGTGATCCTCAATATTGGGTGTATAGCATCAACGACAGCATCGTCTTTTCTGACGTTGAACTTCCCGACAACTCCGAAGACTTCATCAAGAATCTGTATGATCTTGATGATATCTACAATGCCACCCTTGCTGCATCCGGCCAAACAGATGGCTATGAAGCAGAACCATGGCAGCTTGGCTACTATCTGCAAGACAAAATGGAATGGGAAGGCATGATCGTGAATGCCGGTATGCGGATGGATGTATGGTATCTTGGAAAAAAATACAAGATTATCAAGAATAACGGACTGGAAGTATGGGAACATTTTGACAAGGATGATCGCATGCAGATGATGATCTCGCCTCGTTTGGGTATTTCCCATCCGATTTCAGAAACTGCTGTTATGCACTTTGCATACAACTACCAGAACCAGCTTCCACAGATGCAGTATGTGTTTACCACTGCTCGTCCGGAAGATGCAATTACCAGCAATAGCACTGTTATTGTGGGTAATCCGAATCTTGATCCTCAGACTACCATCACCTACGAGGTTGGTCTGCAGAAACAATTGAGCGAAGACTATGGGATGGACATTACTGTCTATTACAAAAATATTTATAACTACGTAAGCACCCGTAAAGTTACCGACGAAGACGACGAAACCATCAGCTGGTATGAATACTTCTCGGAAGACTACGGCAGCGCCCGTGGTTTGGACATTGGTCTGCAAAAACGTCTCTCCAACTTCTTCTCCGGTAACATCTCCTACTCCCTCTCATGGGCAAACGGTAACAACTCCAGTACCGTGATTCAGGATGAAGCTACCAACTTGCGGGAATTTCCTCTGGATTGGGATATGCGCCATAACTTCAGTGCCAGTTCTACATGGAAAGTGCGTAAAGGTGAAGAGTTTTACGTACCCTACACCGATTTCAAACTTCCCTTCGATGATTTCAGTATGAACATGAACTACAGCATCCAGTCTGGACGTCCATACACTCCGACCACTCAGGAAGGCAACGCTCTGGATACCAACAGTTCTTTGATGCCTCATACCGAGACAGCAAACCTGAAAATCACCAAGACCTTTGCCTTTAATGAACATTCCAACGTCAAAGTATATTGCTATATCGACAATCTCTTTAATAGAACCAATGTAAATTCGGTGTATTCCATCACCGGATCTCCCTATGAAGACGGTGTCGACATCAGTGAACCAAACACCGACTACGTGGCTAAGGAAGTGGAATACGTTCATAATCTTGCTACAAAGAACCCTTATAACGTAAGCCAGGGAAGAAAGATTACGTTTGGGGTTAACTTTAATTTCTAAATAAGTGTAGATAAATAACTAGGAGGAACACAGAAATGAGAAAAAGATTCTTAACTATATTGATGATAATGGCTTTGGCAAACTTCTTTATTGCCACCGTAGCCTACGCACAGGATGAGGTAACAGAGCCAGCACAGGCTGCCGAGCAGGTTGCAGCATCGGCAACAGATGATTCCGCCATGGTTACCGAAGAGCCTTTTGCCGAAACAGAAACGGTTAGTGGTATCGAAATGTTTGCCCGTAAGCTCTTTGGTAGCGGATTGGTTGACCTCTTTATTCAGGGTGGTTTCACCATGTGGCCAATACTGTTACTCCTTATTTGGGGTATTGCTACTGTTATCTGGAAATTGGTTTCCCTGAATTACGCAAAAATCAATGTTGTCGATTTCCTCAACACCATTGAACCCCTCCTGAAAGAAAAAAAATATGACGAAGTTATCAAAATATGCGAAAATACCCGTGGCCCTGTTTCGTCTATCATTCATGCTGGTCTGCTAAGAGTGGACAAGGGGCTTCCGGCAGTAGAAAAAGCTATCGAAAACGCTGGGGTTATTGAAATGGCGTTTCTGGAAAAAGGATTTATTCCTCTTTCTACTGTTATCACCCTGGCCCCTATGTTTGGTTTCTTCGGAACCATGGTTGGTATGATCAAAGCCTTTACAGACATCGCAGCTGCTGGTGAAGTAGAACCTACCATCGTGGCAACAGGTATCTCGATTGCCCTTGTTACTACAGCAGCCGGTCTTGCTGTGGCCATCCCCATGCAGTTCTTCAATAACCTGTTCCTGGGTTCGATTGACACACTGGTGATGGACATGCAGAGAGGTTCCGAGCGAGTTATTGAGATCCTTGGTGAGACAAAATAGGGGGTAATGGAATGATACGCAGGAAGAAAAGAGACTTGGGAGGTATCCCCACTTCATCGATGAGCGATGTTGCTTTTCTGCTCCTGATATTCTTCTTATCAACCACCAAGTTTGATACCAAGAAAGGGCTGGGACTGGTTTTGCCAGCCATGGCGAAAAATCAGGAAAATGTAAAAAGAGCGAAAATAAAGGATGAGAACCTTACCAAGATTACTATCAAAGAAGACGGTAGCATTCTGCTGAAAACCGCCGGTACAGAAGAGCAATTGGCCATGAAGGAAGTTCAGGCCAAAGTGAAACGTATTATCACTAAAAACCCGCAGATGGTGATTTCATTGAAAACCGAACGCAGGGCAAAATACAACTATATGGTTCAAGTGCTCGATCGTCTTCAAGCAGCAGGCGCTTCGAAAATATCCTTATCAACAAACTAGGAAGGTAGCATGGCAAAAATTCAAAGAACTACCCGTCCAAAGACGGAGATACCAAGCTCATCCATGTCTGACATCGCCTTCTTGTTGCTGTTGTTCTTTATGGTTTCCACCGTGTTTGTACGGGAAAAAGGGCTGAAAGTGCATATGCCAAAAGCTGCGCAAATTCAAAAAATTCCCCGTAAGCACTCGGCAACTATATATGTAACGAGAAATGACGTGATTTCTATCGACGATTTCCGCGTAGAAATTCCACAGATAAGCATGATCATGCAACGTAAGCTGGCAGAAGACTTCAATGTCATTGCCTGCTTCCGTACCGATCGTGATGCCAGCTATGGAACCATGGCTGATATAATGAATCAATTGAGAGAAGCAGATGTGCTGCGGGTCTCTTTTGAGGCGAAACTGAAAAGGTAGGTGAAGATGAAACAAACACGAGTTGACTGGAAAGATGTGGCCGACAGCTATTATGACAAAGCTGTGAGCCTTGCTGTCCTTTTGATACTCTTTTCGTTTCTGGTTTCACCCAAGATGGAAGTGAAGCCTTACACGAGAGAAGTTAAAGAGATCGAATCAATTGATATCCCCGATGAAATCAAAGAAGAAATAAAACCGCCTAAAACCATCGCTAAACCCACCGTGCAGATCGTTATTACAGACGATCTGGATAGTGGGGACGATGATGAGGAACTGGAAATTCTGGATACCATTGCTGAGACCAGTCTGGACATGACGGAAGAGGTTGCTCCTCCTACTCGTGAACGGGGAAAGACTAATAAATTTCAGGTATATGAAGAAGCTCCGGTTGCCCTGAAAGTGATAGAACCAAAATACCCGCCAAATGCCCGCTCCCTGGGAATCGAAGGGGAAGTGGTGCTGAGTGTGGAAGTATTTGAAGATGGTAGTGTGGGCGCTGTAGAAGTAATCCAGTCTTTGCTTCCCGGTCCGGGAGGCCTTGACGAAGCTGCTGTAAAAGCTGTGCAGCAATGGGAATTCAATCCGGCAAAGTCCAACGGTCAGCCGGTAGCTGTGTGGGTAACATTCCCGGTTACCTTTACGTTGCACTAAATGAAGGTAAAAAAATATATTGGGGGATTTTTTATGAAGTTAGCGAGAATTCGGGTTTTTTTGTTAGTGCTTGTTCTCGTACTGTGTGCCCAGACGGCGTTCGCACGTTATGCACATGGCGACGGCTCTAATAAGAAGTTCGACCTGGTGAAGTATCACAATGTAGGAAACATCTGGTTGCGAGTTAGTAACTACGGTTTCTTCGGCTCGGGTGATGACATCCAGCCACAGTGGCCTTCACTTGAGTATCCCGGCGGTAGCGCTATTGACTACCTCTATCAGGGTGCTCTGTGGTTTGGCGCCAAAAAGGTGCGCCGTAACTCACTGGGTCAGAAACTTTATTTTCTACCGGATCCGGTAGATGAAGATGATGTAGTAGCAGAAGGAGACTACGAAAATGGGTGGACTCCTTTCCTTGACCTTGCCGTGGATACCCTGGTGAGCGCTGGATTTGACGGAGATGACGACACTTACGAGTTTCTCCCTGCGTACAATCCACTGGAAACAGCAGCCCTTGGCACACAATATAGCCAATACAATATCACCGATACCATTATGTATGCCTCCATCCGCCGACAGCGTCGCGGCATTGATGATGACGGTGATGGCCTGATTGATGAAGATCCTATCGGCTATTCATTTCCCTTTCGGGCAGCCTACGAACTACCATCTCAATTCATTAGTTTCGGCGATGAGTACCTGGCAAATCTGCAGCCCGAAGATATGGGCATTATCAATGCAGACTTTGATATATGGTTTCCACTGGGATTCGTAAACCTCAGTGATGACTCCAATGAACTATATAACTTCAGCGAAGCTACCGACGACGATAACGACGGACTTCGTGACGAGGACGGATACCCTGTTTCTGAGCAGGATTTCATCTCTTATTACTATGATTACAGCCCCTTCGGTACTTCTGGAGACCGCGATTGGGGATCGAGAAAAGGAGGCAACAAGCACTTCCCACTCAACGTCCGCGTCCGTCAGATGAGCTATCAGTGGAGCTATGACTATATCAAAAACCTGGTCTATGTGGAATTTGATATCACAAACATGAATGAGCTGGATACCTTGTATGACTGCGCCATGGGTGTGTATATGGATTCCGATGTAGGCCCTCAGGCTCTGGGTGGCCAAGAACGTGCCAACGACGATGTAAGCTCTTATGTAAAGGGTGAAGGATATGAATTTGCCTATACCTATGACGCAGACTTCGACGGTGGCCTGACAACCGGCTACGTGGGCTCTCGTGTGTGTACGCCGGATCCCGAACTGCTGGACTTTGCCTGCTGGTACTGGAACGTAGGTCAGGGCCCCGATGATACCGATGCCCGGGATTTAACCCATAGTGGCAGCCCGACCGCCAATCAGAAATACTGGTTGCTTACCAACCGTAATCCCGATGACAGCCAGTACATCTCTCTGCGTGACTTCCCGAACTCTCAGGTAAACAGCCCTGACGATACACGGTATCTCTTCGCTTTCTATGGCGACATGGAAGGGATGAGTGAAACTCCCACAGAGACATCCTGGAATCTTGAACCTGGCAAAACCATGAAAATCGTGATTGCTATATTCCCCGGGGAAACGATTCCCGAGCTGAAGCAGCAGTCAAAATGGGCCAAAACCATCTATGGTCAGGCACAAACCCTTGAAACTGTTGTCCAGCCCGATACCTTTGTGCATTATATTGCACCGGAACCTCCGGCAATTCCCAAAGTGTATGCTCTTGCCGGAGATAATGGAAATATGATCGATGTCTATTGGGATAACAGATCCCGCATGGATAACATTGATACAAAAACAGTGGATAACGCTGATATCGGATGGCAGGACTTCAATCCAGACTTGGATAGCTATATCGGTAACTACGATCCCGATACCTTCCCCGAAGAATATGCACCCGAGTATGTCGGTGGAAGTCTGGTAGTAAATGATAATGCGCTGATGAACCCGTGGACCGGATATCGCCTGCGTCATGACTTCCAGGGGTATACCCTCTGGGGACGTTCTGCCAGTGGTTCTCAGGAAGATTGGGTAATGGTGGACCGTTGGGATAAAAAAGAAACCCCAATAGATCAGCAAGACTATGTGATAAATTATGGTACTCCCGAATACTTCAACTTTGGTGGCGAACTGGGTATTGACCGTGGATTCCCCGGAGAATCTTCTGCAACCGAAGCAGATACCATGTATTATCACTTCGATGAATATTTCACTCTGGTACCCTATGAGATCGGTGACGAAATCTACGGGAAACCACTCTATGATGCAAATGTCCTGTATAGTGATGATCTGCAAAGTCAGGCAAACATGCTTAGCTTCAACGATCAGGCTAAACTCTTCATGAATCCCGAACTGAAAGCTATGGGAGCCCTGGGTGAAAAAATCTATCTGGCTCTCTATGACGATAAGCTGATTCCTTTGAATGATCATGGTGGACAGAGTGCATCCGCTACTCCCGAAACCCTGGAGATGCAACGGAAAGATCGTCTTTCCCGTCGGTACTTCAATGCGCAAATTCCCAATCCTCCCAAAGGTGTGGAATATTACATTGCCGTTACTGCATGGGACCGCGGTATTCCCAAAAACAATCTCCAATCTCTGGAATCTGGCCGTGACGCAGATGCAAACATGCGCATTTTCTTCCCCGGCCCGGAAGCCACAGAAGATATGGACGATATCTACGTCGTTCCTAACCCATACGTTGGGTTGAGCTCCTTTGACGGACGTAGAGAAAACGATGACAAAGGGGACAAAAGTCGTCGTCTGTGGTTTGTAAATCTGCCCGAACGCTGTACCATCAAAATATTCACCCTTGCCGGTGACCTGGTTGATACCATCAAACACGATGGCGTTCACACTGAAGATATCATCACCATCAGTAAAGCATCCTATAGCGGCGTGGCTGCCAGTGGTATTGCTTCATGGGATCTGCTCTCGAAAAACAACCAGATTATTGCCAGCGGCGTTTATCTCTTCTCCGTAAAAGATAAGGACTCCGGCGATATCAAAGTTGGCAAGTTCGTGATAATTAAGTAAGAGGGGTAAAAGATGAAGAAAATAATTGTTATACTACTCATTACCGCCTTGGTCCCTACGTTACTGATGGCAGAGATCTTCGCAAAAACCGGTACCGCCGGATTGCAGTTCCTCAAAATTGGGGTTGATGCACGGGCTACCGGAATGGCTGAAGCCTATACAGCAGTTACCGACGACATCTCATCGGTGTACTGGAATCCTGCAGGATTGGCCCTCAAAAGCGATAAAGACCAATTCTTTGTATCCCATACCAACTGGGTAGCAGACATCTATTATGATTACGCTGCCGCCTCAAAGGTTACCAATTATGGTACCTTCGCCCTCAGCCTTGGTATGCTGTACATGGATGACATGGACGTTACGACGGAAGAGCAGTTTGGCCCAAACGGTGAGACCTTCACCAATTATGACCTCTCTGCCGGTTTGACCTACGCCAGTATGTTTACAGACAAATTTTCCTTCGGTGCTACGGTGAAGTACTTACGCCAAAATCTTGATAAGTACAATGTGAATGGTATGTCGGTGGATGTAGGGTCTCTCTACAATACCGGCTGGAAAAACCTTACTATCGGAATGGCTCTGCGTAACTTCGGGCCAGACCTTCGCTACGAACTGGATAACGATGGCGATGGAAGCTCTGATGAAGATCCCTTCGATTTGTTGGATAATGACGGCGATGGCCTCATCGATGAAGACCGGGAAGAAGTGGAATTTAAGATTCCGATGAACTTCTCCCTCGGTGTCGCAGTAGACCTTATGAACAGAGGTAACCAACGACTTATCGCATCAGGTCAGATCGATAACTGCGTTGACCGTGAAGAAACCTATAATGTCGGTTTTGAATACAAAATCGGCACATTTAAAATTCGTGCCGGTAATCAATTTAACATGGATGCAGCCGGGTTGGCAGCAGGCCTCGGATGGACCCTGCCCCTCAGCTTCGGCATCATCGATCTTGATTACTCATTTACAGAGATGAATGACCTCTCGGAAAGTTTCCTGAAGTCACCTCATCGATTTACCATTAAGCTTTATTACTAAAAATAAAGTACCAAAAAAAGGGGAGGTATTATGAAGAAAACATTAGTTGTATTAGTTCTTACAATGCTCATTGTAAGTGCTTTTGCCAGTGACGTTATGCGGCCGACAAAACGGGGAGAAGCTCGTTATGCCAACGCTACCGGAATCGTGCGTGAAGGTACTCGTTTAGTTCCTGAGTATAGCTTCATCACAGAGCCAACATCTCTTACGACAACCTACTATGATTATCAACCAGGAAGCTACAATGGCTTCCCAATCCGTGTTCAACCAGCTTCTGCCGGCGGTGTTTACATCGCATTTCACTCACGTGAAGTTGCCGGTGGAACCCGTCGCGCTTTTTACTCCTATGTAAATAGCGAAGGCACAGTGGTTAACACATCTACTATCGGTAACGAAGACATCCATGAAGGTTACCTCGGAATTGACATCGATCCCGTAAGTGCAGACCCCATGGTTGCATGGCATGCAAACGTGGATACAAGCACTCCGGATCTGGAAGACGTATTTACCTACGACCTCTATCATCTGATGGGTGGACCCGGACTCTGGAAAACTCCTTTCGAAATCATCAACGAATCTGTTCCTTCTACTTTCGCTGATGACGAATTCATCTGGCCTTACACATTCATCGGTGCTTCTCCAGTTGCTGGGAAACGTCGTGTGTATGTGTATGCCAACAACTCAGTAGGCCATGGTCCAGAAGGCAATCCTAGTGAAAACGTTATGATTGCCTATGCCGATTTTGATGAAAATGATCTGGCTGCTCAGTCCGAACTTTCCTGGTCTTATAACCAGATCGAAGAACTGAACAACTGGAATCAGAGTATCCCCGAATGGATCCGTCCCAGCCTTTCGCTGGCTGTATCCGAAACAGACGGTACTCTCTGCTTCATGGGCTATGATACCAACGATCGCCTGATCGCTTTTGTTAACACCAACTATGGTGAAGGCGCATGGGATTTCTATCATACAGATCCACTTTCAAACAACGTTGTACCCAATCCTCAAAACCTTGATGGCTCCTACGTATTTGATTTGGCTGCTGGCGAAACGCTCTTCTTTGCACCCATCCATGCTCACCACATGAACACAACCATGGTTGATGGTGCTACCTATCAGATTGGTACTATGGGCCTGCAGGTAAATAACGAAGATGGCTCCTACTATCCCTACTACATCTTCCCCAAAGCTTACAAATTTGACCTCACAACCCACGAATTCACCTTTGTTGACCTTGACATTGCCGGTGATTTCCCAGCTGATGGCGAACCTATGATCCCTTGGGATCTTAACGCTGACGGTGCTGTAGATGAATATGACGACGAAGGTAACGTGATTATACACATGGGTTGGCCAATCTACTTCCACGATAACGACACTGCTTTCCATGAAAATGGATTCAGAATCGCTAAAAACGAAGAAAACGGCTGGCTCGTAGCCATGTGGCAAGATGGTTTAAAAAACAAGCTTGCTCAAGCCGGCGATCCTAACTGGGCAGACTACGCTGAAGTTCCTGAAATTGCAATCGCAGTTTCCGGTGACAACGGCATTACATGGTCAGAAGTTGCTCTTCTGAACTCCATCGACACTCCTGAATTAGCTGGGATGATTCCTGAATATGTATATCCCAGTGAGACTATCGAAGACTTAGGTGAGCAACACGGTAAAGTGCAACTGTTCTTCCTTGATGACAACAGCTTCGGCTCTTCTATTCAAGGTTTCGGCGAAACCAACGGTGGTACTCTGATGTACGCTTCTATCGATATCGACTTCGGTCCTTTCGATGACGTACCTGGCAACCCGGTAGCTCCTGTTACTGCAAGCCTCAATCAGAACTATCCTAACCCCTTCAATCCTACTACAAATATCAGCTATGAACTGCAACAGGCTCAACCCGTTGTTCTGCAAGTGTACAATACTAAAGGTCAGCTCGTGAAGACTCTGGTTAATGAAACACAAACAGAAGGCGTTCATAACGTAGTTTGGAACGGCGATGACAACAGCGGTAACAGCGTTTCCAGTGGTGTTTATTTCTACAAAATGAAATCCAGCACCTTCGAGAGCGCTCGCAAAATGATCCTTATGAAATAAGGGAATTTCGCCCCGATACGTGAGTGTCGGGGCAACTTTTTCTTTCTTATGAAATAAGGGAATTTCGCCCCGATACGTGAGTGTCGGGGCAACTTTTTCTTTCTTATGAAATAAGGGAATTTCGCCCCGATGCGTATGTGTCGGGGCAACTTTTTCTTTCTTATGAAATAAGAGTGTAACCTTGCATTCTTACGATACTAAAAGGCGCGGACTTGTTTCGTGCCTTTGCTTTTACGCAGGGATGCATGTAGCGATAGCGGGTATGGTATTCCCGGATGCAGGTAGCTGCAGATGAGTAGGTGTACTTTTCGGGATGGGAAATCCGACGCTGAGAGCAGTAACGTTAATTTTGGGGATATTCTACTTTCAGCAGGTATAATCCCTGTGGTGGTGCCGTTGCGATGAGCTTGTTCCGAGGATCCTTTTGCTCAAAAAGCGTTTCTATGATTTTTGGTGATTCTTTATGATGCCCGATAAGTACCGCTGTCCCAACAATTCTTCGCACCATATGATGCAGAAAGCGATTAGCCGATACGGTAAATTGCAGCTCGTTATCCAGGTTTTCCATTGTGCATTGATACATTTGACAAACGGTGGATGCAATTTTGGGATTAAACTTGGAAAAAGAGGTGAAATCATGGGTTCCTTCAAAATAGGGAAGAACCGCCGCAATGGTTTCGGGGCAAATACGCCGATGGGGCATAAAGCTGCAAAAACGGTTGTTGAAGGGTGTTTTCTCGAGACAGAGTCGGTAGCGGTATGTACGGCGGAACGCCTGGTAGCGAGCGTGAAAATCCCCTGAAACCGGTTCGATATGATGCACGCACACATCCATGGGAAGATGTGACCGTAATCCCCGGATAATTTGCTGCGGTTCCATCTGAATCGGAAAATCCACATGTGCGGTTTGATCAATGGCATGTACTCCGGCATCGGTGCGGCCAGAGCCAAAAATGGTGATGGGTTGTTTAGCCAGAATACTGAGGGCCTTTTCGATGGTTTGTTGCACAGTGCGGCCATCCGATTGGCTCTGCCATCCACAAAAATCGGTACCATCATAGGAGATGTGTAAAAGATAACGCTGCATTAGTATCTCAAAATCAGATACAGTGCTGTCTGAATAATGATCATGATGACGATTGCCATGTTGGGCATGAGCCCTCTGGTATCCGTAGTTTGATGAACATTCAGTTGTCCATAAACCTCTTTTTCTATAGTGGTCAGGGTTTCAAAAACCTGCTGCACAGCCCGAAGGGATTTTGCCAGAAGTGAAGTACCTGCCGGCACGGAGCGGTAGGCATCCTGAAATAACGGAACAAAGGAGACGGTTGCCGCAAAAAAGATGCATGCATCCCGAAAAAGAGGGAAGCGTAACAGTGGGCCGGCATCGTGAAAAATACGCTGAGGTGGGGTGGAAGCGATGGCATACACTGAAAGTGACAGGATGGCGCAGATGCGAAAGGCGGTGTGAAGCTGCTGATAAAAATCCAGGGAGAAGAGAATCCCCATGAGGAAATACGAGATAAAAAAGGGAATCAGCCGCAGTAGAACCCGAGGAAAAATGCGCCAGAAAGGTGCATCCAGACTGTAGTACAAGGCCAGAAATACACAGAACAGCAGAGATTGAGAAACCGGAAGGGCGGAGAAAAAGAAAATCGCCAACAGGGTGAATATGGCTTTTAATCCGACATGTTGACGGCTGAAAAAAGTAAAGTCAGCGTACATTACTGATCAGAGACAGATTCCAGAATATCGGTTTGAGCTGGTGCTTGGGAACTGGAATCATCGGTTTTTTGCTGGTCATCCGGCAGGTCAGAAGTCTGATCTTGTTTTTGTGCTTCGGCCGCGGCAGCCTCTTCGGCTTCCTTGCGTAAACGCTCGGTTTCTGCTTCTGCCGCACGCTGCTGTTCTTCCAGGGTGATCAATGCGGGCAAGCGCTGATACCGGACAAAATGCTTACCGGTGTAAAAGGCACTTGCAGCACTGCGTAACTGACTATCCAGTGTAGGGATAGCCAGAAGCTCGTCGAGGTAAGGTCGCGCTGTGGTACTGTCCTGTTTATCGAAATAATAGAGATGTCCGAGGCTGTACATCGCCAGAGGATAATAGTGATGGTCCGGCTTTGTAGCAATATTCTGCAGTCGGGCGATGGTGGAATCCACCGATGTGTCCAGCATGCCGATCGCATCTTTGTATTCTTCCCGTTGCAGATAGGTTTGTCGGGTGATCAATTCCACTTCCTTGCCTGCCAAATAACGCTCCGCCGCAAAGGTGTGTTTGTTGTCCGGCATGGTGCGGTACATTTCTCTATAGATAGAGTCCGCCTTAGCAGAATCACGGTACACGTTTGCATAGAGCCACACTTTCACCATTTTGCTGAAGGGGATAAATTCCTCGTCGAACAGCGTAATGTCCTGCTGTGCTTTGGTGAGAGAGGCTGTGGTTTCCGTTATGTTGGATGCAAGGGCTTCCCGCTTATTTTGCATGGCGATTGCCGCGCTGTCTGGTGCGGCTGGGGTGTTTTCAGCCAGCGTGCTGTCCGCCAGAGCAAGAGTGTCTGCTCTGGCGATGATAGAATCGTCCGCCGTTACTGCTTTGGCAATGGTGCTGGAATCCGGTACGCTGGAAACGGTAGAATCCGCCACAGTGACGGTCCGGGAGCTATCGACGGCCGGGGTGATGCTGGCAAGACTATCCTGCAACAGTACCAGTCGTGAAGAGAGGCTGTCTATACGGGATGCCAGTTGTTGTCGCTGGGTGTAGATTTTTTGGTACACCACCAGAGCAGAATCCGGGGTATCGAGGATTTCGATATAGTACTCGGCCAGCTTGAATTGTTCCTGCACGAGATCCTGGACATCCATTGTATTGTCAGGATTGTAGTATTGGATAATCTGGCTGGCGACGGCACTTTTGGTAAGGGATCGGGCTATGAAGGGAGATTTTTTGTTCTCCTGTTTTACCCGTTTGTAGTTTTCTATAGCTTTCTTATAGTCATGCACATCGAAGTACATTTCGGAAAGATAAAAGGCGGCTTCCGATGCGATAAGGCGGCGGCGATTATTGTTTATCACACTTTCAAAAAGCTCTTCAGCCTCGGTGATCTTTCCCATCCCTCTGTAGGAGCGAGCCAGAAGCAACTCGATTTTAGAGAAGAGATGAGTACGGTATTCCTGTTTCAAAAGGCGTTGAATATATTTCTCGGCTTTGGCATATTCGCCCAACTCCAGGTAGTTGTAGGCAATGTAGTATCGGGCATCCAACTTGGTCTTTTTTGAAATTCGTGAATTAAGAAGCTGGAAAAACACCTCGTTGGAATCCCTGTACAATCCATAAATATGCAGGGCTTTCCCCCGCAGAAAATAGGCATCTTCATATTCCTTAGATTCGGGATAGTCATTGATTATTTTATCGAAATAGTAAGCAGCTTGTACAAAGTTTTCTTCATCCAAGTAATAGTGAGCCAGCAGGTTAAGAGCCTGAGGATGATAGTCGCTGTAGGTGTCATCTGCGATGAAATCCCGCAACATCCGGTATGCTTCTTCATGTTTGTTAAACCCCTGTTTGCACCGGGCTTTGTAGAGCATTGCTTCGGGCACAAATTCACTTTCCGGATAGAAGCGGATCAGGTCATCGAATTTTTCCATGGCCAGAGTGTAGTTGGTCCCGGTGAAATAAAAGCACTTTGCCAGAAGAAACAGGGCATCATCGGCGTATTTAGTGTCTTTGTATTCCGTGAGGATTATGCCGCACTTCTTGATGGCTTTGTTGTAGTCCCGAACCGCATTTGGGTTGGGACGTCCATTGTCCAGCAGAGGCATTTTATTGGCGTTGGCAAAGTATTTTTCAGCATTGAAAAAGGTGTTATAGTAGGCACATCCTCCTGCGAAGAGGAGAATGGCCATAACCACAAAGATGCGTGATGAATGTTTCATTAGCTCAAGGTGACGAATTCTTGTATCACCTGCGGGATGGTAGCGCTTTCGATCAGGGCTTTCATACTGTTGATGTCGCCCATGATGATGCGGTCCTTTTCCAGGAAAGGAACGTTTTTACGTACCTGATGACGCAGAGATTCCAACGCTTTCGAACTGGTGTAGCTACGGCCATCAATGGCTTGAGTGGCTATCATAAGCTCGATGCCCAGCACGAAGCAGACGTTGTCTATCATGTTGCGGGCCTTCACTGCACCAATGGTTCCCATGCTCACATGGTCTTCCTGATTGGCCGATGTGGGGATGGAATCTACCGAAGCGGGATGTGCCATCACTTTGTTTTCCGAGATCAATGATGCAGCGGTGAGCTGAGCGATCATGAAGCCGGAATCCAGGCCGGGACGGGGTGCCAGGAAGGCGTTGAGCCCGCGATTGAGGGCGGGATTGAGCATCTGTTCCATCCGGCGTTCGGAGATATTTGCCAATTCGGCAATGGTAAAGCCCAACGTATCAGCGGCAAAAGCAACCGGCTCACCATGAAAGTTTCCGCCGGAAATCACTCTGTCTTCATCGGGGAAAATCAGCGGATTGTCTGTAGTAGCATTTATCTCCACGTCCAATACCGATCGAACATAGCGCAAGGCTTCCCGCACAGCGCCGTGAACCTGGGGTGTGCAGCGCAAGCTGTAGGCATCCTGTACATTGCCGCAATTGCGGTGAGATTCCCGCAGTTCGCTGCCATCAAGGAGGGCTGTGATGTTTTTTGCAGAATCCTGTTGGCCGCCGAAGGGACGTAGTTTGTGAATCAATGGATCAAAAGCGTCTGTTGTGCCCAGAAGTGCGTCGATACTCATGGCGGCGCATACATCTGCCACCCGGCACAGGTGCTCGGCTTTGAGCAGTGCCAGGGCGGTGATACCAGTCATTACCTGGGTGCCGTTGTTCAGAGCGAGCCCCTCTTTTGCCTTGAGGGTAACCGGGGTAAGGCCGGCCAGTTGCATAGCTTCGCCGCCCGTCATCTCTTCGCCATTATACACGGCTCTGCCTTTGCCCAGCAGTACCAGTGCCAGGTGAGACAAGGGGGCCAAATCGCCGCTGGCACCTACCGATCCTTTTTCCGGGATGCAGGGATGGATGCCGGCATTGAGCATGTCAATGAGGGTTTGCAGGGTTTGTAGCCGAATGCCTGAGTGGCCATTTGCCAGCACATTGATACGTAACAGCATGATTGCCCGGGTTTCTGCTTCTGAGAGATAGGCCCCTACAGCAGTAGCGTGGCTCATGATGAGATTGGTTTGAAGCTCTTCAATCTGCTCCGTGGGTATGCGGATGGTGGCAAACTTGCCAAAGCCCGTTGTAAGACCATAAACGACGCGGTTTTCAGCTACTATCTTTTCTACATAGGCGCGGCATTTCTCTACGTTTTTCACCGAGTCCGGGTGCAGAGCCACTTTTGCATGGTTTTCAGCAACCTCGTAGAGCTGCTCCAAAGTGAGGGTGTGTCCCGTTAAAATAACTGTCATTAAATCTCCTGAATTTATCTCTGTTTTTTTACTAAAATCGATAGGTGCAGGCCAGCATTGGCTGCATATCCCGATTAAACTGGACGTCCATACTTAGTCGGGATGAGCCATTTCGGGTTACCACAGCGGTGTGAATCATGCTGATAATGTGGTTTGCAATGATGGCACCGGTGAAGAGTTTTGCTTTGTCGTCATATTGGGTGATGCGTTTGCGAAGGATGCGGTAATCGTATTTGGCATCTTTGCTTTCCCAGCTCCAGTAGTGATCTTCGTCATAGATGTTTGCATCTATGTAAGCCTGGCGCGCATCAGGATCATCGGGATAGCGGGCGGTAGCGGTTTCTACCACCATGGCGTTGTAACCTCCCGGTTCGTATCCCGAGCTGATGTAGCGGGCGAGATCGTAGTAAAACTGGTGGTCATAGGAGCCATCTGCATCAATGTCTGCATAGCGCAGCGCCTGATTGATGGATGCGGTTTCTTTGAGGTCTGCCTCGTTGTTGTTATAAAGGTATGCGCCCCAGAAGATAGCTTCCGAGAGCATAAAGGCGTATCCCGACTGATGCCCACCCTGCACAGCTCCCAGTCCGGGAACCAATACCGAGCGAAGCATAGCCGAACGTACCGGGATTTCCTGCGCCGTGGCCGATACTGCTGTCAGCAATAGCACACAGCAGATGATGGTAGTTTTAAAAGCGGTATTCATAACGTATCTGCACTCCGTTTTTGGCAAAGTCGGGCTCTACGGAGAGTCCGCTCAGCAGTCGTTTGTGGTGTTTCATATTGGTTGTCACATCTACCACACTCACCAGCCGGTTCAGTATCATTGCAGCGATGGCGAAGTTTTGATAGATTTCAAAGTTTTGCTTATCATGGCGCATGGAACGGAACTTTTGCCAATTGGTATTGGTTTCCCAATCCCATTGATTTTCTTCAGGGATGAGATATTTTTCCAGATAGTCCTGATATCCCTGAGGATCGTTTTTGTAGATGAGGTAATAGTTCCGTGCATCCCGATAGATAGACTGATTGTAGCGTTCGCTGCTCTCCCAGTCCTGGATAAGCTGATAGTACCAGTCTTCGTTGTCTTTGGCTACATCGGCCTTTACAAAGGCAAATTCCTTGTAGCTGTCTATGGCCCAGGTACGTTCCAGTTGCAGCCGGAAATAGCTGAAAATAATGGCGGCTTCAACCGAGAGGAAGATACTGCCTTTGGTGTAGTCTTGCACATATATTTCGCCGGCTCCGGGAAGCAGAGCAGAAAAGAGCATCGCCTTTTTTGCAGACCGCTGCGCGGCAAAGGCTGAGATGGCCATGAGCACAATGAGAAGTGTGATGATAGTGCGTTTCATCAGAAGGCAACCCGCAATTGCAATGTAGGGGTAAATCGGTCATTAGTAACCAGGGGAAGCAATTTCACAGACACAGGATTTTGGGAAACTGCGCCAAGATTGTGTTTTTTTACCAGACGAACAGCATCGACGGCTGCAAAGATATGGTTGAATATTACACCGTAGGAAAAGAGACGGGCTTTGTCGTACTCTGCTTCGGCGTCGGCACGCATGTCGATGTATTCGGCCCGCATTCCGCTGTACCAGCCAGTGCCATCGGGGTAGAGGTCTGCATCATAGTAAGGTGAATCGGGATTTTGCACATAGTTTCCCTTCCAGACGTTTTGTCCCAGAGAATTCTGGTCAAATTTCCAAGTAGGGTCGGCAAGATTGAAGTGCAGGAAGTTACCGCTACTGTCAGACATGTAGATATCATACCAGTCCAGCCAGCCCAGCACATATTTATCGTATTTGGCGATATCTTCGTAAAAATGCTGTGAATTTTTCTCATCCAGGCGGAAATGGTTTTCGTAGCCGTTGTTGAGTACTTGAGCGTTGAAATTTACGGCATCCAAAAAATCATCTACGCAATTATTATAACGGGTACGATCGTAGCGGTAAATGGGATCTTCGTCGGGGTTAGGATTAATGTTCTCTCTGTTTGCCCAGTGTTCATAATCATCTTCCTTATCTTCTCCCCTCTTGAAGTAGGTAAAATATCCTACCCAGAGGCCAATTTCTAATACCGGGAAGATGTAAGAGGTGATGCTGCGTGGATTGGCATACAACTGGCCAGCGCCGGGAAAAAGGGAAGACATCAGCATTGCTCTGGATGCAGACTTTTCCTGGTAATTCACAGTGATAATATCGTTTTTGATTTCCTCTGCAACCAGTCCGAGAAGGAGACTCAACAGGATGAGAGTGATCATTGCTTTTTTCATTTGTAACTCCTTATTTTTCAATGGCAATGGGCACGGTTTCCGTTTTACCCATTCCCCGTATTACCGCATAATAAACTCCGGAAGCCACGGCGGAGATATCCCAGCGGATATCCTGCGCTGTATGGGGCTCACAGGAAATCTGTTTCGAAAATATGCGGTTGCCCGCGATGTCAAATATTTTTACGGAAATCATTCCCTGAGCTCCTTCTATGTGGATGCGGGTTTCTGCAGAAGATGCAGGATTGGGGAAAGCATAGGCACTGAAAGAACTTTGGGATTGAGGAGGCACGATCTCGCCGTAGGCAGTGCGCTGCTGGAAATTCTTTCCACCCCAGATCAGTGGCGGTGCTGTGAAACTGGATGAGGTGGCTGCAAAAAGTGCTTCTGAAGAACGGATGAAGAAATAGTGCAACGTCTCGCCATCCCACAGCATGCGATCGCTTACACCGGTATTTTGCCAGGAAAAGGAGAGGGCATCGTTCATGTGACCAGAGGCATCTACGGCGATGTAGCCACCATCGATTTCCGGGACAAAGATCGTTGGCTCGCCATCAAAGCGGACGATGCGGGGAAATCCGCAGGGGGTGCTGGTTTTATTCTCTATGAGGGCGGGGAAACCCGAAGCCAGGGTTCCGCTGGTGGTAATGGCAATCACCCGATCTTCGCATCCCAACACAATGTAGGGTTGGCCGTCATCAAACAGAGTGCCAATGGCCATCTGGGTGGGCAGCATCGCGGTATAAGCCCGGGGATCGAAAATAGTAGTTATCCGGTCATCCTGGATGCGGTGCACTTTGCCTGCGTCATCCTGAACAAAGAGGGCTGAGTATTGGGGGTTTGCATCCTGATAATAACGGGGCGCGTAGTGGGAAACGGTGAAGGGTAGCGGTGTGGTGGAGACGAGGGAAAAATCCTGTGGCTGGATAGTGTAGACTGCATCCTGACTGACGGCGATGATGTGAGTGCCATTGAACAGCAGCTGCGCATCGGGAATGGCCAGGCTGTCGTCTTGGCTGTAGATCATGGAGGAGGTGGCCACTACCAGGCGCTGGAACTGCGGAAGCCAGAGAGGTGTATCGATGATGGAATCGGGGTAGGTGCGCTGGGTTATGTCGGTGGTTGTGGCGCTGTAGAGCCGGGTTCCCGAAGAGATGAGGAATTCCGATTCTCCATTTTGGTCTTCATCCACGGCAATGATGTCGTGATAGGGCTTTGCTTCGAAGGGAAGGCTCAGGTTGAAATGATCACCCCATTGGCCGGCGATATCAAAGAAGAAGTGCAAGGTGCGGTGGGCGCTGAGTACGATGGCAGGGAAGCCCATAGCGGTGCCGATATCACTCACTTTTATAGCGCCGACAAAGCTTCCCAGCGATCGGGTGCTTTCAAAGAGTGATGTGCCGATTTTCAGCGTCATGGTGCGGGATTCGCCGAGAGTGATGGGAAAGCTGCTGATATCGTAGATGCGGAAGAAAGAGGATTGGCCGGTATCGGTTTTCAGTGCAGGATGGGAGGAGCTGCTTAGCTCGGTGTTGTGGTACGTGCCGATGAAGGTCTGGTTACCGTTAGGTTGCTGAATGGTCTGGTCATCCCAGCCGGTGATGTAGCCATGGGTGTTTAGTACCGGTTGATAGCGGAAGAAGGGTTCGTAGGGGGTGCCGTTCCAGTACAGTGAGCTGGGATTGCCGATGTCTGCGATGTTGTCGGCCTCGATGATGCGGACGCCGCGATAGTTGTAGTAGGCATTTACCGCATTTGCGTCATGGTTGCTCACAAATTCTCCGTCGGCATTGATGTAGCCGTCATCATATATGCGCTTATCGTTGATATGCCAGGCCAGGATGCCGCCGCCATGCACATTGCCCATAGGGTCAGACCACCCGGGTAAGAAGTAGTCGTATTCGTAATTGGGATAGTGATCAAAGGGATCTGTAGAGCTGGGGTAGAGAATCACCCAGCCGCCATCGGAGACTTCGGCATAAGCGCCGCCATCACCATCGGGATCAACCTGGCGATTTTCCAGCAGGATGTATTCTTTGTCGCTGAGGGGAATTTTGATAAACATGGGATCGGTGGTTGATTGGGTGGGGTAGATCATCGATTCCGCAGGAAGCATGGTTATCTCTTCATCCAGGGGAACATCGTCTATGGTTTGCAGGATACCTCGGGCGGCAAAGGCATCTCCCCATACTTTTATGCGGTGCCACGCACCGGGATAAACCGGCAGGCCACCTTCCAGGATGTAATTTGCATCGGTTCCGGAAATAGGGATCGCACCGGATCCGCCATTATCCATGATTTCAAAATAGCCTACACCGGGGTTGAAATTGGAGGTGTTGTACAGATCCACAAATCCCAACGAGTGGCCGAATTCATGGGCCATTACGGCATTGATAAGACCAAAGTTGAAGTAAGTCTGTTTTCCATTTACCACATCTGATGTGATATCCTGGGTGATCATTTCCGGGATGTTGCAGGCATGGTCTATCATCACGCCGTCATCCACATAAATTTCTTTGCCAGAGCCCATCTGGATGAAAAATGAGGGGATGTCTGAGGGAGTGTCGCCGTTTACGTCGTGCTGCCAGTCGGATCCAGCGTGGATAATCATGAAATGGTCATAGTAAGCAAAATTGATGGTGGAATCTTGATCGGCTTCGGTAAAGACATCGTGGAAATATTCTTCAAAGCGGGCTACTTTTTCTGCATTTGTGGCACCTGCTGGATGGTAGTAGCTCATGGTTTGGGGTAGTTGATAGGCTGCGAAGTCTTCTCCGGCTGCGGGTTGTGGATAGATGTTTGTAACGAGATTGAGGCTGCCTGAGCTGGCTCCGTAATAATAGTATTTCAGTGCTTCGGCATGAAGGGCGAAAAAAGCTTGATTGTGAGGCGGTTTGGCCAGGCTCAGCTCGTCGGGATAAGGCATTCCGGGGAAGTCTGCTGCATCCTGCACAAAGGTGCCGTCTCCGGTGGTAAGGGGATCGTCTGTGATCTCCTGTTGAAATTCAACCAGCAGTATGAGGAGTTTGTTACCGCGGTTTATGTTGCGTCGGTCAGCGGGCCTGGAAAAGTACTGTTGAAGTGGGCTGATTTTTGGCGTTTTTGCTTCGGTAGCAAACCGGATGAGGGGAATTTTCCTGGCATACAGTTCTCCACCGGCCCCCAGAAAGAGACCGGTAAGAACCAGCAGAATCTGCATGGTTCGAATCTTCATAGAGCTAGAACTCGATGCGCAGCGTAAAGGTCTGGTTATAATCCTGCAAACCGCCGGCGGGTTGCATTGCAAAATCGACATTCAACTTGTATTTGTCGTTGATAAAACGGTGAATACCACCGCCGAAGGATGGTCCGGTAATTTCCCCGGCACGGTCGGCATAGTATCCAGCCCGAACAGAGAGTAGATTCAGATACTGATATTCGGCACCGAAGCCCAGGATGACTTCCCGAATCTCGGTGGAGTTTATAAAGTTATCGAAGGATTTGAAATCGTCTTTGGTAAAGTCGTCACCCCACGCAGTGAAGACACGTTTAAAGAGGTTATCGCGGTTTGCCAGCATCTTATTCATATCAGCGTTGAAGGTCAGCTTGCTGTATTTATGATCAACAGCAGTATAGCTGAAGCCCAGTTTCACGTTCATGGGTAGAGGGTCAGATTGAGATTCGTTGATGTAGGTGATATTGGGTCCAAAGTTTTGAAAGTTCAAGCCAAAATCGAGGTTTTTAACAAAGATATCTTTGTGGGCATAGCCCAAGTCAAAGGCGAAACTGGTTCCCTGTCCTTTCACTTCATTTTCTGTATTTCCCTGGCCTTCCGGCGCAAGGTCGCTATAGATAAATTTAAAAGTTACACCGACACCAACATCAGGTTTCCACTGGTAGGCATAGGTTCCTGCAACAGATACATCAAAGCTCTTGAAGGTTTCAGGGGTTTCACCGGGATCCGGCTGCTCTTCGCCAGTACGTTCCTGCTCGCCATAGGTCATATAGGTAATAGAAAATCCGAAGTTTCCTACATCTTCCACATACTTGCTCATGGCAAAATAGTCATAGTACATATCATCAAAAACTTCACCAAACCAGTTTGAGTGCATTCCTGCAAACTGTGTTTTGCGATTAAAAGCCAGCATGGCAGGGTTCCACCAGTTTGCAAAAGCATCATCTGCCTGGGCTACATACGAGTGACCCATAGCGCCGGAACGAGACCCCGGTTCTATGGTAAGAAATATTACCGCTGCATTTGATACAGCGAAAGATGACACCGGTAAAAGTACTAAAGTCACCATTGCTAAGTAGAATAAGGTTATTTTCTTCATCGTCAGATCCTCCACGTCACATTTTAATTCAAAGCGAGCAAGTCGCAAATTTGGAATTGTATCTTAGCAAGATTTAGTCCTTTCCCTCCATTAAAAAATAACTGGTGCCGAAGGCCGGAATCGAACCGGCATGAGCAAAGCTCGGAGGATTTTGAGTCCACTGCGTCTACCAATTTCACCACTTCGGCACAGGCAGGTAGAAAAAAAACAGCGGTTAATGATGTCAAGGGATTTTTGGGTGGGTAAAATCGGCAAAGCTGCTCCAGAAAAGGAGCAGCTTTGCAATATCTCAGTTTTCTGAATCTTAGTACATTCCGGGCATACCACCACCCATTCCGCCGGGTGCTGCAGGCATTGGAGGTTCTGGTTCGGGGATGTCGGTAACGATGCATTCAGTGGTAAGGAACAGGCCGGAAATGCTGATAGCATTTTGTACAGCGCTGCGTACTACTTTTGCAGGATCGATTACGCCAGCAGCAAAGAGGTCTTCATAGACGCCGGTTGCTGCGTTGTAGCCGAAGTGGATGTCTGTGGATGACTTGATCTTCTCCACGATGAGCGCTCCTTCTTCACCAGCATTGCTGGCAATCTGGAAGGCGGGACGGGTGAGAGCGTTGCGCAGGATTTCTGCTGCTACTCTCTCTTCGTGGCAGGTTGTTTCGAAGTTCTCCAGAGCTTTGGCTGCATAGATGAGTGTAGTTCCGCCACCGGTTACGATGCCTTCTTCTACTGCTGCGCGTGTGGCATGGAGTGCATCATCTACACGGGCTTTCTTCTCTTTCATCTCGGTTTCGGTAGCTGCACCAATCTTGATAACGGCAACGCCGCTACTGAGCTTAGCCAGACGTTCCTGCATCTTTTCCTTATCGTAATCTGAAGTGGATTCTCCGATCTGGTTTTTGATTTGTTTGATGCGGTTTTCCAGATTTTCTTTTTTACCGTATCCTTCACGGATGATGGTGTTTTCTTTTTCGATGATCACTTTCTTTGCCTGACCAAGGTCTTGCAAAGTTGCACTGTCCAGTTTGCGGCCCATCTCTTCGCTGATCACTTCACCACCGGTAAGAATGGCGATATCTTGCATCATGGCTTTACGACGGTCACCAAAACCGGGAGATTTTACTGCTGCTACGTTCAGGGTGCCACGGAGCTTGTTTACTACCAGTGTAGCCAGTGCTTCGCCTTCGATGTCTTCTGCGATGATTACCAAAGGTTTGCCAGCTTGGGCTACTTCCTGCAGGATGGGCAGAAGGTCTTTCATCACGCTGATCTTTTTATCAAACATCAGGATGTAGGGTTCGTCGAATTCAGTAATCATTTTATTGGCATCGGTGACGAAATAGGGGGAAAGATAACCCCGATCAAACTGCATACCTTCTACTTTTTCCAGTGATGTTTCGATGGATTTTGCTTCTTCTACATTGATGATGCCTTCACGGCCAACGGATTTCATGGCCTCGGCAATGCGGTTACCAATCTCTGTATCATTGTTGGCAGAGATGGAAGCAATCTGAGCGATCTCGCTGTCGGCTTTGATCTCTTTGCTGAATTCATGGATTTTCTCGATGATGACAGCTGCTGCTTTTTCCAATCCACGCTTCAGGTACATCGGGTTAACCCCGGCAGTTACATGCTTCAAACCTTCTTCGATGATGGCCTGTGTAAGGATGGTGGCGGTTGTTGTGCCGTCTCCAGCGATATCATGAGTCTTTTCCGCAACTTCTTTAACCAGCTGCGCACCCATGTTTTCAAACGCATCTTCCAGATCGATTTCTTTGGCGATGGTTACACCGTCATTGGTGATGATGGGTGAACCAAATTTCTTGTCTAAAACCACGTTGCGACCGCGGGGCCCAAGGGTTACCCGTACAGCGTCAGCTAATTTGTCTACGCCTGCCTTAAGGGCAGTGCGTGAATCATGGCTGAATTTCATTTGCTTTGCCATAGTTTAGAACCTCCTCTATCCATTAATTTAATTTTTAGCAATCTCTCTATATGAGTGCTAGAAATAACGTAGCTGTTTTTTTGTCAAACAAAAATAAAAAAATCGAGAAATTGATTGTCAGCTTTTTGCACCTGACCAAATATTAAAACGAAAAAAAAAGGAAAAGGGGAATATATGAAAAAAACAGTATTGACCATTCTTATCATTATGGTGGGGCTTTCGCTCTATGCCCACCCCAAAACTGGCTATAAACCGGATTTCACCGTTTCCGGAGAATATACACGGGCAGATTCCGCCCATGGCTTTGATATCCTTCATTATGATGTTACCATAACCATAAATGACCAGGATCAATATATATTCGGCGCGGTGGAAACCACGGTAATTGCCGAAGAAACCCTCAGCGAAATCTCTTACGAGCTGGAAGGGCTGGATGTGGACGGTGTGTTGCTTAATGGATCTGTTGCACCATACACATTTCAGGATGGGGTAATCGCAATCCCGCTGGGGCAGGTATCTCCCGGTACCCAGTTTACCACGGTTGTGAACTATTCCGGCAATCCCATCCTCAGCAGTGGAACCTATCAGCTGGGAATGTTCTTTGGGGCAAACGGCATCTTTACGGTGTCTGATCCCAATGCATCCCGCTACTGGTGGCCTTGCTACGACCATCCATGGGATAAGGCCGAAACTGATCTGCACATCACGGTGCGAGATGACTGGAAGGTGGCGGCAAACGGCATCCGTACCTCTATAGAAGATCTGGGTAACGGCATGATGACCCACAATTGGGATGGTCAAAACCCCATCGCAACCTATTTGGTGGCATTTGTTGCGCGGCAATATAATGAGATCAACGACAGCTGGAACGGCATCCCCATCCAGCATTTTGCCTCTGCCGGCATCTATAATAATGCGGTGGAAGATTTGTCCAATTACCCCCAGATGTTGCAGGTTTATTCCGATGCCTACGGCATGTATCCCTTTGAAAAAGCCGGGAATGCCATCACCAATTTTGCCACCTATGGTGCTATGGAACACCAAACCATGGTAACTTTAGGGAGCAACCTTATCACCGGAAATCACTCCTACGAAACCGTGGTGGCTCACGAGCTGTCCCACCACTGGTTTGGTGATTGTCTCACACCTCTCACGTGGAAGGATGTGTGGCTTTCCGAGGGTTTTGCCGTCTATTCCGAAGCGGTGTGGATAGAGGCAACTCAGGGCTATGAGGCCATGCAAAACTATGTGCGACTCAATCTCCAGAATTACTACCTCAACTGGGCAGGCTCGGGAGTGAATACGATTTACGATCCCTTACCTACGGCGATATTTGTACCTACCACCTATGAAAAAGCGGCATCGGTGTTGCACATGCTGCGGATGATGATGGGAGATGACACGTTCTTTGCCACTCTGCAAACCTATTTTCAAACCTACAAAAACGGAAATGTTATTACTCAGGATTTTCAAGATGTCTGCGAGGCTCAAAGTGGTCTGGATCTGGAGCAGTTCTTTCAACAGTGGATCTATCATCCGGGAACACCAAACCTGGAATATGCCTGGTTTCTGGACGAAGGGACATCCCAGCTACGGGTGTTTGCCAAAACCATCTCCAATTGTGCCACGGAGTTTTACTGTGATTTGCCTATAGAAGTTACCTACACCTCCGGCAGCGATTCACTGCGAGTGCAGGCTAATCCCGGCTCTCCAGCCGTTACCAACCTCACCCTTTCCGGCAGTGATATATCTGCCGTTGCTCTGGATCCCGATCATTGGATTCTCAGCCGCATGACAACTCAGCACACCATGGAAGTGAGCAATGCCTACGCTGCCGACGGCAAAGTGATGGTGCTGTGGAGCCCGTTATGGGACGACGTCTCTGTGGATGGCTACGATGTGTGGCGGGGGGAGAATGAATCTGGCCCCTTTAGCAAAATCAACACTGCGGTGGTCACCGAAACCTCCTATCTGGATGAAAGTGTGACCAATGGCACAACCTATTATTATCAGGTTCAGGCAGTACTGGATGGTACCTTCCACTCAGCCTTCTCGGAGGTCTTTGCCGCCACTCCCATCGCATTTCCGCTGGATCAGGGTATCCTTGTGGTGGATGAAACCCTGGACGGTACACCGTCTGATGAGGTCGTTGATCTCTTTTATGATGCCGTGATCAATGCACCTCATACTGACTACGATGTGGCCCAGGATGGCCTTCCGCCACTTGATTTGCTGGCTCAATATCACACCGTGATCTGGCATGATGACGACCTTTTTGAGCATTTTATAGATGGCAGTGTGAACGACTTGGGGTGCTATCTGCTGGGAGGTGGCAAACTGATCATCTCGGGTTGGAAAACCACTGCGTCTATGCCTTCCTTCTTCATTAGCGACTTTGCAGGATGCCCGGCTTCACAGCTGATTTCTACCTTCGAATTTACCGCCGCTGCGTCCAGCATGTACCCCACCATAGCCGTGGATGCAGATAAGGTAAACCCTGCATTCAACGGCACCTTGCCCTATGTGGCTATTTTTCCCGATGCGGCCAATGGCATCTATACCTTTGACAGTGCCGGGGGAAGCAGTTATCAGGATGAGCCGGTTGCGGTGATGGCACAGGAGGCAGGGACGATGGTGCTGTTTGGGTTCCCGCTCTATTATTGCCAGCAGGTCGATGTGACTGCGGCACTGCATGACATTCTTACGGAGTTGGGTAGTGTGGATGCTGCGCCGGTAGTGATGGCAAAAAAGCTATCTCTGGCGGCTTATCCAAATCCTTTCAATCCTGCGACAACCATCTGCTATTCGCTGCCTGCATCCGGGGAAGTGAGTGTGGAAATATATAATGTAAAAGGCCGGAAAGTGCGTACACTGGTTTCTGGCTATCGGGATGCAGGAAGTTACAGCGTAGTATGGAATGGTGAAGATGATGGTGAAAAACCGGTGGCATCCGGGCTGTATCTGTACCGCATCCAGAGTGGGAAAAATGCCAGAAGCGAGAAATGCTTGCTGTTGAAATAGCGTGTCTCCGGCCTTCTGGCAGGTTGGGGGAAAGCCTAAAATGAGGCCGGGCTTTAAATACTTTGTCTCTGCCTTTGGGCTTCATAACAGGCAATGGCGGCAGAAACTCCTACATTGAGGGAATTTTTTTTCCCCTGTAATGGAATCCGAAGGGTCGTGTTACAGAAAGCGATGGTGTCGGGAGCCAGGCCCAGAGCTTCATTGCCTAACACAAAAGCACAGGGAAAGGTGAGAGCTGTGATATTGATATCCAGAGCATTGGATGTTGTTTCCAGGGCATAAACAGTGTAGCCATCCTGCTGCAAAGCAGTTATCACCTGAGCTGTGTGAGGTGACTTTTCCCACGACACCCATGCATCCGTGCCCATAGCTGTCTTTTTCACCTGCGGGCTTTGAGGAGTTGGCGTGTAGCCACAGAAATATACTTTTTCCACATTGAAACACTCGGCGGTTCGCACTATCGAGCCAACATTGAATGCCGAACGCAGATTATCCAGTACTAAGATGACAGGAGTATGCCCTGTGGATGTCTGGGATTTGTCCCGGGAATAGATGACAAAGTCATAGTCTCGCTGAGGTGGCATTTCTTTTTGGCGGAGTTCGTTTATCAGTGCATCAAATTGATAGAGGGAAAGGGCTGGTACGATAGCATCACGAAGGGCTTGAAATGCCGGAATATCCATCCAGAAAAGGAGTTCCTTCAAGCTGCTGATGGCGTCATCCCGAGCTGAAGTGTCCCATGCATCCAGGCAATGCTGCGCCTGTTGGAATACTGTTTTCTTCTGCTTTTCAACGGTAAATTGCAAAAATTTCTTCTTACTATAGGCCATGTTCATACCTCTTTTTCTTTGACACTGCTGATGGCATCCTGAATTTGCCCTTAAGATTGTAAAGGGTAAAAGGAGCAGAGATGGAATACTCACGAAAAGTCTTTGGCTATGAATGTGACATTTATGGTCATGTAAACAATGCAAATTATCTACACATACTGGAGGAAGCTCGGGCGGAAGCGTTGAGCCAGATGGAAACCCCTATTCGGTGGCTCAATGAGCAGGGAGTGGCGATTTATGTTACTCGGGTCGAACTGGATTATCTCCGGGGTATTCCCCTGGATTCTACGGTAACAGTGAAGACATCCTGGCTGAAGGCGAGTCGGTTACGGAGTGTCTGGAAGCAGGAAATGTATATCGAAGATGGTACTCTCTGTGCTGTGGCCGTGGTGCATGGTGCCTTTATCAAGGCCGGAAAGCCCACCCGAATATCCCCCGAGCTCTATGCACATTATCAAAAGTATATCAAACTTTCCGACTGATCTACCGTTATCAGAAACCGATGAACCCTGCATCTGAGGTAAAAAAGCAGCAGGCTTCAGCAGGATGCATCCTGTAATAGAAAGAAATTTCCATAGAGACAGGATTTTTTATCATAACAACAGCGTGGCAAGCCCCAGGAAGCTGGCAAAGCCACAAACATCTGTCAGAGTTGTTATTATCACACCAGAGGCTAAGGCTGGATCGATTTTGAGGGTTTTCATTAAAATCGGTATGAGAGCACCAAAAAATCCGGCAATTATCATGTTGATGACCATAGCCGCTCCCAAAATCAAACCGATGAGCATATTTCCTTTCCAAAGATAGGCAACCGCACAACCGATAATGCCCAAAACCACACCATTGATAATGCCGACAATCAGCTCTTTGAATAGTGCTTTTCTGGTATTGTAGAAGGTTAACTCACCAAGAGCAATCCCTCTGGTAATAACCGTTAACGTTTGTGTGCCGGCATTTCCACCCATTCCGGCAACGATAGGCATAAAAACAGCTAAGATAACAAATCTGCTGATTGTTCCTTCAAATAGGCTCACGACGCTTGCAGCAAAAACAGCAGTAAAAAGGTTAACAATAAGCCAGGGTGTTCTTCTACGGGCAGATTGAAGTGGCTTGCTGAAAACCCGGTCTTCGCTTTCAAGACCCACCATCTTATAGGCATCTTCGGAAGCTTCTTCGTCAATAACGTCGATAATGTCATCTACGGTGATTCGGCCGAGAAGTACGTTATTTTCATCAACCACCGGCAAAATATATATATCGTATTTACGGAACATATGAGCAACCTGTTCCTGATCCATATTCACAGGTACCGAGATTACATCATTTTCCATCAAGTCTTTGGCCAGTTTGTTTTGTTTTGCCAACAGTAACTTTGTTACTTCCAGGATTCCTTTCAATTTATGTTGCTCATCGGTAACAAAAATATAGTGGAAATTTTCAACTTCCTCATGGCTTTCTCTGATGTATTCGATCATCTCATCTCGTTTCATGTTTTCCTGAACGGAGATGATCTCCTTCTGCATCAAACCACCGGCGACATCTTCATCATAAGCCAGTAACTGACGGATATCATCGGAATCTTCACGGTTAATGGTATCCAGGGATGCCAGTACTTTGCGGGTGCGCTCATCGTCCAATTCACTCACGATATCTGTAGCTTCGTCCGAGTCCATCTCATCCAGGATTCCTGCCAGACGTTTTTCATGGATGTGTTCCAGTATGTTATTCCGGACGTCGTCATTGAGTTCGGGTAATACTTCCGAAGCCAGCTCTTCATCTAACAGACGAAATGCTTCCAGACATTTATCGGGTGGTAGCTCATGCAGGATGTCGGCGATATCAGCTTCATGAAGCCGGGCAAAAAGCCCATGTAATGCGGCTGAATCTCCTGTGTTTAACAGTTCAATAACTTTGGAAAAATAGAGCTCACCCATTGGTGCCTCCCCGAATTATCATTAGTAGCCATAAAACAAAGCAGGGATTTCCCGTAAATAGAAAAGTAGCGTTTTTAATGTTACACAGCAATTGTCGAGGGGCAATTACCGATTGCGGTTCAAATCCCACAGGCATGCCGTTGATCAAACTACAATATTCAGATATCCCTTTATCAGCGGACAAACCAGAGGCACAAAAAATGCGGGCTGTTTTCACAACCCGCAATTTTTATGTTTTATCCGAACTATTTCGTTAAATCTTCGGCTTTAATATTGTTGCCCTTATCTGCTACTTCACTGCCTTCCACAAACTCTATAATAGCCATGGGAGCACAGTCACCCTTGCGGTATCCTGCTTTTAATACGCGGGTATATCCACCTTCACGGGTTGTATAGCGGGGAGCCAATTCGTCGAAAACCTTTTTCACGAGATCACGGTTTTGCAAAACGCTGAAGGCCAGACGGCGATGATGAACAGATCCTCTTTTACCATAGGTAATAACCCGTTCTGCCAGACTGCGAATTTCCTTAGCTTTTGCAACCGTAGTATTGATGCGGCCATGCTCCACCAGGGATTTCACCAGGTTTCTCAGCATTAGACGACGGTGATCGCGTTCTCTTCCGAATTTACGGCCTGATACTTTATGACGCATAATCCTAACCCTTTTTGATCGTTACTTTATTTTTTGCTTCCACAATGTTCTGCCGGATTTCATCGACATTCATGCCAAGATGAAGATCATATTTTTCCAGCAACGCTGTGATTTCTTCCAGAGATTTCTTACCGAAATTACGATATTTGAGCATCTCATTTTCATTCTTGGATACCAGCTCACCAATGGAATCTATCTTGGCGGCAGATAAACAATTGCTGCAACGCACAGAAAGCTCCAGTTCGTTTACATTGGTTTCCAGAATTTTTTCCAGACGTTCCAGTTCGGGATCCATTTCCACTTCTTCAATGTACTCCGGCTCATCCTCAAACCGAACGATGGTCTTGTAGAGGTCACGCAGTAATTTTGCCGAAAGATACAAAGCATTCTTCGGCTGGATACTGCCATCAGTCCACACTTCCATGATCAATTTATCGTAGTCGATTTTTTCACCAACACGCTGATTTGCTGCTGAGAAATTAACCTTGGTAATGGGAGAGTAGATAGAATCGATGGGGATAAGTCCGACATCGGTTACTTCTTCCATGTCGTGTTCATCCGCCGGGACATACCCTCTACCGATACCAACCCACAATTCCATTCGGAAATCCACATCTTCGGTTAAGGTAAGAAGCTTAAGCTCCTTATTAACGATCTTAACATCACCTGTTTCCTGAATCTCTGCGGCTGTCACTATTCCTTTGCCCGAGTGCTCAAGCACCAGTTTCTCTTCATTCAGAGATTCAGAACGGATAACCAGTTGCTTCAATCGCAGTATCAGATCTATGTAATCGGAATCTGAACCGGGGATGGGAGCAAATTCATGATGAAGCCCTTCGATTTTTACAAACCGAACCGCTGCCCCCTGAATAGAAGAGAGAAGAACCCGACGCAGAGTGTTACCTATTGTAGTGGCATATCCTTGCTCCAACGGTCCTATCTCAAACTTTCCATACGTGGAGCTATAGCTGGTCTCATCTATAATCACATTTTCCGGTAATTGGATTGGTTCGATGTACTTCATATCTATACTCCTAGGTTATTTAGAGTAGAACTCAACAATCAGACGTTCGTCTATGTCTACCGGGATTTGTTCACGGGTAGGAACTTCTACATAGGTTCCCCGCATTGCTTTGGTGTCTATTTCCAGCCAGCTATATTGGGATGCATCCTGACGAGCCTCCATAGCTTCCTGAATAGCAGTCATCGAGTGGCTGCGTTCACGCACTGTCACCACATCACCGGGGCGTACCAGGTATGATGGAATGTTTACTTTGCGATCATTCACCATAAAATGTCCGTGATTTACAAACTGACGTGACTGCATAATGGTACGGGCAAAGCCCATACGCAATACGACTACATCCAGTCTGCGTTCCAGAAGTTGTAACAGATTGGTACCGGTTACACCTTTCATTGCATCTGCTTTTTTAAAGTAGTTGCTAAACTGCCGTTCCAGCAGATTGTAAGTATAGCGCAGTTTCTGTTTTTCCAGCAAGTGAAGACCGTAATCGCTTTTGCGTTTACGGAAGCTTCTGGAATTGCCATGTTGTCCTGGAGGGTAATTCCGTTTTTCCAATAATTTATCGAATTTCGGGTTACCGTAGATATTTTGGCCAAATCGTCTTACAATTTTACCTTTTGGTCCTGTAAATTTTGCCATAATTACACCTTAAATTCTTCTCGTTTTTCTGGGTCGACATCCGTTGTGAGGAATCGGAGTAGCATCGGTAATGGAGGTAATCTGCAGACCCGTGGCATTCATTGCACGGAGGGCAGATTCACGACCACCGCCGGGGCCACGCACAATGACGCGGACGCGGGTGATGCCCATATCCAGAGCTTTTTTTGCTACTTCTTCACCAGCTACCTGAGCAGCAAATGGTGTGCTTTTCTTCGATCCCTTATAGCCGATCTTACCGCCACTAGACCAGGTAAGAACATTTCCGGCTTTATCGGAAAGAGTTATGATAGTATTGTTGAAGCTGGAGTGTACATGAGCCACACCTTCATTAAAGGCAAGACGTACACGTTTTTTCTTCACCCGTGTCTTAGCTTTTTTTGCCATGTATTTCTCCTACTTCTTTTTTGCTACCATCGAACCACGACGACGACCGCGACGGGTACGGGCATTAGTATGGGTGCGTTGTCCACGCACGGGCATACTTCTTTTATGACGGATTCCACGATAACATCCGATTTCCATCAGACGTTTTATATCCAGCGCAACTTTCGTGCGCAGTTCACCTTCTACGATACAATCGTTTTGGACGATGTCTCTGAGAGTCTTTTCTTGTTCGACACTGAGGTCTTTGACACGAATGTTC
The DNA here is from genome assembly GCA_021157525.1 of Candidatus Cloacimonadota bacterium. Lineage (GTDB taxonomy): Bacteria > Cloacimonadota > Cloacimonadia > Cloacimonadales > TCS61 > JAGGWK01. Next base: position 11,743 of record JAGGWK010000007.1, on the reverse strand, counting down.
TCATCGATGTTCGCCTTACGAAGTATATCTTCGGAGATAGATCTGCCGATGCCGAAAATATACGTGAGGCCGATAACGACCCGTTTATTCTTGGGTAAATCTACACCTGCTATATGAGCCAAGTTTAATCCTCCTTATACCAATTAACCCTGACGCTGCTTATGCTTCGGGTTACTCGGGCATATCACTCTGATCACACCATGCCGTTTGATGATTTGGCAATCTTTACAGATTTTCTTTACTGATGCTTGTACCTTCATGATTACTCCTATTTATACCGATATACAATGCGACCCCGGTTGAGATCATAGGGTGACAGTTCAACCTTCACTTTATCGCCGGGTAAGATGCGGATGTAATGCATCCTCATCTTGCCGGAACTATGTGCCAGTATCTCATGTCCATTTTCTAACCTTACCTTGAATGATGTGTTTGGTAATGCTTCCACTACCACACCTTCTACTTCAATTACACCTGATTTTGCCATACCCATTCTCTCTATTTTGTTAAGATTTCCGGTTTGCTCTTTGTAATCAATATGGTATTTTCATAATGAGCAGAATTCGAATTATCTGCCACATACCATTCCCAACCGTCTTCTTTCGTGCGGTTGGTACCTACGTTTACCATGGGTTCTATAGCTACTGTCATTCCCGCTTTTAAGCGTGGTCCCCGCCCAGCTCTACCAAAATTGGGGATCATTGGATCTTCGTGAAGCAGTCGGCCAATGCCATGCCCGGTGAGGTTATCAGCTACATAAAACCCCTGCTGCTCTACAAAACTACCAATAGCATGAGAAATGTCACCTACCCGATTTCCATCAAGAGCGACTGCGATTCCTCGGGCTAACGCTTCCTGTGTTACGTCCAGAAGTCGCTGGGTTTCTACGGAGATTGTACCAACGCTATAGGTACGAGCCGCGTCTGCGTGGAAACCATTTTTACGAACTCCTATATCCACACCTACAATATCTCCATCCTGCAAAACAGCTTCCGTGGAAGGGATGCCGTGCACAATGCAGGAATTAACCGAGATGCAGGTAGCGGCAGGAAATGGCGGAAGCCCGGATACAGTGTAGCCCTTGAACGCAGGATGCCCATCGTTGCTGCGGATAAAATCCTCAGCATAGGCATTGAGTTCGGCCGTACTTATTCCGGGACGCACCATTTCGCCCAGATTACGAAGCAAATTGCCAACAATACTATTTACACTGCGCATGAGTTCTATCTCGTGAGCATTTTTTATTGTTATCATTTGCTTACTCCCATGATTCTTTCATCAGGAAATTATCCACGGCGAGACCGCAGTTTTCCTTTTTTCATGAATCCTTCATAGTGACGCATCACCAGATGAGATTCGATTTGTTGTAATGTATCCAGTGCCACACCCACAATGATGATAAGGCCAGTACCACCGAAAGCGAAGGGGAGACTAAACCACTTCGACATAAATTCGGGAAGTATGGCGATGGCAGCGAAGAAAACCGCTCCCGGCAATGTGATGCGAACCAGTACATTGTTGATGTAATCAGCGGTTTTCTTTCCGGGCTTGCGTCCTGGAATAAATCCGCCGTATTTCTTCATATTTTCAGCCATCTCTGTGGGGTTCATCACCATTGCCGTATAGAAATAGGCAAAGAAGATGATGAGGGTAACATAGAGGATGGTGTATAATGCTGCTCCCGGTGAAAGAAGCCGTACGACACCAATCCAGAAATCACTATCTGGGAAGAAGGTGGCGATGGTACGGGGGAACATGATGATGGACTGTGCAAAGATGATAGGGATCACACCGGCAGTATTCACTTTTAAGGGAATATGCGTGCTCTGTCCGCCATAGACTTTGCGTCCGATAATGCGTTTTGCATACTGTACTGGTATTTTGCGATTTGCCTCGGTAATAAGAACCACAGAAGCTGTTACAAATACCATCATGATAAGAACCAGGATGGCAGAGAACAGGCTCATGGATCCTACCCGAACCATCTGGAACATGTTCCAGAATCCGCTGGGATAGCGAGCAATAATACCGGCAAAGATAATTAACGAGATACCATTACCAATACCGTGGTCAGTGATCTGTTCACCAAGCCACATAATCAGCATCACACCTGTTACCATGGTGAGAACACTGGTAAAGATAAACAAAGGTCCCGGAATCATTACCGCGCCTTCGACACCGTTTTTCAAAAACAGTGTGATGCCGATTGCATTGAATGCAGCGATCGGCAGAGTTCCGTAGCGGATAATCTGGTTCATTTTCTTCTGCCCTTCGGCGCCCTCTTTTTTCAGGCGTTCGAAATAGGGGATTACTCCCCCCAGAAGCTGAACTACGATAGATGCGGTGATGTAAGGCATAATTCCCAGAGCAAACACAGATGCGCGCCCTAAGTTTCCGCCAACAAACAGGTCAAACATACCAAAAAGGTTGCCTCCCTGACTGGTTGCACCACCCATAAAATCTTTCAGTGCAGTAGCGTTTATGCCTGGGATAGGGATAAAGCTACCCAGCCGATACAGCACGAGAATGAAGGCCGTGTAGAGAATCTTCTTTTTCAGATCCGGGATCTTGAAAACATTACTGATACTCTGTAACACTTTATATTACCTCCGCTTTGCCACCCAGATCTTCAATTATCTTCTTGGCATTCTTGGAGAAAACATGTGCCTTAATTGTTACTTTTTTGTCAAATTTTTCTGACCCTCGCGCCAATATCTTTACCGGTGCTTTTTTATTCTTCAGCTCGCTACCGATGAGATTGAGCTTCTCCAGCTTCGCTACATCAAACTCAGTTTCGTCCACAGTCATCAGCGCACCAAGATTCACGATGCGGTAGTAGGTCTTGAATATATTGGTGAAACCACGTTTGGGAAGGCGACGCTGCAATGGCATCTGACCGCCTTCAAACCAGGCAGGGATGTTTCCACCAGAGCGAGATTTCTGCCCCTTCTGACCACGACCGGCTGTTTTGCCCAGTCCTGTTCCCTCACCTTTTCCCAAGCGTTTTTTATGTTTCTTTATCTCAGGTCGTTCGATTGAATGAAGTTTCATTGTAACTCCTCAACGGTTTATTCCGTAACTTCTTCGACTGTTACAAGGTGAATCACCTTTTGGATCATTCCGCGGATCACCGGATTATCGTCGTGCAGCCGGCTGCGGTTAATTTTATTCAGGCCCAGCGCAATGATGGTGCGCTTGGCCGGTTCTTTCTGCCCGATAACACTTTTGATTTGGGTAACTTTAAGCTTCATCCTTAACCTCACGTCCGGTAATTTCCGATACTGTTTTACCACGCAGACGTGCAACGTCAGCGATAGTGCGGAGATCTTTCAGGCCATTCACCGCAGCTTTCACTACGTTGGCTGGTGTGTTTGATCCCAGAGATTTAGTCAGGATGTTTTCTACGCCCACAGCTTCCAAAATCGCACGGGCTGGCCCACCGGCAATAATACCGGTACCAGGTGCAGCAGGACGGAGCATGATGCGACTGGCACCAAAGCGTCCAATGATCTCGTGGGGTATTGTTCCTTTGATAAGAGGAACTGAAAACATGGTAGCTGCAGCATGTTCTTTGGCTTTGCGAATCGCATCAACGATCTCGTTTGCCTTTCCAGTGCCTACGCCGACCCGGCCTTCTTTATCGCCCACAACCACAGTAGCGTTAAAGCTGAAATTACGTCCACCTTTCACTACTTTTGCTACGCGGTTTGTATCAATGATCTTTTCAACTGCAAATTGGGGCTCATTACGAGGACTTTTTTTCTGTTGTTTCAATTCATGCCTCCCTTAGAAGTCTAACCCGGCTTTACGAGCACCTTCAGCAAAGGCTTTCACCCGGCCATGATACAAGTATCCAGCCCGGTCGAAACATACCTTACTGATGCCTTTGGCTAATGCCAGCTCACCAAGTTTCTTACCCACTTCAAAGCTTTGCGCTACTTTTTTCCCGGAACCATTGATCTCCATCTCCTTGGCATTGGATGCATAGGAAATCAAAGTAATTCCCTTTGTATCATCAATGATCTGCCCGCTGATATTTTTTAAACTGCGGAAGATAACCAAACGGGGACGATCTTCTGTTCCCATCATGCGTTTACGGATATGTTTAACCCGGCGCTTACGAGCCAGATATTTATCGCGTGTAATAGAATTATGCTTCATGATGACTCCTTATTACCCTTTTGCACCGGATTTACCAGGCTTGATAACAACGTGTTCGCCTTCATAGCGCACACCTTTGCCTTTGTAATTTTCCGGTGGCCGGCAACCTCTGATCTCGGCAGAAAATTTGCCAACATCTTCTTTCAGGATGCCGCTGACTTTGATCTTGGCCTGAACACCCAAAGGACCTTGCTCACGGCGAGGAACCACTTCGGCGGCTACCGTAAGATGCGAAGGTACTTCCATCAGGATGTCATGGGAATATCCCAGAGATAGTCTGAGCCACGGCCCTACTCTCTCAGCTGAGTACCCAGTACCAATTACCTGAAGATTCTTTTCGTATCCTGCCGATACACCAATGATCATGTTGTTGATCAGAGCGCGGATAAGGCCATGATACGCCTTTTGCTCTCTGCTGTCATCACGACGATTAACAATAACAAAACCATCCTTCTCTTCTACGGTAATGCCTTCGAGAATCCTTTGACTCAATTCTCCCTTTGCACCTTTCACCGTTACCAGATCAGGAGTGATTGTAAGGGCTACACCATCTGCTATCTTGATCGGAGTTCTTCCTATACGTGACATATCTTCCTCCTACCAGACCTTGCAGATGTATTCGCCGCCTACGTGCAGCTTTTTTGCTTCTCTATCTACCATTACACCGCGGCTTGTAGAGATAATTGCACAACCGGTATTGTTATACACAGACGGAATGTTGTTGGCGTTTACATAGGTACGACGCCCAGGCGTACTAATTCGCTCGATGTTACGCATAACCGGCATGCCGCTATTGGTGTAACGAAGATTAACCAGGATTTTTTTGCGATATATTTTCTTCGCAGCATCCCGATCAATAAGATCATAACTATTAACGAAATTCTCGTCCGCTAAGATTTTTATAATTGCTTCGTTTACATTACTGTGATTCACAGTAACCACCTTGTGCCCGGCCCGATATGCGTTCCTGATTTTGGTAATCGCATCAGCGATCGGATCTGTTACACTCATTCTTTCTCCTTCTTACCAACTAGCTTTTCTAATTCCGGGGATCTGACCATTGCTGGCCAATTTCCGGAAACACAGGCGACAAACACCAAAATCACGCATGTATCCGCGTGAGCGACCACATATCTTGCAGCGGCTGTATTTACGCACTGCAAATTTCGGCTTGCGCTGTTGTTTTACGACCCAGGATTTCTTTGCCAAAATTACTCCTTATCCTTAATTCTTCTTAAAGGGCATTCCAAACTGACGAAGAAGTTCTTTCCCCTCTTCATCGGTATCGGCTGTCGTTACGATCGTAATATTCATTCCCCGAATCTTATCGATTTTGTCATACTCGATTTCCGGGAAAACCGTTTGTTCTTTGATACCCAAAGAATAATTTCCTCGGCCATCAAAGGCTTTTGCAGAGATTCCACGGAAGTCACGTACCCGAGGCAGTACCACGGTTATCAGACGATCCAGGAATTCATACATCACCTCACCCCGCAACGTAACCATGCATCCTATGGGCATGCCTTCCCGCAGCTTGAAGTTTGAGATGGATTTTTTTGCCTTGGTAATGATGGGTTTACGACCAGTTATCTGAGTCATTTCCTTCACAGCATTATCCAGGACCGTCTTGTTTTGTGTAGCTTCACCTACACCCATATTCACCGTAATCTTTACCAGCTTTGGCGCACGATGAACATTGTCGTATTCAAAGTGCTTCACCAGAGCGGGCAGGATCTCTTTGTTATAACGTTCTTTCAATCGAGCCATTTCTTACTCCCTTATATCTCGTCGCCGGTTTTTTTGCACACGCGAACACGGGAATCGCCAATGACTTTATGCACGGCACGGGTTACATCGTTAATCTTTTCATTAAACAACATAACGTTAGAAACATGGATGGTCGCTTCTTTTTCAATGATGCCACCCTGGGGGTTTTGCTGGGTAGGACGCGTGTGTTTCTTAATGAAATTCACTCGTTCAACGATGACCCGTTGTTCCTTTGGAAATGCTTTTAACACCTTCCCTTTCACGCCTTTGTATTTACCGGAGATAACGATGACGGTATCACCTTTTTTCACTCTCATCTTTGTATGTTTAGCTTCTTTCATTCGTGACTCCTAGATAACTTCTGGTGCTAATGAGACGATTTTCATGAATCCACTATCACGCAACTCGCGAGCAACAGGGCCAAATATACGTGTGGCCTTGGGCTCCAGCTTGTCGTCCAGCACTACACAGGCATTATCCTGGAAGCGAATGTACGACCCGTCTTTTCTGCCTACTTCTTTGTGCGTACGAACGATAACGGCTTTCTCCACCGAACCTTTCTTAATACGACTATTGGGCACTGCAGATTTAACGGCGACGACAATGATATCGCCAACTGTGGCATATCTACGCTTGGAGCCACCAGGAACCTTAATGCACATCACTTTTTTCGCGCCTGAATTGTCGGCTACGGTTAACATTGACTGCGTTTGAATCATTCCAGACTCCTTTTATTTGCTTCGTTCCACGATCTTTTCGAGTTGCCACCGCTTATCGCGGCTCAGGGGACGGCATTCTCTGATGATTACCACATCTCCTTCGTTGCACTCGTTGTTTGCATCGTGGGCTTTATATTTTTTATGACGGCGGACAATTTTCTTGTACAACGGATGTCTGAATTGACGTTCGATGTCCACAACAATGGTTTTATCCATCTTATTGCTTACCACCACTCCGGTACGGGCTAATTTTCTTTCGTAAGCCATTACTACCTCTTATTTTGTTTCCTGAGCACGTTGCGTAAGCAGCGTCTTGATGCGGGCAACATTACGCTTTACTTTCGGGATGCGCTTGGGATTTTCCAGGCGATTCAAAGCCTTTTGGAAACGAAGATTGAACAGTTCTTCAGCAAAATCATTAAGCTTCTGCTGCAGTTCTTCCTGGGTTAATTCACGGAGTTCGGAGATCTTCATAACTCAACTCCTTCTCGGTATATAAATTTCGTTTTAAAGGGTAATTTATAGTTAACCAACCGAGCCGCTTCTTTGGCTGTCTCATAATCCACACCTTCATATTCAAAGAGGATGCGACCGGGCTTGATCACAGCCACCCAATGGTCGGGTGCGCCTTTACCTTTACCCATACGGGTTTCAGCTGGCTTACTGGTAACCGGTTTGTCTGGAAATATCCGTATCCAGAGCTTACCGGAACGTTTCATTTTACGGGTAATGGTTACACGCCCTGCTTCGATCTGACGACTGGTGATCCAACCGGATTCAGTTGCAATGATGCCATAATCGCCAAAGTTCAGAGTGCTGCCACGATAGGCAAGACCACGATTGCGGCCTTTCTGCTGTTTTCTATATTTTACTTTCTTTGGTGCTAACATTGAACCTCTCCTTATTTAAGGATGTCACCTTTGTATATCCATACCTTAATGCCGATCTTACCATAGGTCGTGGTAATTTCAGACAGGGCATAATCGATATCAGCACGAAGTGTGTGCAATGGTGTACGACCTTCCTGATACCGTTCTGTACGGGCCATTTCCGCGCCACCTAAACGGCCGGAACACTGCACCTTGATACCCTGAGCTCCGTTACGCATAGCGTTGCGAATCGCAAACTTCATGGCGCGACGGAATGACACACGGTTCAGAAGCTGACGACCGATATCCATACCTACCAGTTTTGCATCTGTCCAAGCATTCTTAATCTCTTGTACATTTACAAACACATTGATCGGTATAGAGCGATGTTTATTAACCAGGATGGTTAATTCATTACGCAGTTTTTCAATTTCCGCTCCTTTACGACCAATTACCTGGCCTGGACGCGCTGTGTGAACATCCACCGTTACCGATTTGGATTTACGGGTGAGTGTTACTTTGGCGACCATTGCTGAGCTGAGACGATTCTCCAGATACTTCTTGATCTGAAGGTCTTCATGGAAATTGGTGATATATTCTTCACGGGTAGCAAACCAGATTGAATCTGTTTGCTTGTTTACCCCAATTCGATAACCGACTGGATTAACTTTCTGTCCCAATGTATCCTCCTATTCCTTATGCTCAATTTCAAGGGTTATGTGACAGGTCCGGCGACGGATCACTGTAGCTCTCCCTTGAGCACGTGGACGTTGTCTTTTCATTATTGGGCCATCATCGGCAAAAGCGGTTTTCACCTGCATTGTTTCTACAGCTATTTTCCCCTCTTTCACCTGTGCGTTTGCTACAGCAGCATTCAGCACTTTTGCCACATCATGAGCGACACGTTTCTTGGAGAACAGCAATATTTTCTGTGCTTCAGCCACCGACTTTCCACGAATCAAATCTAAGACCAGTCGAGCTTTTCGTGCTGAGCCTCTTAAATTCCGAACTTTGGCTATTGCTTGCATTATTTCAGCTCCCTCTTACTACTCTTTCCACTCATCTGTTCTGTTACTTCTTGTCTTTATGACCACGGAATGTGCGGGTGGGTGAGAATTCGCCCAGTTTGTGGCCAACCATGTTTTCGTTCACATAAACGGGTACGAATTTGCGGCCATTATGAACGGCAAATGTATGTTCCACGAATTTGGGCAGGATTGTCGAGCGCCGTGACCAGGTTTTGATCACCTGTTTCTTCCTTTCAGCATTCAGAGCGTCGACTTTCTTTTCCAAATGTTTATCGATAAACGGTCCTTTTTTAATCGAACGAGCCATAATCTTACCTGTACCTCTTACTTCCGTTTTTTCGCTTTTATGATGTACTTATCGGAGTATTTCCGTTTCTTACGAGTTTTTCCACCTTTGGCCAAAACACCCCATGGAGAGACAGGATGTCCACCACCGGAAGTTTTGCCTTCACCACCACCCATTGGGTGATCTACCGGATTCATTGCCACACCACGGACGGTCGGACGTATACCCATCCAGCGTGTGCGGCCAGCTTTACCCAGAACGATAGAGTTGTGCTCGTCGTTACCTACTTTTCCCACAGTTGCGAAGCATTCTTTACGCAAGATATGCACATCATTTGAAGGCATGCGCAGGTGCACATAGTTTCCATCTTTAGCGATAATCTGACCATAGGTCCCGGCGCTGCGGGCAATTTGTCCGCCACGACCAGCTTTGAATTCAACATTATGCACAATAGTACCCAGTGGCATATTTTCCAGAGGAAGCGCGTTTCCAACACGAATCTCGGCTTTGGAACCGGACATGATTGTGTCACCCACTTTCATACCGTTTGGCGCCAGGATGTACCGTTTTTCTCCATCTGCATAAAACAGCAGAGCGATACGGGCGCTACGATTTGGATCATACTCAATAGTAGCTACTTTTGCCGGAATGTCGAACTTGTTCCGTTTGAAATCAATGATACGATATTGTCGTTTGTGTCCACCACCGCGATGCCGGCAGGTAATGCGTCCATGGTGGTTGCGACCTGCTGTCTTAGGCTTCGGAGCCAAGAGAGATTTTTCCGGTTTGCTGGCTGTAATCTCTTCAAAGGTATAGCCGGTTTTATATCTCATCGTCGGGGTGATCGGATTGTATTTTTTAATACCCATTTCTTCTCTCCCTCTTATGCTTCGAATTCAGCGATAGAGTCGCCATCTTTCAGTTTTACGATTGCTTTTTTCCAGTCCGGACGTTTGCCAGAGTACCGTCCCATGCGCTTGTTCTTCCCACGGGTATTTATCGTATTCACTTCCAAAACGGTAACATTGAAAATCTTTTCAACCGCTTTACGGATTTCGATTTTATTTGCATTTGTGCTCACCCTGAAGGTGTAGCTGTTGTTGGCGAATTTCTGACCAGTGGTTTTTTCGGTAATCAGTGGCGCAATGATGATTTGTCGTAATTCTCTCATTTTGCGAATACCTCCATCATTTTGGTCAGCGCGTCTTCGGTAAGTACCAGGAAGGTGCTGTTCAGTACTTCATAGGCAAACAAACCGTCTGCGCGATCGGTTTTTACATAGGGAATATTAGAGAAAGACTTTACCAGGGATGCATCACTGCCATCAAAGATAACCAGTGTTTTGCTTCGTTCCGGAGCAATCTTACTCAATAATGCTTTCGCTGCTTTGGTATTTGGAGCATCATAATGCAATGATTCCAGAACCACAACCTGACCAGCTTTTACCCGTTCGGTAAGAGCAAGCTTCAGGGCTAAGCGTTTTTTCTTTTTAGGAATTGGACGATACCAGTCTTTGGGCCGTGGGCCAAATGCAACACCGCCGCCTACTCGTACAGGAGTACGAAGATTACCGGGACGAGCATTACCAGTACCTTTCTGGCGGAACAGCTTTTTACCACTGCCTTGCACTACAGCACGATTCTTCACGCATGAAGTTCCTTGCCGCTGATTTGCCAGATACATATTGATTACTTCATATATAACTGCTTTAGGGTTGTTTGCTGTTGCACCAAACAATGCTTCCGGCAGCTTAACTGTTCCGGCTTCTTCACCGGTAACACTATATTTTTTCACTTCCAACATTGCTAAACTCCCACTATAGTTCTTTTCTCAGACGTACAATGCTGTTTCTGTGACCAGGCACGGCACCCTTCAACATCACCAGATTGTGTTCTGTATCTACTTTTACAACCTGCAGGTTCTTCACTGAAACCGTTGCATTTCCGGTATGACCGGGAAGTTTCTTCCCTCTGAATACACGGGAAGGGGTTGCGCACATACCAATTGAGCCGGGCCCACGATATGATTCATGAACACCGTGAGATGCTTTAAAGCCGGAAAAGCCATAACGCTTCATTACGCCCTGGAATCCCTTGCCTTTTGATGTGCCAGTGACTTTGATGATCTCATGCTCTACAAACATGCTTACATCAAACATTTCACCTTCATTGATATCTTTGTATAATTTCAGACGAAATTCCCGCAGATAGCGGTATGCCGGGCTGTTCTTCTTAGCGAAATAGCCATTATCCGGCTTATTCAGTTTTTTTGTATCTACCTCTTCAAAACCAAGCTGAACTGCATCATAACCATGTACTTCTTTGGATTTGCGAGCGATTACACGGCAGGGACCGGCCTGAATTACTGTTACCGGGATGCATTCGCCACTTTCGTTGAAGATCTGTGTCATGCCGAGCTTTTTACCAATCAATCCTATCATGATAAGCTCCTTTAAACCTTAATCTCTACATGTACGCCTGCGGGAAGACTTAGCTTCTTCAGGGCGTTTGTGGTCTGGGGTGTGGGATTAATGATATCAATCAAGCGCTTGTGAACCAGCATCTCAAACTGTTCCTGTGCTTTTTTGTTCACGTGAGGTGAACGAAGCACAGTATAGAGAGAACGCTCGGTAGGCATGGGAACAGGACCCACGATTTTAGCACCGGTATTACGGGTGTTCTTCACAATTTCAGCTACCGATTTGTCTAAAAGACGAAAATCGTAGGCCTTCAACTTGATGCGAATCCGATTCATTATTTTTTTCTGAGACACGTATTCCTCCGAACTATTCGATCACGTCAGCAACAACGCCGGCGCCGATTGTACGACCACCTTCGCGGATAGCATAACGAAGACCTTTTTCCATTGCGATGGGGGTGATCAGTTCTGCAAAGATCGATACGTTGTCACCGG
>JAGGWK010000072.1 GCA_021157525.1 Candidatus Cloacimonadota bacterium | reverse complement strand
CTGTATCGTGTTCAAAATCATATTCAGCGGGGCGGGATGCGGAGTGTGCGCATCACCAATGGCATTGTTTTTCTCTTTGTACCCATCAAGCTGGCCCACAGCTCACTGACTCAGATACGAGAACAGATGTCGACCCGGGCGCAGCCGGAGACCCTGGAACTTCTGACGCAGCTGGAAAAACCCCTGGATGTGTTGTTTGATCTTACTACGCCATGGGGTAAAAACCAGCTTCTGGAAATCTGTAAACAGGCGGGGCAGAGGGTATGCATCCAGCGAGTGACAAATAAAAAGCACTTGCCGGAATAGCTGATAATTCTATAGAGGTTTGGGTGAGGTAACATGAAAACGAAGATTGTTCTATTATTGTTAATGGTTGCATCATTCTTGACTGCGCAGACAATGCCAGACAGCACAAATATACTCATTCGCAGAGCCATAGCCTCTAATGATGCCGATTTGCTAAACCGGCAGAGTTTGACCTGGATGACTGAAGATATCCGGATAGCACGACTTTGTGCACGATTTGCCTATGGAATAGCACGGCATCATGGCACAATTTCTCAGCAGGTGGATGCGCTGAATAATCTGGGAGACTCCCATTTTTTTACCAAAACTTCATCCGACAGCGCCACTTACTATTATCAAAAGGCCTATGAATTATCACAGGATGGCGACTATACAGAAGGAATGCAGACAGCTCTCTGGAACCTGGTATATGTCTACAACAAAGAGGGAAAGTATGCCAAAGCCCTGGAACATATGGATTTGCTCAAACCCTTATATGGTAAAAATGACAGGAAACATCTGGCGGAAGTTGCTTCGATGCAGGGAAGCATACATGAAATCATGGGAAACTACGATCTGGCCCTGGAAGACTATTACCGCTCTCTGGAAGATTATACTGCCATAGAGGACACCCTGAATATCGCAGACTCCTACAACAATCTGGGTAACGTTTATCTCTCCTTTCAGGGATATGATATGGCTTTCGATTCATTTCAACGAGCCGATACGCTGTATCAAAAAGTACATTCAAAGGAAGGGCTTTCCTATATCGCAAACAACATGGGCATCGTGTTTTCCGACCGTGGAGATGAAGAAAAAGCACTGGTTTACTATCAACGTTCTCTGGAACTGGCAAAGGAATTGGGGGATAGCATTGGTGTGGCTACCAGTTATAACAACATTGGGAATAGCTACTATATTCTCAAACACTATGCCGATGCTGAGATGATGTATAGGAAATCCCTGACCCTCAGTCGTACATTGAATGAAGAATATGATATTGCGAACACGCTGGACAATATCGCAGAACTCTATCTGGCGACAGGGAAAAATGCCGAAGCAAAAGCATTGCTAGACGAAGCTTCTCTTATTATCAATAAAAACAAATTCCATGAACTGTATTCGGATAACCTCAAAATCCTGGGACTCTACTACAAGAAAGTGGGCAATTATCGGGAAGCACTGAAAGCCATTGAGCACTATCATACGTTGCGAGACAAAATGTTCAACAGCCGGCTTTGCAAGATCGGGGAGATACAAACCCGGTACGAAACAAGACAAAAACAAGAGATCATCGAGCGGCTGGAGCTGCAGAAAAAGGCGCATACCACTTACATACGTCTCATGATCATCGGATTCATCCTGCTCTTGATTGCCATCACTATTTTCTGGGTGATCAATAAGCAAAGAGAACATGAAATCCGGCGGCGGGAAGAGATGGAAATCCAGAAGTTGCGCAGTGATCAGGTGCAAAATATTCTCTATCGCATTGCAGATGCCAGCATCAAAGAGACGGAACTTCAGAAGTTTTTTGCCGAAGTACATCATGCTTTGAGTACCTTGATAAATACCGATAATTTCTTCATTGCTCTTTTTAATGAAAAAAGCAACGAATTTTACTCTCCCTATTTTACCGACAACAAAGATTCCTTTGAAACTTATTCAGCATCAAAAACCCTCAGTGAATATGTTCTTCGCCAAAACAAACCTATCATGCTGAACCGTGAGGACATCGAAAAGTTGCATGACAAAGGCATCCTGATGACGATGGGCACTCCCGCTGAACAATGGCTGGGAGTTCCACTGGTTACCCATAGTGACATCAAGGGCGTACTGGCGCTCCAATCTTACTCCTCAGATGTGGTGCACACGCGGGATGAATTGCAGTTGTTACAGGCGGTTTCTATTCAGGTGGCTCTGGTGCTGGATAAGCGGAAGGCTGCCGTAGCTATACGGGAAAGCGAAGAAAAACTCCGCTCGTTCCTCGATTCTGCCACCGATGCTTTCTTGATATGGGACTCGCATCTGTTGCTGGTGGATGCAAATCCCGAAGCCCTCAAGTGGCTCAAGCATCTGGGAGATTTTTCCCAATTGCAGGGTAAACACATTTCATGGATCACCCCAAAGGATAATGACCATGACCGGCGGGTGCAACGCTATGAGGAAGTGCTGCAAACCGGGCGCCCCTATCTCTTTAAGTACCAAGTGGATAGGGATGATGGTCACAGGGTTTATTTTCAGGTCAATGCTTTCAGGATGGGACATGGTTTGGGGATGTCTATCGCTGATATCACCGAGATATCTGTCATCCGGGCAAATCTGGAAGCATCCCTCAAAGAGAAAAATATGCTCCTGAAAGAGATTCATCACCGGGTGAAAAACAATATGCAGGTGATCTCCAGTTTGCTGAATCTGCAATCCCGCTATATCAAACACGAGCAATCTCTGGACTATTTCAAGCAGAGCATCCAGCGGGTAAACACTATGGCTCTGGTGCAGGAAAAGCTCTATCAATCCAAGAATCTTGCGGATATCGATATGGAAAAATATGTGGAAGAATTTGTGGATAGGATGCACCGGACATGGCGGATGCCAGAAACGATTACCATCCAATACAAAATAGCACCGATTCGTCTGGGCATCGATGCTGCCGTACCCTTTGGGCTGATTCTTAACGAACTGCTGGCCAATGCCCTGAAACATGGTTTTGTCGGGCGGGCCAATGGCGAGATATTTATCGGCTTTTCTCAGGATGCCGGGGAATATTGCCTCATCGTAAATGACAACGGCGTGGGACTGCCAGAATCGATTTCCCTGGAAAACGCCACAACCCTGGGGATGCAATTAGTCCATTCCCTTACTTCTCAACTGTTTGGGAAAGTGGAAGTAAACCGCAGTGGTGGAACCCGCTTTACCATTCGCTTTGGGCGATCAAATTAGACAAACAGGACATTCTATGAAACAAGATGAATTAAAAAAAATTCCCGGAATCGATCTACTTCTGAGACATGAGAAAATAATACCTCTGATAGAGAAATTTGGCCATGAGCTGGTTACCCATTGTATTCGAATGGCAGTAAACGACCAACGCAGAGCCATCTTGGAAGAGGATGGAGTTTTTCGGGAAGATGCCCTTTTTAAAACAGTCCTTTTCCAATGCAAGGCCATCGGACAATCCAGTTTGAAGCCGGTGATAAATGCCACTGGCATTGTGTTGCACACCAATTTATCCCGCGCTCCCATGGGCTCCCATCTGCTTGATGAGATTGCACCCATCTTACAGGGTTACTCAAATCTGGAGTTTAACCTTCGCACCGGCAGCAGAGGTCAACGGAACGATCATGTGGCCAACCTCCTGCAATACATCACAAAAGCCGAAAGCGGGGTGGTGGTAAACAACAATGCCGCCGCCGTTCTTCTCACGCTAAAAACCCTGGCCGAAGGTGCCGAGGTCATCGTCTCCCGTGGCGAGCTTATCGAAATTGGCGGCTCCTTCCGCATTCCGGACATTATGGAAGCCAGCGGCGCCACCATGGTAGAAGTGGGCACCACAAACCGCACCCGCATTCAGGATTATGAACGGGCTATCACTCCTCACACCAGGGTACTTTTCAAAGCCCATAAATCCAATTATTACATTGGCGGGTTTACCGAAGAAACTGAGCTGGATGAGCTTGTTGCTCTGGCCAGAAAGCACAATCTCATTGTCTATTATGACCTGGGCAGCGGCCTTTTGCGAAAGCCCGAAAATCTGCCTCTGGAAGATGAACCGGATGTGCTTTCTGCCATCAAAGCCGGGGTGGATGTGATTTCCTTCAGTGGCGACAAACTCCTGGGAGGCCCTCAGGCCGGCCTTATCGTAGGCAGAAAAAAGCTGATCGATCCCATCGCAAAAGCCCCGATGATGCGGGCATTACGTGTAGGCAAAATGACCCTTGCCGCCCTCTCGGTTTGTCTGAGAAATTATCTGAGAGACGAAGATCTGATACAAAACATGCCTCTTTTTGCCATGCTGAGCCGCTCTTCCCAAACACTGCAAAAACTGGCTGAGGAACTGAAATCTGCTCTGGAAGCCAAGGACATCCAAAGTTCCATCGTGCCCAGTTCGGCGCAGGTGGGTGGCGGCACATTGCCCCATCTCTCTATACAGAGTGCGGCGGTGGAAATCCAGATTCCCTCCTTCACCTCGGCCAAAAAAGTATTCAGCGATCTGCTGCTCTTGGAACATCCCGTTCTCTCTATATTGCGGGAAGGCCATCTGCTGTGCGATGTATTCAGCCTGTTCCCAGCCCAATTCTCAGCTATCGCTTCGGCATTGGCCACTGTACTTCGTCACCAGCGGGAGATGTGATAAACACTGCTTTTAGGCCCACCGGCAACCCGTCGGCATGGGCTATCAGGTTGGATGCAAGGTGGCTCCGGCTTAATCTGTTTTCTCGCTCCGGCAATCGGTTGATATCGGGAAAGTAAGTCTCAGCTTTTTATCTGGATGGTCTTAAACCCGGTGTACAGGGTAAAACGCTGATTGCGGGCAAAGCCGATAAGATAGCGGTGATACTGCCATCCCAGCCTGATGGCTTCGGAAGTAGGCGCACTTTGTGAACAGATGAGCGGCAACCTTGCCCGGATGGCTTTGCGCACAATCTCTGCCGAGATCCGGCCACTGCTCAGCAGGATGCATTGAGTCAATGGCACAGCAGCTTCCATCGCCATCCCGATAACCTTATCCACTGCATTATGACGACCAATGTCCTCGGCAAAAAATCGTACCGCTCCCTCATGAACCAATGCTGCACTGTGCACACCACCGGTTTCTTTGAATAGTTCTGACGATTGGCGAAACTGCTGCATCCAGCCAATAAGCTGAGTAGCAGAAATAGTCATTTCCATCCAGCCTGATGTCTGCAAGGAACCGCTGCCGGAAAGTGAGCTGCCGCACCCGGAACTTTTTTCAGCAGTTTGCAAAAAGCGCTTAAGACGCTGAGGCGGGATATCTGCCTCCACCCACGCCCCGGTGCGGGCTTCATCCAGAGAAATGGCTGTGATGGCGGAAGGCACATCTACAAATCCCTCGGATAACAAAAAGCCCCGGGTTAGAGCTCGCACATTGGTGGGGAGACAGGCCAGGGTAACCAGTTTCGCATCCTGAACAAAGATAGAAAAAGGGCGCTCTTGCACCACTATATCGGTGGCGGGCTGCACTTTGCCATGAGCAAACCGCAGGACCTCCTGTAACGTTCGACAATCTTGCATATTTTATACCTCGTGAACCATTTGGATGAAGTAGGGGAAAGTGAACAAGGAAATTGTTGCGGGATCAGGTGAAGAGATAGAGCCGGGTGAAAATTCCGGCCCGGAGAAAGCCGGTAAACGTGCCGATAAGATAGTATTCACTAAAGGATTTGTTAAAGTGTTAACCTTGTATTTTCCTGATTCAAGGTTGTGGACTTGTGTATCAGGATGGTAGAGATGTGGTGTCGCAAAAAAGACTGAATGTTACCATCGCCGTATTTGCTTTTATATTCATGCACTGCCAATTTCATAGTTTCATTACCATTCCTGTAAGTAACGGTGAGTTATGTAACCACTTTTTCACTCATCACCCGGGTTTCGGTATATTAATCAGGGTGCTGGCGAACAGAGCAAGACATCAGCAAAAGACTAGCCCACATTTCCATTGACATCAAATCCCCTATTGCCAATTGAGGATGCAGAAAATAATACAAAAATAGAAGGAGTTACTCATGGCTGAAAAATTAGT
>JAGGWK010000002.1 GCA_021157525.1 Candidatus Cloacimonadota bacterium | reverse complement strand
GGAACGGGCCGCCGGGAAGTACATCTTCCCAGGCAAAGCCATAGAAGCTTTCCATGGCACCTACAGCAAAGCTGTTAATAGTGTTACCATTACGGTCAAATAAAGTTACATCTGTGCTCCAGTTATTTGCCCAGAAGCCATCATTTGCGGCATCATAGGCAATTGCACGACAATCTGTAGGAGCAGTGATAGTGCTTATTACCGTCTGGTTTGTGAAGTCCATTTCATAAACCGTAGTAGTAGCAGCAGCTCCATAAAAATACTGGCCATCATAGGCAAGATCACGGACTGCTGAAGCAGTACCGCAGGCAAATTCGCCTACATAAGTTCCGTCTAATTCGTATTTGTAAAAGACACTACCATTCCATTTGGTGGTGTAAATGTAGTTACCATCGGTTTCGATACCGGCTTCACCGCCACCAACACCAACGGGGAACTGAAACTGAAGATCATAGATATCATCAGTTTGATTTGTGTTCACCAGTGTATTGATCACTGGAGATATTTCGGACAAGGTTTGCTCTGTACGTACCTTTTCTGCTGCGAACAGAAAGCTGGTAAGTGCAAAGACAACAATAAAAGCAACTAATAAGCGTTTCATGTAACTCTCCTTACAATGGACAAAAATAACTTGTTTCCAAAAACAACGGTTTAATACACAGTTTGCGATAGGGTACATCATCTAGCCATAGTTTCGATAGTAACATCAATTTCCTTCCCAATTTAACATAAAATCCCTTTTTCTCACTTATTTCCCAATTGAAGGGGTGATCATCTGGCAATTTCACCGTTATTGCTGTCAAATGATTTTATTTGAAATAGCCTCAATTGCGAACACATTTATAGGGTAATTGCATAGTACATTTACAAATACAAAAAAATCGGAAACATTGTTTCCAGTGTTTTCGCTTTGGTTATTCTGGTTTACTTCATCAAGATCATTTTTCGGGCACTTTCAAAGGTATGTGACTTCATTTTTTAGAAATACGCACTACTGGAGACACGTTGGTTTTCACCATCTGTTCCATCCTACTCTATCCGATGTGAGCCAGCTTCAACTTCCTCATTCACAAAGATTTTTACCTTTTCCCTCGTGCATTATACACTTCGAGTAAAAGCACGCCAGGTTCTGTCAGCGCAAAGAAGACCTGAGTGGACGGATTGAATGAATTGGGATAATTGCCCTGCAATGCAGTTACAGATTACACACCGTTTGCCCTGTATGATCACCCCAATAGGTGGGGCTCAGTTTGATGGCAATCGATTCTCCATCGTCATACAGTGCAGAAAAGCCCACGATATAGATCTGCCCGTAAATCAGATTTATCAGCTGAAACTGGATTTCCAAGATGAAAGAGGCCACCATGACACCATCGAGGTACACATTGTAACCCAGCAAACCCCGCATGTTTTCCGGTACATAGCCAGAGCTAGGATGAGCAGATCCCAGGATGCCGGTAGTTCTGGATACAGAAGCTTCAATAGCGAGTTCGTGAGCTTGGCAATAAGAGCTATAGATTCTGCTCCGGTACCTACCACAATGACACTTGTTACATCAGCACTGTACACTTCGTTACCAGTATCGTCGTAGCTGGCATCTTCCCAAACTTTTGCCAGCACCTGGGTAAAGTCAGCCGAACGAATAACCATGCGAACAGAGGTAAGTGGCATGCCATAATAGTTCATCAATTCATCTACAGTAACGCGTGCAGCACAGGTAAAATCGGCATCTCACTTCCCGCACACTGATTTCCCACACCCTCGGCGGCATTGTTCCCGGGGTAACGGCCCATTATGGATTTGTTCTGTTTACCTTGCTCTCAGCGTGATAGAACTTTTTCTAGCAGTGGTCTGAGAGCAACGCTCACGCCGCTGTTTTCATTTGATGCGGTAGTTTCATAGGCATCCTGAAGCTCTGACGGTGCATTGGCTACTACAAAAGAGCGCTCAGTCCAACGCAACATCTCCACATCGTTAAAATCATTACCCACCGATATGGTTTCACTGCGGCGAATACCAAGATGCCTGCACAACCACGCCGCCGTATCTCCCTTGGATACTCCCGCCGGAAACACTTCCATCCATACAGAAAAGCCATCCAGCGGAGAAGTGGCGCGAATCACACTCACCTCGGGAAAGGTTGCGGCGATATCCTCCAGCAAGGGTAATTGTGATGGATGCAAAATCGCCAGAATCTGGCTACACTGCTGCGGGATCACTTGCATCCCTCCTTTTCGCGCGTAGGGAATATAGAGATTCACCCGACGCAATACATCTCCTCTGGGAGTGCCATACCAGGTAAAATGGTGATTCTCCGGCACCGTATCGTGCACCATAAAGGAAAGGCCACGCTCCAGAAGATCCCTACTTACCCGATGCATCAGCTCTGCATCCAGATGCTTTTGGTAAATCAGATTATCGGCTGCGCAATCCCAAATGCCAGCGCCGGAAGAAAAGAGAAGAAAGTCCACTGGCACATCGGGGCTCACTGCCCTGCGCAGCGAATACAAGTTGCGTCCTGTAGCAAAAACCCGCACCATACCGGCTTTGCCCATGGCATCCAAAAGAGAAATATCCTGGGGTGAGATGGTTCCATCAGACCGCAAAAGCGTACCATCCAAATCGATAAAAGCTATTTTCATCATCAATCCAAAAGCTGGTAGCTGCTCATCTGCACCGGTGCTTTGAGAGTATCAAGCACCCGCTCCAGCAAGATGCCGTTCTTGGCCATCCCCTTGTGCCCAAAGGCGGCGCGGATGCCCAGAGAAGTAAAGTGCACCGCCCTGTCCAGCGCCACAGGAAGGCTGTCATTCTGTAGCAACGAGCCCACGATCACGCTGGTAAAAGCGTCTCCCGTTCCGGGAAAACTGGCCGGAATGTAGTCACACTCCACGATCCAAAAACGGTCATCATCCACACTGTGAGCAACAACGGCGGTTTTACGGGGATCATCCTGCAACACGCTGGTGATGATCACCGTACGCGGTCCCATGGCATGCAGGCGATTTATCACTTCTTTCAGCTGGTTTTTGGGTATCTTCTCCCGATAGGGTTCATCCAGCAGCAATGCCACTTCCGTACAGTTCGGGGTGATAATATCGGCATGGGCAACAAGCCGCCGCATCTCGGCAACAATGCTGATATCCAGGGGCCCGTAAAGAGCGCCGTCATCACCCATCACGGGATCAACCACCACCAAAAGTTCGGGATGTGAAAAGGTTTTTATAAAATCTATCACGATATCGATCTGGGCTGTTGATCCCAAAAATCCGCTGTAAATGGCATCGAAGGTCAAATCCAATTTTTTCCAATGATCGATAATCGGCTGCAAATGCGCAGTGAGATCAACAAAATGATAGTCATCAAATCCGCTATGAGTTGAGAGCACCGCCGTTGGCAGCGGGCATACCTGCATCCCCATAGAACTGAGGATGGGAATAACCACCGTGAGAGATGCGCGTCCAAAACCCGAAAGATCGTGAATGGCCGCCACTTGGGGAACCAGCTGTTTCATCTGTCCTCCTGAAACCTGTTTTTTGCAGAACCTCTGCTGCCGGGGTTTTGCGTCAAGAGAATGTTGACAGTATGGGACAGTTGCACAGCCTAACTCCCAGAGGGTAGTTTTGGACAAGATTGTGTCCCTAGAGTGATTTTTTTTTGCAGGACGCAGCAGCGGATGGCATCTGCAAGATAGCAGGTTTTTTCCGATGCCCTTAGTATTTCCAGCGATGAGGTGAGGCAGATGTATTTGATTCGTAATATTTTGATTCCGGTAGGAGCTCCCCGGCAGGTGCTGGAAGCTGCGGCGAAACGTACTGGCATCCCTGTGGATGCCATAGACCACTGGCAGGTGATCAGAAAATCTATAGATGCCAGGAAAAAAAGCCGGGTGTGCTTTAATTACTCGGTGCGTATCAGCACCACAAGCCAGGTAAAAACCGACCACGACATCCAGCCATGGCGTCCTGTGGAAAAGCCACCATTGCCTGCCAATGTTTGTTCGTCAGACCACCCCTTCATTATCGGGTGCGGGCCGGCGGGCCTCTTTGCCGCATTGGCTCTGGTGCAGCAGGGTTTTCAGCCATGGCTTTTTGACAGAGGTGAGCCCATAGAAGTCCGCACCAAAAAGGTGCAGGATTTCTGGCAAACGGGGACCCTGGACGAAGAAAGCAACGTGCAATTCGGCGAAGGTGGCGCCGGAGCTTTTTCCGATGGCAAGCTCACTGCCCGGAGCAGAGACTTTTTTGCAGAAAAAGTATATAATCACCTGGTGGAGTTCGGCGCCGATCCGGCCATACTCTACGAAGCACTTCCTCACTTGGGAACCGATGGCCTGCAATCTATTGTTTCATCCCTGAGGGACTACCTTATCCAGGCCGGATGTGCATTCCATTGGAATGCGCACCTTCGCCACATCAGGATAGAAGCGGGCAAAATAACAGAGGTACAGATAAACCACGACTTATATCATCCAGAATCGGTGATACTGGCCATCGGAAATAGTGCCCGCGACACCTTCCAGATGCTTGCTACAGAGATAGAAATGGAGGCAAAACCCTTTGCCGTAGGCGTTCGCATCGAGCATCCCCAGAACTTTATCGACCGCTCCATGTACGGTTCATCTACCGATCTCGCCATCACCGGACCGGCCACATACCGCCTCACCAGCCGCACATCCCAGGGCAGCGTCTATAGCTTTTGCATGTGCCCCGGCGGCAAAGTGATTGCCGGAAGCTCGGAGAAAAACACCGTGGTTACAAATGGCATGAGCTATCTGGCTCGTGGAGGAAAATGGGCAAACAGTGCCATCGTCACAGCCATCGGCCCCAAAGAATTTGGTCCCGGGCTTTTCTCCGGGATGCAACTGCAGCAAAAGATAGAACGGGCAGCCTTTTCCCCCGACCATCCTTACGCCGCTCCCATCCAGAAAGTTGGCGACTTTATGAAGCACACCGCCGGCAATATGCCAAAAGGCGCAACGTACCGTCCAAAGGTATATGCCAGAGACATCCATGAAATCTTACCAACCACAGTAAATTCCGCCTTGGAACAGGGACTGAGTTACTTCGATAAACGCATCCCCGGCTTTATCTCTCAGGGTCACATCATCGCGCCGGAGACTCGCACATCCAGTCCGGTACGCATCCTGCGAAACAGAGAAACTTTCCACTCCCTCACTGCCACAAACCTCTTCCCCATCGGCGAAGGAGCGGGCTATGCCGGAGGCATCATCAGCAGTGCAGCAGACGGTTACAAAATCGGCAGCAGCTTTTGCAAACCCACCCAAAACCAGCTTCCTGCATCCATGCTACAAAACCACTAACCACCCAGAGATAGTTTACCATAGATGGTTCCGCATACTCATCCCCGAGGCTGCGTGCCATCTTTTTTGTTGACACGAAAACTCTATGATCGCTTTTTCAAATTGAAATCAAACGCAATGGAGGAACTATGAAACGAGTGATGACCTTATTGTCTGTAATTGCACTATTAACCGTGTTGGGATGCGCCCAGCAAACCCGCTCTGTATCCCGCATTTCCACCGATGAAGTAACGGATCTACGAGGTGACTGGAACGACACGGACTCACGTCTGGTGGCCGAACAAATGGTAAAAGATCTGCTGTATCGCCCATGGCTGAGCAATTTTGTATCCGACGAAGACCGTCAGCCGGTAGTGATAGTGGGAACCGTTCGCAACAAAAGCACCGAACACATCCAAACCGAGACCTTTATCAAAGACATCGAGCGGGAACTGATAAACAGTGGGAAAGTGGAATTTGTAGCAGATGCCAAAGCCAGGAAGGAAATCCGTAATGAGCGGATGGAGCAGCAATCCTATGCCTCCGATGATTCCGCAAAACGTCTGGCCGCAGAATCTGGTGCCGACTTCATGCTTCAGGGAACCATCACCTCCAATGTAGATGCCATCGGCGGCAAAGAAGCGAAATTTTATCAGGTTGACCTTGAACTGATAAATGTAGAGAGTAACAAGAAAGTATGGATCGGCAGCAAAGAGATCAAGAAATTCGTACAAAAATCAAAGACCAAGTGGTAGAATGCCATGAAAACCTTCATTAAGGCCGTAGGGACTTGTTTGATGGGAATGGTCTTGCTGAGCGGATGTGCCAGCATGAAGACCTCGAAAAAGCAATTCGCCGGAATCGACGAAATGTTGCGAGCACGGGATTATGCCGGTGCTATGGCACAGATAGAAGCCGCCAAAGAAAAGGGCTACAAAAAGAAAGATCGGGCACAATATTATCTGGATGCAGGGATGCTGAAACATTATCTGGGCCAATATGAGGCCAGCAACCAACTTCTGGATCAGGCGGAGAATGCCATATCCGACAACTTTACCAAAAGCATTTCCAAGGCTTCCCTTTCTTTGCTCCTCAACGACAACGCCATGGATTATGCTGGTGAAGATTATGAAGATATCTATCTCAATGTCTTCAAAGCTCTGAACTATCTGGAGCTGGATCAGTTTGATGATGCCTTTGTGGAAATACGGCGTATCAATTTCAAACTGGCAAACCTGGAAGCCAAGTACAAAAAGTTGGCCAAAGGCTATAGCGGCTCCAAAGACAACAAAAAAGAGATCACTGTAGGAACCAATAAATTCCACAATTCGGCGTTGGGACGGTACCTCAGTATGCTGATCTACCGGGTGGAAGACAAATGGGATGATGCTCGCATAGACATCAACAATATCCGGGAAGCCTGGCAGTTACAATCCCATATCTACAATTTCGGGATGCCGGATTTCTCAGAGTCTTTAGATCCTTCTAAAACCCGCCTCAATGTGATGGCCTTCACTGGCCGTTGCCCGGATAAAAAAGCCCGGACTCTGTACGTTCATACCGAAGAAAACCTTGTCGTTATCGCCACATCCAAAGAAGCTCCCACAAAAAACCAGCGGCTCAATTCCCTGGATACCATCGAGTGGCCAGGGGTAAACGCGGGGTATCACTTCAAGTTTCAATTACCCTACATGGAAAAGAAACCCCAACATGTAGGCAGCGTGAAAGTGTATGTGGATGGCAAACTGGCCGGCGAACTGAAAAAGCTGGAAAGCCTGGAAAATGTGGCTCTGGAAACTTACAAAATCAAAGAACCTATTATTTACATCAAAACCATCACCCGAGCCGTCGTTAAAGGATTGGCCGCCGAAAAAGGCAAAGCTGAAATACGCAAACAGGTGGGCGGCGGCCTGCTGGGCACTCTCACAAATATCGCCTCTGATATGGCTGTGGATGCCACAGAAAATGCCGACCTCAGAGTCTCTCGCTTCTTCCCCGCCTCTGCGCTGGTTGGTGATTTCAACATCACTCCGGGTACCCATTCAGTAAAAATAGAATATTACCACATCAACGGCAATCTTCTGGTTACCGATGACCGCGGTGAAATGAACTTCAAAGAAAACGGGATGAACTTCATCGAAACGTTCTACCTGTATTAAAATCGAGGATATAATGATGCGCAAAATTCTCCTTATCACCTTGTCGCTTTTGCTCATGGCGTGCGCCGTGCAGGCAAAAAAGAAGAAAGGAAAATCCGGCCCGCCAAAATGGCTGGATAATCCTCAAGCCGTCTATGCCCCTTCACAATTCCTCTCAGCATTGGGCGAAGGCGACTCTCGTAGCGAAGCAGAAGCAATGGCCTCCGGCAATCTGGCTAAAATCTTCGAACAAACAGTTACCGCCGACGAAACCTTTATGCAACGCTACGATGAACTTACCCAGGGCTCAAACTCTTCGGTATCCATGGAAAATAGTGTGATTAAAAACGTCAATGTACAGGCAGGTCAAACCCTGATGAACATCCAGTTTGGCGAAAGCTATACCGACAACATGGGACGCGTTCACGTGATCGGGTATCTCGACCGACTGAAAACCGGCGAGCTCTACGAAGGTCGCATCAATGATAATGCCGCACAAATTGCATTCTTTTATAAAAAAGCTACTTCCAGCCAGGATGCAATAGAACGCTATTCCGCCATGAATGCGGCCGCCAGTTTCGTTGTTGCCACAGACGTCTTGCTCAAGCAGCTGGACATCATCTCACCCACTTCCAAAGAATTTCTGGAGCTGGGATACAACGGCAATGAGATAAAGCAACAGGCGGCAGAGCTGGCCCGCGATATCTCCTTCTCCATCAACATCAGTGGTGATGACGAAGGCAAGGTCGCCATCGCCGTCAAAGAGCTGATGACGGACTACGGCTTTGTGGTTGCCCCAAAGGGACTGCTCTCCACCAGCGGCACCATCGTGATGGAAGAGACCGATCTGAAACGGAACAATGTGGTCTTTGTTCGCTACGATTTGCAGTTGCTCCTCAAGGATGCATCAGGCAAAACCATCGTTGCTCTGGATGAGACGGGACGTGAAGGACATACGTCCTTTACCGAAGCAAAAGCCAGGGCCTACAAATACCTGACAAAGAAAATCAAAAAGAAATTCAAATCAAAACTGGATGCCTATTTTACCGGCTATATGCAGCGGGTAAGCCAGTAATCCGTTCCTTGTTTATCCCACAGCCTTTCCTGAAAAAGCAGGAGGGGCTGTGTTTGTTGAGGATTTGTGGAAATGCCTGGTTTCCCTGAAGTATCTTTCAGAGGCGATCTACTCCCATTGAGTACACTCAATGGGCGCAAAAATCTAAACGAAGGGCGACATGAACATCTCAATACCGATATCCCCATCCGTTTCATCTTTTTTTCACAAGGATCGCTAAGACGCAAAGGGTTAGCAGCGAACAATACGAATCCGTCTCCCCCAAGGCTCCGCAGCTGCAACCAATAACGAAATACATCCGTATTCCTGAGGAGCTCCTACAGAGCCACACGACGATAGATGGCAGAAAACCGCCATCCATGACATGTTTTCCCGGCAACACCCTGGAGGTTGAGTGAGGTTCTCAACTTCTGAATCAAAAACCTCTGAACGTTAAACATCAATCAAAATAGCCCAGGTAACTTGATGAACAAAAAACTCCTGCCCATTTCTCCGTTTTATTTCTTGCCTCAAAACCTCACTTTTTCAAAGTTGCTCAAATATAAAATAGTAAGGAGAGCAGGAAATGGCTTTTAATTTACGCAATCGTAACTTTCTGAAGTTGTTAGACTTCACACCCAAGGAAATACACTTTCTCATCGATCTGGCTCACGATCTCAAAAAGGCAAAATACGCCGGATACGAGCAACAGACAATGAAGGGCAAAAACGTTGCTCTGATTTTCGAAAAATCTTCTACCCGCACCCGTTGTGCCTTTGAAGTAGCCGCCTACGACCAAGGGGCACACGTCACCTATCTGGGGCCTTCCGGCAGTCAGATCGGCACCAAAGAAACCATGAAAGACACCGCACGGGTTTTGGGACGCATGTATGACGGCATTGAATATCGCGGCTTTGGTCAGGACATCGTGGAAGTACTGGGAGCAAATGCTGGCGTTCCCGTATGGAACGGACTCACCACCGAATTTCACCCAACCCAGGTTCTGGCAGATTTCCTCACCGCCAAAGAACAGCTCGATAAGCCCTTCAACGAAATGGTGTTTGTCTATGTAGGGGATGGCCGTAACAACATGGGTAACTCCCTTTTGGTTGGTGGCGCTAAACTGGGGATGGACATCCGCATTGTCGCTCCCAAAGAAATTCAACCCGAAGGAGCATTGGTAGAAACCTGCAAAGCAATCGCCAAAGAAACCGGGGCCAAAATCACCATTACAGACAGCGTGGATGCCGGTGTGAAAAACGCCGACGTCATCTATACAGACGTGTGGGTTTCTATGGGCGAACCGGCCGAAGTATGGGAAAAGCGTATCAAGATGCTGAAACCCTATCAGGTAAATGCATCCATGATGGCTAAGACCGGCAAAAAAGAGACCATCTTCATGCACTGCCTGCCATCGTTCCACAATACCGATACCAAAATTGCCGCTGACATCCATGCCAAGTTTGGCATCTCTGAAATGGAAGTTACTGACGAAGTCTTCGAAAGCAAAAATTCCGTTGTCTTTGACGAAGCGGAAAACCGTGTGCACACCATCAAAGCCATAATGGTTGCAACCTTAGGCAACTAAAATATAATGGGGCGGCATGGTTTCGTGCCGCCTTCTTTTGCTGGATGCAAATAGATAATCTTTCCCCATCACCCTAACCTGTGAGGTTTACCATGCGTTTTTTATCCCGTCGCCTTTCCCTTGTGCTGTTCCTGCTCACCCTTTCCACAACCTGCTTTGGCCAGATTTTTCACGTTGATCCGGTAAAGTACATCGGGTTCATAACTTTGGCCGGTGGGACAGACCTGCTGAATGATGCTCTGGATGATAACATCCTGGGTAACGTAGATGCGGCAGATGTGGCATCCTGGGATAAAGATGATGTGTTTATCCTCGATCGCTGGGCTATCCTGCCTCAAGATGCACAGCTCAATGACTGGAGCGATTATGCCATCTATACTACGGCGGCGGCAACCATCTATATCGCTGCAAGTGATTATAACCGCTGGGATAACTTCATGGTGCTCAGCGAGATATTGCTCACCCAATCGGCGGTGGTAAAGTGGACAAAGAGTGTGGTGCAGCGCAAACGCCCCTATGTGTATGATGACAATGTGACTCTGAAGCAAAAAAAAGATAATGACGCTCGTCACTCCTTTTGCTCGATGCATGCCTCTTCCGCTTTTGCAATGGCAACCTATGGCTATTATTTCACCTACCGCAATTTTGGCTCAAGTCCGGCAATGGCCACCCTTCTTTTTGGTTCTGCTGCCGCATCGGCAATGCTACGGGTAACTTCCGGGCAACACTTCCCCACCGATGTTTTGGCCGGTGCCCTCATCGGAAGCGGTATCAGCTATCTGCTCTGCAGATTCCACGATTCTGGAGCAGAATCGATTTACCTTACATCAAACGGCATTGGCATCCGATTTTAAAACCCAATAAAAACGTCCGGAGTAAGCAATTACTTCGGACGTTTTTTTATCAATCTGGTGAAACTCACCGCACATTCAAAGACTTTTTTTACCGATTCTCCCTTTTATCGCACAAATAGTGTGTTGGAGGCAAATTGCGGTTCGCTGGTAACATTCAAGCCCAGCTTCCGCATTCCGGATTCATCTCCCGGGGAGGGAATGTGAGACGAGTGAACTTCACACCCTTTCAATTCTTTGAGTTTTGCCACCGCCATCTCCGCTGTGGGACTGGTTGTAGCGCTGATGCTGAGGGCGATGAGAGTCTCTTCCACATCCATGCTTACGCTGGTTTTACCCATAATATCTTTCTTCAGCCGTACAATAGAAGCTACCACATCGGGAGCCAGCAGGTGAATCTCGTCAGGAACCCGGGCCAAGTGTTTCAGGGTATTCAGTATCAAGCTGGATGCAGCATGCATCAGGGGCGAGTTTTTCCCTGTTATCACCGTGCCATCTTTCAACATGATAGCGGTACCGCAAAAGAATCCGTCGTGGCCTTTGTTGGCATCCATGGCCTCGGCAGCGGTTTTCCTGGCATATTGCACCACTTCACGATCTTCAGGAGCCAGCCTCATCTCTTTCATTATCAACTCGGCCCGCTGCACTGTTTCTCTATCCACAAAGCCCATCATATATTCACAGGCATAGCGGAAGTAGCGCCTTATTATCTCTTGCTTGGATGCATCCTGCACAGCTTCGTCATCAAATATCGCAAAGCCGGCACGATTTACACCCATATCGGTAGGCGATTTGTACAGCGCTTCACCACCGGTAATTTTTTCTAAAATTCTGCGCAGCAATGGAAATGCTTCGACATCCCGATTGTAATTGATGGTGGCGCTGTTGTAGGCATCCAGATGAAAGGGATCGATGAGATTGAAGTCACGGATGTCGGCCGTGGCAGATTCGTATGCAACGTTTACCGGATGTTTCAGTGGAAGATTCCATATGGGGAAGGTCTCAAATTTAGCGTATCCGGCCTTAACGCCGCTTTTGTATTCATGATACATCTGAGAAAGACAGGTAGCCAGCTTGCCGCTACCCGGTCCGGGGCCGGTAACCACTACCAACGGTTTGGTGGTTTTTATATAGGGGTTTGCGCCATAGCCGTCATCGCTCACAATGGTATCCACATCAGTGGGATAGCCCTTGGTGAAGCGATGGGTGTACACCGGCACATTACGGCGCTCCAGTTTGTTTTTAAATATCCGTGCCGCCGGCTGCTCTGCGTAACGGGTGATCACCACAGCGGTAACTTCTATACCCCAACTGCGCAGATCGTCGATCAGCTTCATGGCGTCTGCATCATAGGTAATACCAAAATCTGCCCGTACTTTGTGCCGCTCGATATCTCCGGCATAGATGCAGAGTATGATGTCTGCCTGCTCTTTGAGGGAACTGAGGAGTTTCAATTTCACATTGGGATCGAAACCCGGCAATACCCTGGCTGCATGGTAATCATACAAAATCTTTCCACCAAACTCCAAATAGAGTTTGTTATCAAACTGGGCGGCTCGTGCTAAAATGGCTTCCCGTTGCTCTTGAAGGTATTTTTTGTTATCAAATCCCTGTTTCATGGAGTCTCCTAAATCTTTATTTTTTTTAGTTTTCCGGCCTTGGTCGCAATGTCCACCGGTTGGTTGTTCATATCATAAAATCGCAGCATCACGCTATCGTCGATGCAACGATCGTAGAGAGAGTATCCGGTAAATTCCAGCAGATCGCGATTGCATCCATACATAAGGTAGCAGGTCTCTGCGCTCCCCGAAAGAGCGTTGTGCAGATCAAAATTCACATTGCGGTCGTCGCTGATGGTTACGAAACGGATGCTCCCGTGGTCAAAGCGCAATTTTACATTGTGGTAGGTTTTTGTGCCGTAGTAGAGCCGCTGTGCCAGTATTTCTCCATGGATGGAAGATCGTCTGGCGGGACAGGTAACGCATCCGGCCGGCAATGCGATGATCTGCTCTTCGGGTAAAAATCCGGCAGAACGTTGACAATTTTCCCGTTCTATCGAGATACTAAGCTCCCCCATTTCGGTGGTGAGCAAATAGTCACGGGCGGTGAAAAATTCTTTCATACTTTCTTCGGTGCGTACTTTAAGAAGGCCATAGTTGGTGCATACCGCATCCAGATAGAGTAGCAAAAGCGTGTGATACGCCATCCCGCACTGTTGCGCCAGTGTCTCGGTGGGAGAATTGATCAGCACCATGTGTTTATTCTGTTGCAAAATCTCTTCGATGACCTTGCGCTCCGATGTGCGTAATGTCGCCTCTTTATCGGGATCTTCAGAGTGTGAGGCCTCGGCAAGGCTGTTCCACCCGATTTCCATATAGACGTCGATGAGCTCATTCATTTTGTCAAAGTAGGTAGGTTTCTGACTTATCAATTGAGGTGAGAGCTCCGAGAAAAAGCGGTTTCGCAGATTGGTAGTGGTGTATTCCAGCAGGGGGAAGGCCTGACGTTTGCGGATGCCCAGAGCGATCTCCTCTACGCATTCAATCTCACACAGTGGGTCAGGATCGAAGGAGTGAATTTCGGCGCTGAGAGAGATGACGGTGTTGGGCTTGAGGTTGAGAATGTGATCCAGCAGGGCGGTGACGAATCGATCCATCATGCCAGAAACCAACTTTCACACAAAATCACCCGGTGCAAAGAGGTGATGTCCTGCTCCAGGATGCGGGAAGCAATGGCGGCAAACTTGTCTTCATTGTCGCTCACATAAAAGATGTCTTTTCCCACGCCGTCGGATTGGGGCATGGGTAATTCATTGTGCAACTGTCGTGCTACTGCCAGCGCGCTATCTACCAAGGTCACACCTGAGCCTACCACCTTTTGCAGCACCTTTTTCAGGATGGGGTAATGAGTACAGCCCAACACCAGAGTGTCGATATCCTGTTCCAGAAGAGGCTGCAGATATTCGGTGGCAACTACACGGGTAACGGGATGTTCATCCCAGCCTTCTTCTACCAAAGACACAAACAACGGGCAAGGTTGAGAATAGACCTTTGCCTGGAGTAACAGCGCTTCGATGGCCTGAGGATATGCCTTACTGCGTATAGTTCCTTCGGTACCGATAACCCCGATGCGCTGATTGCGGGTGGTGGCTACGGCATCTTCAGAGCCGGGGCGAATAACCCCCAGCACTGGGATTGTGAGGCGTTCACGAAGATATTCCAGCGCCACAGACGATGAGGTATTGCAGGCGATGACAATTATCTTGGCACCACAATGCATGAGGAAACGGGCATTTTGCAGAGAGTATTCCAGAACGGTTGATTTGGATTTTGGGCCGTAGGGAACCCGGGCAGTATCGCCAAAATAGACGATGTCTTCGTGGGGAAATGCTCTGCGAATTTCCTTAAAAACAGTTAAACCGCCAACCCCCGAATCGAAAATCCCGATTGGTTGCTTTTTCACCTGCGCTCCTTTTACGCCAATTTTCAATTGTGTTACAAAGTTTTCTGAGAGAGATAACTTGTCAAGATGGCATTAACGACCATCAAGATGCCTGTCGGCAGGACGTGTGTATATACAGAACTGCACAGAAGGTGGAAGCAAAACAGCTTTGGACGCAAAAACCTAAGGAGGCTGTCCCCATTGGTGCCTTCAATCCACAAACAGAATCCTCGTCCCAGCGCTTTGCGCCGGAACGCAATCTATGTTGTCATTTTCTCATCACTGCGCAAAGCGCTGGGACGAGTACAATACAAAGTCCTCCGGCAACACCTGACAGATTGACAAAACCCATTTCCCAATCCGGGTCTCAGCAGTGGGCTATAATCTCCTGAAAGATATCGATAATCACGGGATTTTCTCCCTCTGTATCCAGTAAATCATCGCGGGCAGAAGTAAGCTGGGCAGCGGTAAATGCTACCCCTTCCAATGCTTCCGCCACCACCCCGATAATATCAGCATCCATGGCATCGGAATAAATGGTAGTATTGGCAATTACGCTGTTTATCAGGTTCAGACGGATGTCTGCCCCACCCCAATCAAAGCGATGAGTAAATTCCAGATTAAACTGTGGCGTATTGCCGTAGCGCCAGTTCCAGGATGCATACTTTTCCTGCAAAGCGGTAAAGGCGGCATCATCATCAGGCACAGCCAGGGTCATTACTTCTCCCTGATACACTTCTTTGAAGGCGGCACGAAAATGCTGCTTCATCACATCAATGGTGAGATCGGGGCAAACACTGGCCAGATTGAGTACTCGGGAACACACCGAGGCAATGCCTTTTGCCTTGATCTTGTCAGCCGAAGGATTGAGGAATGCTGCCAGATTTTCAAAATTGCTGTCCACCAACAGCGTCCCGTGGTGATAGGAAGCATCCTGGCCATGATAAAAGGCATTTCCCGAAAATTTGCGCTCCTGATACACAATATCATTGCGGCCGGTAAATTCTGCCCGGATGCCGGCTTTTTGCACCGCCTTCAGAATTACTTCCAGTTGCCGATGAAAATCGTAGAGACTGCTGCCCATGATAAAGGTGAAATTGAGATTTCCCAGATCATGATACACTGCGCCACCACCCGACAGACGTCGGGCAATCTTGCCACCATCGGCCTCGAAGGCTTTGCAGGCACATTCTTTCCATGGGTTTTGGTTACGACCAATCACTACCGTATGATCATTTTGCCACAGATAGAGCATGACGGTATCCGGTGAAATCTGTTGCAGAAGATACTCTTCCAATGCCAGATTGTACCATGGATCATGGCTCTGTGACTCTATATAAGAGAGTTTTACCATTGTTACTCCTTGTAGATTTTTTCCAACTCAAAGGAAAAAAACGGTTTACAGCGTCAATAAAAAAGCTGCCATCCTGATGAGCATAGAGATGGTTAAGGTCAGGATTGCACGCAACGCCAGGTGCTTCACGTAGGTGCCGGCGTGAAGGCCTGTTACCGGTATGGGCTCCATAAATCCTTCTAGTCCAGACTAATCAGCTGGATGTCAAAAATCAACGTGGCTTTGGGGGGAATGATACCCTCGATACCTTTTTCACCATAGGCCAGATTGTAGGGAATTTCCAGACGTGCTTTGTCGCCAACGTGCATCAGCGCCACACCTTCGTCCCAGCCGGGGATCACTTTTCCCATCCCGATGACAAATTTAAACACCTGATCCCGGGTAATGGAAGAATCGAAAATCGAGCCGTCCGGCAGATAGCCGGTGTAATGGACGGTTGCCCGATCCCCAGCCACAGCCTGACGTCCGGGACCCTTTTCTATCAGGTAAAATTTCAGGCCGGATTCGGTGGTAACCAGCACTTTGTGGGTGGTATCGTAGGGTACCGGGCGCAACACGTCCACCAGCTCCACATCAAAAAGCAAAGTGGCATTTGCCGGAATGGGGCCCACAGCCCGATCCCCGTAGCCCAGTTCTGCCGGAATGCGGAAGGTGGCTTTATCTCCCACATGCATCAGCGCAATCCCTTCGTCCCAACCGCGAATCACGCGGCCTGCTCCCAATTCAAAGGCGATGGGCTTATTGCGGCTATAGGAATTGTCAAACTCGGTTCCGTCTTCCAAAGTACCGATGTAATGCACTTTCACGCCATCGCCCACTTTGGGCTGGATGCCGGTACCGTGCTGTGTTATCTTGTACTCCAGTCCCGATGCGGTGGTTGTCCAGTCATCGGTGGTAGCGCAAAAAAGCGGAAATACCATCAGGGCAATGAGTGCTAATAGGGTGAATTTCATAGAATCTCCTTATACGTTGTTATTTTCTCGTTTTGAATAGTAAATGATGTCCCGGTGCTCCACGTAATCCATACCGAGGAAAAGCGCCCGAGATGAGGTGTTCCAGTCTTCTATCAGGCAGGTGTATATATGGATGCCTTGCTGTCGAAGCCATGCTTCCGCTTGACGAATGAGCTCCTTTGCCAGCCCGGTGCGTCGCAATCGTGGAGCCGTTGCCAGTCGGTTGATCCATCCTTTGCGACCGTCGTGGGTCACGATCACCGTGCCGGAAATCTCCTGATCTTCCACAGCCAACAACAGATGCATCATTGGCTGGGATGCCTGAATGGCAAGGCTTTGACGGCTGTCCCGTCCCACAGGACGAATGTGCAAGCCGGCTTCTTGCCAAAACTCAATAAGCGCCTGATAATCGCTATCTCGATACAGTCGATAGGAAATCTTTTCCATGGGAGAAACCTCAATCTTATTTTTCTTCAGTTCAAAAGGTTGGAGAGTGATTTTGGTGACAAGGATTTTTTCCCTGAATCAATGTGGAATCCACCACTTTTTCCAATTACAAAAAAAGCGGCATCCAGATCAAAGCCCGGATACCGCAGATTCTTATCTGAGTTTATTTCATCAAAACCATA
This sequence comes from Candidatus Cloacimonadota bacterium, assembly GCA_021157525.1. Classification (GTDB taxonomy): domain Bacteria; phylum Cloacimonadota; class Cloacimonadia; order Cloacimonadales; family TCS61; genus JAGGWK01. The sequence goes on along the minus strand of JAGGWK010000002.1, from coordinate 11,183 downwards.
CGTCGCACTGATACGTTGGTATCGGTTTTCATTCGATAGAAATAGATGCCCGATGTCATGGTTTTACCGGTGTCATCGGTGCCATCCCAGGATGTCTGGTACGCACCGGCACTGTGTTGCTGATCTACCAGTGTGCGCACCAGCTGCCCAGTTTGGTTGTAGATGCGCAGGGAGACATGGGTACTTGCCTCGGCAATGCTATATTCGATGGTCGTTGTGGGATTGAAGGGATTTGGATAATTGCCCAGCAATGTGGTAATCTGTGGCGTAACAACTCCGCCGGCAGCTACTCCCACAGTGATGATCTCTTCCGGTGTTGGCTCCGATTCGTAGCCACCTGAATAAACCGTGGTAACCTTGTAGCTATAGGTGCCAGGATCCAGGTTGATATCCACATAAAAGTTCCCCTGCACATTAGTCAAAAGCGCATCGTCGCGGTACACGTTATAGCTCTCGATGCCACGGGCTGGTGCATCCCAGGTAAGCACCACAGTGGTTGGGTTTGATGCCAAAGCCGTGAGATTCTGCGGCGCCGGCAAGGATACGGTGGCCACTGCCGGATCGGAAATCTCGGCCAGACCTTCGTCATACACAGCCACCACCTGATAGCTGTAATCTCCGGCATCCAGCCCTTCATCTGTCCATCCAAACTGTGGGAATGGACCCATCGCGATCTCGTGAACCATCTGGCCATCCCGATAAATCTGGAAGCCGGTGAGGTTACGACTCACCACATCCCAATCCAGCTGAACATTGTTAAAATCTTCCACTGTTGCCACCACGTTGCTTGCCGGAATCATCCCGGAAATTTCTGCGCTGGCCAGACCTTTGATACAGAAATTGCCTGTATGCTGAAATCCCGAGGGATCATTGTAATCATAAAAATCGTGCCATGTGTCGTTTTGCAGATAGTAGCTTTCGTCTGGATTGGCAGCGGATTCTACCAAAGTGCGGTAACTGGCACCCAGCAACACCGGCACTTCCGACGTGCGGTCGTAGGGTAGTCCTCCGGCTGAAAGGTGGAGATAAATGTAAAAATCATCACCCGCAGTCAAAGGCACGGATGCATCCAGATAAACGGTATGAAGACCATGAACGGCGAACTCGCCGGTTTTGGTGGCCAGCTCATCGCTCAGACTTGTGCCATCGAAGGCATCATAGATTTTTACGGTGTACGTTACGTTATCTTCTGCGGTGAAAAAGTTTACAGCATTGAGGTTCGTATTGGCATCAGGAACAAATTTATTAAAGGCTTCATCTGCGCTGGTAAAGGTGTCCCGCCAGCCATGATAATCGTGATAAAAGGGGGTTTCCCAGAGCACGGGCTGAACATCCCGGAAAGAAACTGCGCCCATTTCGGGTTCCCGTCCGCACCATTTGTCATAATAGGAAATCCAGAAATAACCGCCATACCCCCAGCCAGTTCCCCAGCTGTTTTTTATCAGCCAGGCTCCGGGCCCGGGAGCTGCAGGAACAGGATGCGAATCATCCCATCCAACAATGGCTACCGCATGGTTTGGCGGCAGCTGATTGGTTGCCGGCTGATAGTGATTGTAAGCGTAATCGAGAAACTGAGAATCGTAGCAGAGGCAGGTGCCCATCACGCCGTAGTCCATCACCGCCTGCTTCACAGCATCGATGTTTTCCAGATTGTCGCCCACGGTGTACCACTCCACGTGGTTTGGGTAGTAGTAGTGGTACGATGCAGCCGTGCGGGCAGGAGCCTGGCTGTACGATTGCCCATCCTGGTCACGGACAGCGCCTTCCAACCGACCGAGGTAAGCCGTAGCCACTCGATAATCACCACCCTGATGCACTTCCAGACCACTGCCAGTAGGGGGTGTAATGTCATCATTGTTGTGCTGATTAAACCCGTTCCACCAATCCAGATGATATTCTGCCAGGTTCGGTTCACCGGTTTCGCCGGATGCAGCCCAGACATCGGTCATCAGCAGATTTCCCTCCATCGCAGCCATAGTGCCATGGGTCCAGCATGTGCCGCCCTGCTGCGATTTAACGGAGGAGACATAATTTACTCCATTTACATCTCGCAGGTCAAACTGGGCTGGCGGATCTGCCCAAACAACGCCACCCAAAATAAGTATCATCAACGAAATCAACTGTTTCATATATCCTCCTCGGTTTTTGTATTTCTTTTATCTGGATGCAATTATCGTTCCCCTGGCAAAGATGCAAGACTTTTGTTTGGCAATTTTCCATCTGTGACTGTTTTCTACCAGACAGAAGCACTTTTGTGAATCTGAAAATCCCTGATAATACAGATATCCGGAAACAACAGTCCACCGGGGTTTCCATGCCGGATGCGTCAGGAATAAATTGTTGCTTGACGACAGAGTAACCCTTTTGGCTTAATGTGTATAAATAAATTGATTAACCGTTGCAGACTCATACCCAATGGGCATTCTGCAACATCAAGCCAGATTTCTATCGTAGCCTACAGAAACTCAGCCTATCATTATGCCGAGCACTGCCTCTTGCAGTGCAGATGATACCAATCCTTTCTCCGTAACGCCACCAAGGAGGATGTATGCAGATAGACATGCATTTTTACGCAGTGTACGCCCTGTGCCGCCTGGCCGGGATTCACTCCATCCATGCCCAAACCATTGCCTACGCATCGCAATTTGTCGATGACCAGGTAAAAGGAATCAACCTGATATTTCGCAAATGCCAAAAAGCCCTGAGACCTGTGCTGACTTCTCACAAACCACTGGATTATCAAAACGCCATAAACGACGATCAGTGGCGGGTGTGGACGGCGTTTCATTTTTTGCCGGGAAACCAGAGTAAGCGGGGGATTTTTGAAGAGAAAATGATCTGCCGTAAAAACTCAGAGCTGGCCAACCGGGTGATGGAGCATGCCATTCAAAACTGCCACCAGCCATCGGATTTGTTTGGAGTGGGCATGGCCGCCCACAGCTTTGCCGACACCTTTGCCCACTATGGCTTCATTGGCATCAGCACAGAGTGGAACAAGGTAAAGGACGAGACGATCCACATAAAAAACCGCAGAAAAACTATCGGGCTATACATTAAAGAGAAATTCGCCAGTTTCAAAGGACGGGCTGCAGAGCTGATTCCCATAGGTCATGGAGCTGTAGCCACCTTTCCGGACCGTCCCTATCTGAAGTGGGAGTTTCAATATGAGCGGAACAAACGAAAGGTGGAACGACACGACAATCCCGCAGATTATCTGCAAGCTTCGGCGCTGTTGTATGGCTATTTTTGCAGGATGCTGGAAGCCAATAGCTGGTTGGGAGATGGCACCACAACAGTCCCCTGGTCCCGGTGCGAAAGATCAATTTCTACTTTGATATGTAATGAAGCGAAAAAGAACGGGCGGGTAAAAGCATGGAAGAAATTCATCAAGGGTGGAGCATATTTCGCCACAGATCAGCAGGATGCCAAAGTGCATTATCTTGAAGGAAAGTGGAATACCACGGTATCGCAGCGCAAAAGAGCGGATGAAAGTCAGGTGAGAGATCTCCCATTATACCACTTTATGAAGGCGGCTCAGGATCAGATTGAGCTGGTCTCCAATTATCTGGTAGAAGTGGGAATCACCTTCCCCACTAACGGGGGCATCTTAAAGTAGAGCATTAGCGGCAAGCACCCTGCGTCCTGCACAAAAAAACCGGACGCAGGGTTTATTGGTTGAATGTAAAATAGACGGCCGGCACCATAAACACAAATGCAATGATATAATTGGGTCGGAAGGTTTCGGTTTTGAACACCAGTAGCGTGAATCCGGTAAAAACAATAATGGCGTAACTTCTTGAATCACATTGAATTACAGCAATAAGAAGCGGCCACCATTCTCCCGAAAGCCGACGCGATTCGCCGATACCTGAAAAAGATATTCAAAGAAAGCGATGCCCCAGCTGATGAGAATGATGGAAGGAAGTCCCAATTTGCTGAACCATTTCCATTGAGAGAATTTCAGATGCCCATACCAGGCCAACGTCATAAAGCTATTGGAGATAACAAGGAACGCGATCGTCACTATCGATTTTACCATACACACCACCTTAAAGTTCATACAATCGGGTGCGTTATTTTCACAGGGAAGGTGAGTGTAAAGGCTGATGAAAAGAAGTGGCGCAGCAAATTTAACCCAGCCTGACGGGCAGGATTAGCTGACTTACGGGATACCTTCGCCACGCCAAAGCGAAAAAAAAATACCCCTTAATTTGTGCAATAGTTTTTTTCTCTTTTTTCACCACTCCTTTCTTCCATTGACATAAGGCCTCTGAAAATAATTCTGTTCTGTAGAAAAAATAATGAAAAGAGGCAGTTATGGATCGATTAAGATTAGTAAAAAAACTCACCCTCACCCCCGGAATTTCTGGTCATGAATCTCAGATTGCTGAGATTATGCGAGATGTTTTACCCGACTACGAATGTACACCAGATGCTATGGGCTCGATGATTTTCCGCAAACCCGGAAATCATGAGGGCCCTAAAATAATGTTTATCGCCCACATGGATGAAGTTGGCTTCATCGTGAGAGATATTGAAGAAACCGGATTTCTTCGCATCCAGCCTATCGGCGGATGGGATCCCAACACCCTGCTCTCATCCCCGGTGGAAGTGATAAACCGTCATGGCCGCCGCATCCCGGGCATCATCGGCTCGGTACCGGTACACTTTCAGAAAAACGGCAGCGGAAAACCCACCATAGAAACAATGTTTATCGATATCGGTGCCACTTCCAGGCAGGATGCCATCGATACTTTTGCCATCGCCCTGGGCGACCCAGTCATCCCGGTGTGCAACTTCCACTATTGCGAAGAAAACCGTCGTATCCTCTCCAAAGCCTTTGACGATCGTCTGGGCGTGGCTGCACTGTGCACATTGGGCGAAGAACTCAAGGATATCAGCCATCCAAACAGTCTGATTCTGGCCGGCAGCGTGCAGGAAGAAGTGGGCACCCGTGGCGCACAAACCATCGCCAACTACACCGACGCCGATGTCTGTTTCGTGCTGGAAGGCGCTCCGGCAGATGATATCCCGGGCATCTCGGGCAACAGCCAGACCGGCCTTGGCAAAGGTGCTCATGTGCGGGTATATGATCCCACCATGATAGCCAAAGCAGCCCTGAAAAACTTCGTAATTCAGTGCGCAGAAAATGACAACATCCCCATCCAGCTCACGGTTCGCCGTGGCGGCGGCACCGATGGACGGCAGATTCATGTCGCCCAGCAGGGAATTCCCACCATTGTACTGGGATGCCCGGTTCGCTATGCCCACAGCCACAACTGCATGGCCTCAATGGAAGATTTTGATGCGTTGATTGCGCTGTTGAAATCCATCGTGAACAATCTGGATGCAGAAAAACTGGCTGAGATTCGCGGTTAGGCGATAGATTCTTTAATGAGGGGGCCGTCCCATACCCGAGAGAGAATCAAGAAAACCGAGATTCGGACTTCAAATCTTCGTTTTAAGCCACTAAATCCAAGACGATGTCACCTCGCCATTTTGTCACGGCGTAGTTCATGTATTACAATGAACAAAGACGAAAGTGGACTTGTGTGGCGACCTGTCGCAGGCACGGAGAGTAGATATCTCTCCTATTCCACAGTCTGGAACGGAACCGATGCTGACAACAAACCGGTATCCTCGGGAGTTTATTTCTACAAAGTTGTTACAAACAGAGCAACCATCATAAAAAAATTGTTGCTTCTAAATTGATATGTAGTGAGCCTCGATTTTCATCGAGGCTCGTATTAAACATACTTCGTCATCAGGTTCCATAGTTTAGCGTCCCACATAGGCGCCATCCCAAAAACGATACTCCAGCTCTGCCGAATAACGGCACACCTTTCGCATCTCTTCAAGAGTCTGGGGTGTAGCGACTTCTGCCGCAGCATTTACCAATTGAATCATCTGCTCAATTTGCAACGAAAATTCCTCCCCGGTGTAAGTCTCGATCCAGCTGGCGTAGGGATTGCTCGGTGCCGCAGTTTTGGCGATGTGCTGGCCAACGGCGCCATACATCTGAAAACAGGGAAGCAGTGCGGCCAACCCGGCAGCATAGGATTTTGTGGCAACGGTAGCCAGCAAAAAGCTGCTGTACGCCAGGCAGTCCGGACTCATTGTCTGAGCCGGTATTATATTGAACTGCTTAAAAAACACCTCATGCAATGCATGCTCAATCTCATACCCCTCTTTGGCAAAGCCCAGAAGCACGTTCATCTCTGCCATGGATGGTGCTCTGGATGCCAGAATGCTGAGGGCGCGACTGTAGGCCTCTATGTAGAGCTCATCCTGACTGATGTAACGGCGAAATGCATCCAGACAAAGGGTGCCGGCGGCCAGCTCCAAATTAAAGGGATGGCTGATCACCTTGCGATAGATCGGCTCGATATCCTTCCTGAGAATGTGGTTAAAGCCCATGCTTACTTCCTCCATAAAGCGTGAAAATGATGAACCGGCCCGTGGCCATGGCCGATGTGATAATCTGCTCCGGCGATGATGGCTGCGGTGATATACCTTTTAGCAGCTGTAACGGCATCCAGGATGGAGTAGCCTTGGCCGCGATATGCAGCGATTGCCGATGACAATGTGCAGCCGGTTCCATGGGTGTTGGGGGATTCCACACGCCGGGCTTCCAGCCAATGAACATCCACTTTGTCATCGTTTTTTATTACCAGGCAATCAGGACTTTGGGCATCGTCAAAATGACCGCCCTTGAGCAAGACGGCTGTCGGCCCCAGCTTCAGAAGTTCTCGGGCAGCGGCTTCCATCTGGTCACGATTGTGTATGGCCATGCTGGTGAGCACTTCTGCTTCAGGTATGTTTGGCGTGATAATTTCTGCCAAAGGAATCAATTTGGTTTTGAGGGTTTCGATAGAGACATCCAGCAGCAATTTGTCTCCGCTTTTCGATACCATCACGGGGTCCAGCACGATGCGGCTGACTGAGTGCTTTAGCAATGCCGCTGCTACTGCGTCAATGATTCCAGGGGAGCTGAGCATCCCGATCTTCACGGTGTCCACGCCGATGTCATCCAGTACGGCATCGATCTGTTTGGTCACGAATTCCGGGTGGATTTCCATGATGCCGGTGACGGTGGTTGTGTTTTGCGCTGTGAGCGCCGTGATGGCTGACATGCCGAAGCAGCCCAGAGCCGAGAAGGTCTTGAGGTCTGCCTGGATGCCTGCGCCGCCGCCGCTGTCTGAGCCGGCAATGGTTAATGCGCGTATGTACTTTTTCATAAATTCCTCACTATGTAAAATGATCAAATCCATGACCTGCCAAGGTTACGGCAGCGCCATTGCATGTATAGGAAAATGTTTCCGGTTGCGAAGTTACGCGACCGATTGCCTTCAAAAGCGTGCCAAAGTGGTGAGAAAAGTCTTGGGAAATCCGGGGAAATGCCTGGGCATCTATGGTGCAGACCAGGCAATAATCTTCTCCGCCGGTGGCGGCCAGATGTGCTGCATCCCAACCTTGTTCTCTACATACCCTTTGCAATTGCGGGCTGATGGGCAACGCATCCAAATGAATTTCCATCCCAACTTTTGCCTGCTCCATTATCCGGCGCAGATCGCTGTCGATGCCGTCTGAGACATCCATCATGCCGTGTATGGCAGGATGGGATGCCAGCCAGAGACCTTCTTCCAGGTGTGGTCGTGGACGGTGATGCATCCGGGCCAGAGCGCGGTGGTCTGGATTGGTGTCATCATAGACGCCATCCAGCAAAAGCCTCAGGCCTGCGGGTGAATCACCGATGGTGCCGCTGAGGCAAACCAGATCGCCGGGGCGGGCCAGGGAGCGCAATTTTACATCGGCGGCAGCCATATCGCCAAAAATGGTGATGGAGATCACCAGATCTCCAGGTGAACGGGTGGTGTCACCTCCCAGCAGCAGGGTTCCACTTTGGGTGGCCAGCTCATGCAATCCGGCATAAAAACGGGAAATCCACTCCACTTCCACATGGGTGGGAATGGCCAGGGAAATAAAAGCGCTACGTGGTGTGGCGCCGGTGGCTGCGATATCGCTGAGGTTCACTGCTAATGCTTTGTAGCCCAGGTCTTCCGGCGTGGTGTTTGCCAAAATGAAGTGGGTGTTTTCCACCAGCATATCAGTGGTAACCACCTGCACCCGGCCAGGGGTAGTTGGAATTACGGCGCAATCGTCACCCACACCAGTCCAGCCTTCTGGCAGTTCATCCATAAAGGGCGCCGTCACCTTGTAGATGAGACCAAATTCGCCAATGTCCCGCAGTTTCATTTCAGTTCTCCACGGCCACGACGAATTTCCCGCCATAGCTTTTGTGCGGCTTCACAAGGATCTGGTGCGGAGCAAAGATCAGAAACAACGGCAATGCTATCGGCGCCGGCAGCAATGATTTCTGCTGTGTTGTGTGCATGGATGCCGCCGATAGCCACCAGGGTGTGACGGGAAATAGCACGGATATCCCGGATACCCTGTAATCCCAACTGATGATGAATATCGGTTTTGGTAGGAGTAGAAAATACCGGGCTGATGCCCAGATAATCCACATCCCAGCCGTCGGCATCTATGGCATCCTGCACGCTTTCTACCGAAAGACCAATGATGGCCTGAGTACCCATCAATTTGCGGGCTACGGGGTAGGGCATGTCAGATTGGCCGATGTGCAGGCCGTCGGCTTTCACCGCCAGTGCGATATCGATGCGGTCGTTTATGATGAGGGGAATATGGCGGGGGTGCAAAAAGTTTTTCGCCCGCTTGGCAAGACGGTAAAATTCCCGGGTGGAGGCATCTTTTTCTCGCAATTGCACTATCGTGGCGCCACCAGCCACCGAGGCCTCGATAATCTCTTCCAGCGATCGGCCGCAGGAGAGTCCGCGATCGGTTACCAGATAGAGGGAATAGTCGATTTTGCTCATATCAGGATGGTATCGATGTCGCTGCCGGTGAGGTTATAAAAGCTATCGATAATGTGCAGTTGCAAGGTTGCCGGTCCGGCAGAATGTCGAGCAGCCATTTCACCGCAGATGCTCATCACGGCCATTGCGTGAGTGGCAGCCAGAAGCGGGTTTGGCTGGATGGCGGCAAAAGCCCCAATCAACGCCGTAGCGGTGCAGCCCATGCCGGTAACTTTTGGCATCATGGGATGGCCGTTTTTTACCAGCATCACGTCGGTTCCGTCGGTGATCACATCGATCTCGCCACTGACCACAACCACGCATTGATAGCGGATGGCCAGTGCTTTGGCTGCATCTTGCGCTGAGATGGAGCTCATGGTGCTATCCACGCCTTTTGTCTTGATGTCTTCATTGAGCAGCGCCATGATTTCCGAAGCATTTCCCCGGATAATGGTGGGCCGAACGGCATTCAAAAGCAGTTTACAGGTGTTTGTGCGGTAGGGTGTGGCTCCAGCACCGACAGGATCAAAAACGATGGGAATCTTTTTTTTGGATGCAGCCGACATCGCCAGGCGCATGGCATCTACCCAGTCGGGACTGAGGGTGCCGATGTTGATCACCAAGGCAGATGCGATGGCCACCATATCCGTTACCTCTTCGGCGGCGTGGGCCATCACCGGTGATGCACCGATAGCCAGCAGGGCATTGGCGGTAGTATTCATCACCACAAAATTGGTGATATTATGAACCAGAGGTGCAGTTTCACGCAGCTTTTCTACATCAGCCCACACAGCATGTGGTTGTATCATTTATGCCTCCTTCACTCCGCAGATGGCCACATAGTCACCGCTATCGTAACCAGGGATTGGTTGTTCCATCATTCGGTCGGAGTAGGCAGGATGCTTGGTGAGGGTTTGGGCGAAGCTGAATTTTGTAAATCCTGCCCGAGCGAGTAATTCCACCTTTTCCGGTGTGGAGCGCCAATTGGATTCCTGTACAAATTCAATTGGATAGGCGTTTGGCGGTTTTGCTCCAACAAAGTAACTGTGATCCCAGGTTCCCACTTCCTTGGCAAGATTGTACAGCAAGGCATAGCTGCTCTCTTTTGGTACATCCAGAACCACAATTTTGCCGCCGGGTTTCAGGGCTTCATAGGCTTTGGCAAAGGCTGCATCCAGCCCGCTGATATAGCTGGGTGTGCCGTTGAAAATGATGGTGTCATATTCTGCTACGCCGTACTGGCTCTCTTCTGCTGTGCCAATGCGTACTTTCATACCACGCTTACGGGCAATTTCCGCCATCCCTTCGGCTGGTTCGATGCCCTCTTCAATAACGATGTCATACTCTTTTCTCAGTATTGCCTCAAACAATCCGCTGCCGCATCCTATAGAAATAGCGCGTCCCGGTTCGGTTAAAAAGTGGGCAAGAAGCGCCGCTTCCGAAGCCAGAACATTCATGTTTTTCAAAAACCACTCATCATACTTCGATGCGTATTCATCAAAGGCTCGATCGATCATAAATAACTCCTCTTCTCTATTAAATTTTTGTAAAAAAATAGCCGCTTCCAAAGAAACGGCTGACTATTTTGGCAGTTCCTCCGCCGGCATTATCCGGTTCAGGTTCAAGGGTATAATCTCAACCGCCCACCGACAGTACCCCTCTGCAACGCATATGCAGGAATAAAGAACTGAGCCAAGTCAATCGGGGATGTCTATACTGTCAAAGGAAAATCCCTTTTTTCCCGGACGCTAGAACTTTTGGCCATGTAAGTCTTCAACATGCTGCATCATGATAGTGATGCAATCGTCCATGCCCAGATTGTAGAAGATCGGGGCCAGTTTTTCTACGATGAAGTCCAGTAACAGTGTAGCTCCCAGGTTGCCGATTTCCTCTCCCATCTCGGTAGAGTAGTAGTGCTGGATGCGGCTGATCATCAGCTGCTTCTGGCTGAGAGAAAGTTCTATCTTGCGGGGTTTCATTATTTGCCTCCTGACCGTGCTGCGATGTTCCACACAGATGTGCCATCATATTCTACAGCCGAAAATTCTTTTTCGGCAGCTCGAAGAAGAATGTATTTTATCCTCTCTTTTTTCCGTTGCATATCTCACTCCAAATCAAAAGGGGTTTCAAGGTTCTTGAGCCTTCTCCCCGATAAAACTCTTTTCACTCCAGCGATACAGCGATTTCTAAAAACTGAGATTTTACCGAATAGTCGCTGGCGGCAGGAATTTTCCGCATAATCTCCTCATAGGTGATCAGCTGTTGCTCATCATGATGACGACCGGTTTTATAGTCCACAATCAGCAT
>JAGGWK010000015.1 GCA_021157525.1 Candidatus Cloacimonadota bacterium | reverse complement strand
GTGCGGCTGTTCCCTCCGCCAGATCAGTGAGAGTCTTGAGTAATTCATCAGCACCCAGGATGGACAGTCTGTCTTGCAGTGCGGTGTAGCATTCACCAGGCAGGATGGATACTTCCAGCTGCCGCAGCAGCGGGCCTGCATCCATGGCTGCCACAATGCGGAAAATGGAAATGCCGGTAGTGACATCCCCATGAAACAGTGCAAAATTGATGGGTGCCGAACCGCGATAGCGGGGCAAGAGAGATGGATGAAGATTGATACAGCCCAGTCGTGGAAGGCGACGAATCGCTTTTTTTAAGTAGCCACCATAGGCTACGGTAACCACCACATCCGGCTGAAGCTCCTTCACAAGTGAGATGACTTCTGCATCATTTACATCTTCCGGTTGAATAACATCGATGCCCAGCTCTTGGGCCGCAACTTTTACCGGCGGTGGCGCCAGGCGACGCTTGCGACCTTTGGGCCTATCTGGCTGCGTGATACACAGCACCGGCCTGAAAGCACCAGCTGCCAACAGCTTCAGAGAAGGTACGGCAAATGCCGGGGTTCCCATAAACACGATGTTTTTCAGCATCATTTACCCAAATTGATTCCCTGTTCGTTGGTAGTAGATTTAAGCTCACGCAATCGTTTGGCATGAATCATCCGCCGCAATTTGGGTATTTTATCGATGAAGAGAATGCCGTCCAGGTGATCGTTTTCGTGTTGAATTACCCGGGCCAGGAAACCTTCTGCTTCCATGGTAAAAGTTACACCCTTTTCGTTGGTCGCTTCTACCGTCAGCTCTTCAGCTCGAAGCACTTTTTCAAAAATTCCCGGCACACTGAGGCATCCTTCATCTCCCCCTTCTTCCCCTTCAAAGCGATGAAATTTCGGGTTTATGAAGAAGATGGGATTTTTCTCATGCCCTTCCCTGTACCAGAAGGGATCGACCACAAAGGCACGGATAGAACGGCCCACCTGAGGCGCGGCAAGTCCCACGCCATCGGTTTCGTACATGGTAAAGGCCAGATCTTGGAGAAAATCCAGAAGCTCATCATCGATGGTTTTTATCGGCTCAGCGACTTTACGCAGAACCTTATCACCGATGATGCGGATGGGCAATTGCTCAGGATTTAACTTCTTCATTAGATATAACACCTGCTATTGCGTGGCGCTGAATTTCGATTTTTGTGTTATTGGTTTCATCGATGCGCACCACGAGGATATTCTTTTCTTTTTTGATGTTTACCACTTTGCCGATGATGCCACCGGTGGTAACCACAGTGTCGTGAATCTTGATATTATTCAACATTTCCAGTTGTTTTTTCTGCTGGTTCCGCTGAGGGCGGATGATAAGAAACCAGAGAATCACAAACATCAGAATGATGGGTAAGAACTGCATCAGGGGGTTTACCGGAGCAGCTTCGCCATTGGCCGCAGGTGGTGCTGCCATCAGCATTGGTAAGTAATTATACAACATAGTATCTCCTTTGTTTTTATAGTATTATACGGGTTATTATCTGTAGGATGCCGTTGGCAAAAACCCCGGCAAGCAGATCATCCGCCATCACGCCCCAGCCCTTTGGCAGTGACTGGATGCGATCAACAGGACCTGGTTTCGTTATGTCAAAAATCCGGAAAAGAACAAATGCTCCGATGATGGTGAGGAGAGATTTTGGCACAAAAAGTACTGCGACGCAATACCCGAAAAACTCATCCAGCACAATCTTCCCATCGTCTTCTCCCAGCTGCTTTTCTGCCGCAGCCACTACGGGCACAGAGAGGAGAGAACCCGCCAACACAAACAGTGTGAACAGCAGATTTGGCACCAAGCCCTGAGTCCATGCATCCGGTATGAGAAAATAGAGCAAAGCAGCCGCTGCGGTTCCCCAGGTTCCCGGAGCGCCGGGTATATAACCGATGCCAAAAAGTGATGCCAGATAGGTTGAAAAAGTCTTCATATCAGCGTTCCAGCAACACCTCTACGTAACTTTTTTTAATCAGGCTATTTATCCAATCGGCGTAATACTCCTGCTCTTTACTGCTCATCACCAGGTCTCGTAACTGGTCATAGATTTCGCTGTATTCGTAGGGTCTTTCGGGAATATTTTCCAGCTTGGCAAATATGTAGAGCACGTTATCTTTATTTATTACTTCCGAGTATTCACCCACGCTGAGATCCTTTACGTAGTCGGCAAAAAGAGCGGGATAACTGCCGGCGATGTATTCCCCTACAACACCGCCGAGTACGGCAGTAGAGTCGTCATCGGAATAGGTTTCAGCCATTTCGGCAAAATCGGCGCCGTTCTGCAATTTGGTAAGAACGTTTTGCATCAGCTGGTGGGATGCAGCGATATCTTCCTCAGTGGGAGCAACCATTTTCAGGATATGGCTTACATTTATCTCTTCGCCTTTTTTCTCTTCCACCTTTATCAGGTGATAGCCATAATCCACGTCCACCACATCACTTACTTCACCAGGGAGCAGACTGAAAGCAACCGCTTCAAAATCTTTGTTCATGGTTCCCGGGCCTATGAATCCGATGTTTCCGCCGGAAATCGTGGGATCAGATGCTTTTGCTTGGGCCAGCGCTTCGTCAAATTCCATCCCTTCGTTTATCTGATCTTTGATCTTGTTTATGGCAATGAGAGCAGCGGAACGGGTTTCTTTTCCCGGCTCTATCTTGTGCCGTATCATACCTATCTTTTCCAGGGCAGGACGCATGGGAATCTCGGCCTTATGTTCCTGGTAATAGTCTTCGATTTCCGCTTCGGTGATGTGAATCTTGCTCTTGATATACTTATCGACAATCTGCGTTCGCAGGCTCTGCTCCGTCATCATGTCAATGTAATAGTCTTTCAATTCCAATACCGTAAGCCCGGCTTTTTTCAGTTCAGCCTGGAAAGCTTCCTGATTTTCAAACTGTGATGCAACTTCCTGAATCTGTTTATCAGCTGCTTCTTTCATGCGGGAGGCATCCACTTCAAACCCCTCGTCGCGAGCAGTCTGCACGATCAGGCGTGATTCGATCATGCCGTTCAACACGGTGATGGGATTCATCTGATCTTCCGGCACACCAGAGGTTTTCATCTGCTGAAGTTGCGTGTTGAGTTCGCTTTTGAGGATGATGTCCCGTCCAACTTTTGCGACGATTTGGTCCAGCTGCTCGGCATAGAGGCATATACACAGGATGCTGATGGTGAGAGCAAGGGCTATTTTCTTCATTGAGTCTCCTACCTTTTTTGGTTATAGAGAGATAGAAACATCGGCAGCGCTCAAGAGGTCTTTGATTGTCTGCTGATACATCTCTTCCCGTTTTTTCTTTAAAACGATTTCTCGAATATCTTTTTTTACTTCGTTAAAGTTTTTTTCCACCATTACATAGCGTTCGTTGTAAAAACGTACCACATAGAGGCCGGTGGCGGTTTCTACGGTTTTGTAGCGATAGCGTTTCAAAGATTTCAGAGCATTCCAGATGAGAGGATCGGTTTGTCCTTTGGCAATCCAACCCACAAATCCTCCTTTAGAAGCATAGGATTCTTCGGAATATTTTCGCGCTGCTCTGTCAAAGGATGTGCTTTCTATAGCGTTCCGCACCTCATCCAGTTTTTTACCTGAAGAGAGGAAAATCCGTTGGAGTCGGTACTCTTTGATCTTCTTCTGATAATCATTTTTGTGCACCCGATAATAGCTGAAAAGTTCATCTTCCGTGATGGTGATCTGACTCAACCGCTGAGCAATCAAAGCATTGGCTTTTATCTTCATGGCAGAATCAGCAATTTTAGCCTTAATCTGTGGCTGAGCACTTAGGCCGGATGCATCCGCAGCCTGGGCCATTAATGTCATTTCAATCCACTTCTCTACAAATTCTTGCTTCTGAGATTTTGCCATGTTGTTCCACTGCTCGGTAGAAAAACGCGCCTTACACTGTGTAAGGGTAAGTACTTCATCATTTACCTGTGCAACAATGGTAGCTTCTTTTTGTGGCTCACAGGCACTTAACAACAGCATAACTAATCCAAACAGTAGCAATCGGTTCATGGCTCATTCCCCTTTTTGTTATCGGTTAAAATTGTACGGTGGAATATAAATTATCTTGATATAAGGTCTTTTTCCTTCTTCGGCATCGGGGCCGTAAAAATGTGAAAAACTGAAATCTTTTCCTGGGTATCCGGGTTTGATCAGGATGCCATGATTTTCAAATTGTCCGGATGTTACTCCGTCAACGATATCGGTAATATCTATGGCAAAGTAGCCGGCATTGAGTGTATCTGTATCGACGTAGCTATTGATGGGAGCGATGTCGTCGGTAGAGATGGGAATGGCCGGATCAGCGGTTTTTATAAGATAGGGCTGTGCAAAGAAATAATTGCTGTTTGAGTAAGATGGCTGAGAGTCATCGAAATGCAAAAACAGCTCGGCCCGAACTATGCCCATACGATTATAATCTTCGATGGATGTGATGATGCTGTCGGGAAAAACCGATTGATCCAATGCAACATTGAGCACCATGGAAGTAGGAGAGAGATTAGCCAGCAGTAATTGATTATCAAAAGCAGATTCCGATGGAACTGAGGAATTTATCGATGCATCCGAGGTAGCAGATAATGTAAAAGTGGAAAATTCGGTTTCAGCTTCGCTCCGGTACTTAAACGTGAGCTCTGTAGCATGATCATGGCCACTTTCCGCTGAGGCAAATTCTACGAAGGCATCCGTCTGGGAAGTAACGAAAATCAGACCAAAGTTGAGGGAGTCAGATTCTATCCAGTTGCTGATGACACTGGCATCCAGAGAAACGGAGAGGGTATCTTCATCGATGGAAGATGTGAAGGAAACCGGTTCCATACTGAAGTCTCCTCCGGGAGCAGCCCATTCCAGACTGTCGGAGACTGTCCAGGTAACTTCATTTTCTTTCCAGTATTGTGCTATCTGAAAAAGCTGAAAATCATCAACCACATAATCGTTTTGGTTGTTTTCTACCAGCATCGTGATTGTTGCATCCTGTATGATATCCGGAACAGTATCCGGCAGGGACGCATAACGCAGCAGAACTCTGGATTCGATGGGCTCGCCGTTTACCGTGTATTGTCCCAGGGTGAGGATGGCATTATTGGCATAGTTTTTGGTGGTATCTTCATAGCTATAGAAATTACCGAAATCAGCAGTATCCCTGATGGTAATACTGTGAGGTTGAGGGCCGGTATTGCCGGATGTGGATACCGGGTTTTTTTTGGTGGTACATCCCAGAATTATCATCGAGAGGATGATGGCAAATAGTGCAAGTTTTTGGCTCTTCTTCATTAATACTCCTCTATAATTAGAAAATATAGTCGCCGTAGTAGGGGTTGTGTATATGGGGATAATTTGTCAATACCGGTTTTTAGTTCCTGTAAAATTGACAGGTTAAGAATATTGCTTCTGTGTGTATAAGATGTGTAAATCCCGTGTATAAGATGTGGGTTATACACATTTTTTTTCATCTTCGTTTTTATATTCATCATATTCACCGTTATTTACACCATCGGATGTGGATATGTGGATAACTATCGTTTAATCTCGTTAATCAGCCGTTCTATCAGTATCCGCAGCTCGCGGTCGGCTTTAAACTGGCTTTCGATCGTTTTCTTTGCGTGAAGCACGGTGGTGTGATCTTTGCGCTTGTAATATTGGGCGATTTCCTTGAGGGAAAGCTGGGGGATGAGAAGGTTTGAAAGATACATGGCAATCTGTCTTGGGAAGGCAATGTTCTTCTTCCGGGTTTTATCGAAAAGCTGATTGGTGGTGATGTTGTATTCTTCACACACTCGGGCGGTGATATTATCAAGATTTACTTCCTGTATCTTGTCAGAAATCATATCGGTGAGGATGTTACTTACCATCTCCACGGTTATCTCTTCGGTTTCCAGGTTATTATAGGATGCATAGGCAAGGATGCGTATCAGCGAGCCCTCCAACGCACGGACGTTGCTGTAGATGTGTTCTGCGATGAAGTCTATCACCGATTGTTGCAGCTTGATATTTTCAAATTCGGCTTTTTTCCGCAGAATGGCCACACGGGTTTCAAAGTCGGGGCTTTTGAGATCTGCCAGCAGTCCCCATTCGAAGCGGGTAACAAGACGTTTTTCCAGGTCTGGGATGTCTTTTGGCGGACGGTCACTGGTAAGAACGATCTGTTTTTTCTTTTCGTAGAGGGCATTGAAGGTGTGGAAAAACTCTTCCTGAGTTCCTTCTTTTTTGCTGAGGAAGTGGATATCGTCTATCAGCAAAACGTCGAAGTTGCGATATTTTCCCCGGAATTCCGGCATTCTGTTGTTGCGGATAGCGTCGATCATTTCGTTGGTAAATTCTTCTGTGGTAATATAATAGACGTTTTTATCTTCCAGCTCCTGAAGCACAAAATTCCCTACCGCCTGCATTAGATGAGTTTTTCCCATCCCGGATTCTCCATAGAGAAACAAGGGATTATAAGTGTTTCCGGGGGATTCTGCCACGGCCAGAGAAGCGGAATGAGCAAACTTGTTGTTGGTGCCGATCACAAACTCGTTAAAATTATAATTCTGGTTGAGCTTTGGTGGATATTGAGGGCGGGAGTGTAAGAATACTTGGGGAGTAGAGTAAGGGTTTGTAAAATTCTGGGCTTTTGGTTTTATCGGTGCACCAGAAAAGCGAAGGGTGTATTTTTTGTTAAAGAGTTTCAGGCAAATCTCCGAGACAAGTTCGTTGTAATTTTTGTTGAGATAATCGGCGATAAACTGGGTCGGTACTTTCACCATCAGGTCGTCGCCGGATACATCTATCAATTTTGTTTCTCCAAACCAGGTGTTGAAACCTTGTTCGCTGATATTATTTCGAAGTGAGTCAAGCACGCCGTTCCACATTACATCATAATCTGTCATTTTTGTATTAATCCTTCTTGTCTCTATTTATCCACAAGTTATCCACATATCACGTCCATGGTGTTAATTACATTGTAATTATATAAGTTATCATAGGAAATATCTGGATATCCACAAGTTATCCACACATCATCCACTCACTTATAGGTTTACCCAAAGAAAGCACCATGAACATGGTTCAAAATGAAAATGAAAATGAATCTGTCAAGGTCATAAACAAGATGTAAGAAGCTGGTGTAACTGGGATGTGCAATGCTAAGACACCTTATTGTCAGTCATTAGTCTTAAATTGTTGAATATGAATGTCTATCATTATTTTGCGATAACGTTTTAATTGGTTTGGAATTACTGTTTTTTTTTCCAACTCCGGAAAAATCATCCCTTTTTTTGTTACATGGATGAGAAGACCAAAAAAAACTATTGACGCTAAACAGGGAATTTTAAGTCTTTTGCCAAAAGGTGGAGAATGAGAGATTTACAACGGTTTTCCAATGCCGCGGAAACGGTAGTTCTTGAGGTTGATAAAGATGGCTTTTCTGCATATCTGACAATTGCGGAAACGGCTGATTTTATCAATGAAAAAGAGATACTTACCCTGCTGAATCTGGCGGGAATAAAACATGGTATTGAGCGTGCCGAAATAAAACGCAGAGAAGAAGGATTACCCAAAGAAGCAGGAAAACCTTTTTTGGTGGCTTTTGCAGAAAATTCTCTTCCCCGGATTTCTTTCGATTTCGTTGTGCCTCACGGCACTTTCTTGCCCTCGATTATCGATGATATCAATTCTCTCAATGATGCCACATTTGTTCAAAATCAGCAACACATCGCTACGGTTGTGATAGAAGAATGTGCCGATAGTGCATACAACATCTTTGGAGAAGAAATAGACGCATCCTTTGCCACCAGAACCCAACTGAAAACCTTGGTGGGAAAAAACATTTCCTACGATGAAACCAACAATCAACTTTTTGCCACTGCCGCCGGCTACCTCGGCAAAACCGACGAAGGAGCCCTTTTTGTACAGGATGCAGTAGAATTGCATGCAACGCTACGAAACTGTGAGGCATCCTGTAAAACTTCCTTTCACATCACGGGTGACGTTATAGAAAGTCGCCTCACTATCGATGGTTCTCTGACGGTAGATGGGCTCATTCAAAACTGTGGCGGAGAAGGCATCCTGGCTCTAGGAAGCATCAGCTTTCGTAATTGTGAAAATTCCACGATTCTGGCTGGTGGACACATCAATATTCAAGAGGCAGTGATAGGATGCAAAATGGTAGCGGAAAAAGGCGTTAAGGGAAGTGAAGAGAGTTTGATAATCGGTGGATACACCTCCAGTGGCGGAGACATCTCGGTGGGTATCTTGGGATCACGGGAGAAAGACACCGATGTTGAAATTGCTGTTAAACCTTTTATAAAAGAGTATTTCCGGCGGTATGACAACCCGCCATACCAACGTTTTATCAAGTTGTATCAAGCTGCTTTATCCCAGTGTTTTGAAGAAGATTGCATCTTTCCAACGGTGAAGATAAATACGTCTATCAATGGTAGATGCAGAATCCGTAAACAGGGAATTGTGTACCGGTATCTCGATTCAGAGACAGCGGTGATTTTGTAGGTGTGAGATAGGAGGTTGACAAAAATCAGGGGTAAAATTATTTTGCAGATATGAGAAATAAAGATGGTGTGTATGGTAAAGAGTAAAAGAGATAGCGAGAGTGAATTTTTTCGTGTAGATAGCGGCAAGCATTTACCCAGAGTGGTGAATGTTTTTTTTTATGTAACAAATAGATGTGAAACGAAGGGGATAGAGCATGATTAATGATTTAAAAATACTAATTAAGATGCAGAAATGCGATGATATAATTGGGGAGAAAGACAAATTACTGCAGGAATTACCCAAAGAACTCAGCAGTATGAAAAACAACCTGATCGAAGCCAATAACGAATTTGATACTATTAAGAAGAGTTTGGAAGATAACAGAAAAATTCAGCACTTGAAAGAGTTGGAGATAAAGGGACACAAGGAAAAAATCGCTAAATATAAGAATCAATTACTTACTATAAAAACCAATAAAGAATACAAAGCTCTCAACAGTGAAGTAAATCATTTGGAAGCAAAGATTGCAGAGATAGATGATGAGCTCATCGTTTATATGGAGAAAGAAAACCTTCTGAAGACCGAACTGGAAGAGTGCAAAAAAGTACAGAAGGCTGCTGCTGATGTTATGGCTGCCAACGAAGAACTTTTGCAGAAAAAGATCGATGACGTAGAAGCTGAGATAAAAGAGTTACGGGATGACCGTAACGCCTACGCCAAAAATCTTTCCCGCTCAATGATTAAGCGCTATGCATCCCTGATAAAAAACAAGGGACGTAAAGCTGTGGTCTTTAATGAAAACAATGCTTGCAGCGGTTGCGGATTTACTCTACGGCCTCAACAGATTATTGAGATTGCCCAAGGAAAAAAAATAATGAACTGCGAGAATTGTGGCCGCATTTTGGCTCCTAATCTCGAAGAAGAATAAGTATAAAGGTCAAAGAAGATACCATGTCTGCCTGATCGTCACCTTTTGGTGATGGCCAGGAGGAAAGTCCGAACACCATAGGGCAGGATACTTCCTAACGGGAAGTCTCGGTAACGGGAAGCCAGCTCCACAGAAACAAACCGCTCCAGACTGGCTCTGGAGTAAGGGTGAAACGGTAGTGTAAGAGACTACCAGATTCCGGGGTGACTCGGGATGCTCGGAAAGCCTTATCCGGTGCAATGCCAAATAGGAAAGTAGTGTTGGCATGCCAACGCAGAGTGGCCCGCTTTGTATTACTTTCGGGTGGGCAGCTACAACCGGTCGCATAGCGAGTTCGATAGAACATAGCAATATCCGGGGTAGAGAAATAGACATAGGGCTGTTTATTAGACAGTTCACAGAATTCGGCTTATGATCTTCTTTGACCAAATTGTAACTTACTTTTTTCCCACGCACTAATTGAGTAGCTATGTGAGATTTAGTTATATCTTTTGTTCCCTGTATCCCCCGTATAACTGCTCTTTGAGTAATCTTTTTTATTTTTTAGTTGCGCAAATAAAGAGCTTTTGAATTTTCTTATCCAGAGGATGGAATAGATGCATAAGAGGTGGACAATATCGGATCCCTTAACCGATGAGCAGATAGCAGTAAAAAAGAAAATATTCGAGGCGCTGAAATGTCCCGATATGATTGCGGAGATGCTTGTCCGTAAAGGGTTAACCGACCGTAAGACAATTGAAGAATTTTTCTCTCCCAGCCTTGCCCAAATCCATGATCCCTTCTTGTTTCGGGATATGGAAAAGGCAGTTCAGCGGATTATGCAGGCAATCCAGAACAAAGAGCAAATCACAATTTACGGTGATTATGATGTAGATGGAACCACCTCTACAGCGTTACTCTATCTGGGGTTACGCAAGGTAAATGCTATTGTGGACTTTTATATTCCTCACCGTATGATAGATGGCTATGGCCTTTCATTAAGCGGCGTAGAACTGCTCAAAGATAGTGGCACGCAGCTTATTATCAGCGTGGATTGCGGCATAAACGCCATAGCAGAGGTAGAAAAACTCAATCGCATCGGCATCGATATTATCATCACCGATCACCATAATCCCAAGGAAATTCTTCCTGAAGCCTACGCCATTATCAATCCCAAACTTCGGGATTCTGCGTATCCCTACCAATTTCTCGCCGGTGTGGGGGTTGCATATAAATTGCTGATGGGTGTGTACACCCGCATGGGAATTCTGGATGACGAACTGCAGAGCAAATACCTCGATCTGGTTGCATTGGGTACCATTGCCGATATCGTGCCCCTTACCGGAGAAAACCGGATTTTCGCCAGCATCGGTCTGGAACAGCTCATTCAGCACAACAACATCGGCCTCAATGCCCTCATCGCCCTGGCTGGTCTTACGCAAAAAGAGCTCAATAGCAGCGACATCGTCTTTGGTATAGCACCGCGGATAAACGCCGCCGGTCGTATGGGAAGCGCACTTCGCGCAGTAGAATTGATGGTGGCAACCGACGAAGAACGGAGTAGAGAACTGGCTGAGATTATCGAGCGGGAAAATTCGATTCGTCAGCAAATCGATCAGCGAACCTTTACCGAAGCCTGTGATATCATCGAGAAAAAGTACAAAAACATCGATGAAACCAGTTGTATCGTGGTGTCATCAGACAGCTGGCATCCCGGCGTAATTGGGATTGTGGCCTCAAAACTGGTGGAAAAATATTACCGTCCCACCATCATGATATCCTTTAAGGATGGGGTGGGAAGCGGCTCCGGTCGCAGCATTGCAGACTTCGATCTTTTCTCGGCCCTCTCTTCGGTAGAAAATTATCTGGAAACCTTTGGCGGTCACAAATATGCTGCCGGATTATCGTTGCTGGCTGAATATGTGGATATCTTTGAAAATCGCCTCAATCGCTATGCCCGTGAACACATCACTGCAGAGCAACTGATACCTCCTTTGCGCATAGATTCCATGCTGGAACTATACGAGATAAATGATCACCTGCTGGAATGGCTGAATAAATTTGCACCCTTTGGCCCCAAAAATATGCGTCCTGTCTTTTACTCGGAAAACGTTATGATCGTCGGATTTCCCTATAATGTGGGGAAAAATCATCTGAAGCTGAAAGTGGTAAAAGATGGTTGTACCCTTGATCTCATCGGCTTCAATCTGGGTGATTTCCTTCCCCTCTTGAAAAAAGGCTCTTTCATCGACATCGCCTATTCTCTGGAACATAATATCTGGCAAGGCCGTACAACCATCCAGGGTAAACTCCGGGATATTCATTTTGCAAAAAAAAGCTAGGCTCCTCTGGTTTTTGTTTATTTTTGGATGCAGCTCTGTGCAGATGTCTGCTCCATCTCTCACCCCTCGCTCCTTTGCTATTCTGGAGGAATTCACCCCTCCGGCGGATGCACAGAAAGCCCTTTATTCAACCATCGATAAAACCACCTATCTACTGGAATCGCAACAGGCGCGGGTAATAATGTACAAAAATGGCACCCGCAATACCGTCGGCGGCATTGGCTTTGATAGCCAGAATTTTGCGCAACTCAACGATATCGCTCTGGCTCCCGATGGCAACCTCCTGGCACTGGATGGCTTTGCGCGAAAGATCAAAAAATTCAGTTCCGACGGGCATCTGGTCTCTACCATAGATTTGGTGGGAAGCGTGGAACCAGCACTTTTTGTCATGGCACCGGATGAAACCATTTACTATTATGACGCCAGCCGAAGAGAAGTGGTAGTGTATCGCCATCTTACCAGGCAGGAAGCCTACGCCTTTGGCAAGTTTCAACTGGATAATCCGGTGCAATTGCTTCTGACAAAAAATCATCTTCTGATCCAACAGCAGGATGGCTCAACCCTGGAGTATGATATCTTCGGACAGTTCATCCGGCAGGAGCCTTATCTCTTTGTGCAGGATCGTGGTCAGGAGCTCAAGCTGCTTCCTTCCTGCATTTCTCACATCGGTACGGAGCAGAAATTTTGTTTTTCACCCTATCCCTGGAAGTTTTTTTCCAGCAGTGATGGGGTGCTGATTCTGGGCTCCTCTCACAAAATTCTCATTGGACGTATGCTCTATGACAAACCTTAAATTTCACAAAGAAACGTGGTTTTATAAACCCCTTTTAGCTGCTCTTTTTCTGGGGATTAGCCGCCTTCCTCTGCATCTGGGGTTTCTGGTTTTCTTCGGCCTCATTCCCCTTTTTTCCTTCTTTGATGATCATCCCTCCATTGGGAATCTCATCAAAGCCGGGATGGTCTTCGGTATCAGTTATACCTTCATTGCGTTGCACTGGGTGGCGCTGGTCACCGTACCCGGATTGTTCGGTCTTTTCATTCTGTTTTCCCTCTATTTTTTCCTCCTTTTTTTGGTACTTTCTTTTGGATGGAACCATCTCCATCACTTCAGATTTTTCTTCGTTATCATCACATGGGTGGCTTTTGAGTATATACAAACTTTTGGCGAATTTCGCTTTCCTTGGTTCAATCTGGGCTATTCACTGGCAGAGTATCTTCCTCTCATCCAGTTAGCCGATCTGGGAGGCATTTACCTTTTGTCCGGATGCATTGCGCTGGTGAACTCTGTGGTATATGGTTGGCGGAAAAAACCGCTGATAGCCGGGGTTGTAACTGTTTGCATCCTGGCTGGATGGATGGGGTATGGTGCTTGGAGGCTGCATACACTTCCTGTAAAAACCACAACCGCACAGGTGGGTATCGTGCAGGGAAGTATTCCTCAGGAGAAAAAGTGGGATGATGAGTACAGAGATTGGCAACTGGACATTTACAGCAAGCTTTCACGGGAGCTGGCAGAAGATGGAGCAAAACTGGTAATATTGCCCGAATCTGCCATACCGGGCTACGTGTTTCGGCGTCCCTATCTGCGGCATTATGTTACCAGTCTCAGCAAGGATCTGAATGTGGATATTTTTACCGGATTTCCCCATTATACCCGTAGATTAAATTCATCGGATAACCCTTATCTCTTTTACAATTCCTGCACGCGGATAGATACCAATGGTCACTTTTATCCTCTCTATTACAAAAATATTCTGGTGCCTTTTGGTGAGCGCATGCCTCTGCTGAGTATTTTCCCTTTTTTGTGGAATTTTCAACTGGGCCAAGCTAACTTTGAATATGGCGACACGCTGGCATTTTATCAATTTGGTGAGTATCGGTATTCACCGGAGATTTGTTTTGAAGTGGCCTTTCCTGCTCACACCAGACACATGACGCAGCAGGGCATAGACTTCATTGTAAACATCACCAATGACGCCTGGTTCAAGCGCTCTGTCGGTACCTACCAGCACGCCATGATGGCCAGGATACGAGCAGTGGAAACACGGCGACAATTGTATCGGGCTGCAAATTCCGGCATCTCCATGGTAATATCCCCAAAAGGAGAAATTCTGCGTCGCACAAAGCTCTTTGATCGTACAACGCTGATGCATCCAGTACAACAATGTCCTGTAAATTCTCCCTTTACAAAATTTGGCTACTGGTTTGCCTTTACCTGTGCAATAGCCAGTGGCATCCTGCTGGGTGTTGCTGTGGTGATGTGTAAGATAAAAAAAGGTGGAGAAACACAGAAGGCATGAAAAAGAAATATTATTACACCATTGGTGAAGTAAGTAATTTGCTGAATATCAAAGCCCATGTGTTGCGTTACTGGGAAAAGGAATTTCCCTCTCTGTCGCCTCGAAAAAACATCAGACGAAACCGCCAATACACCGAAGAAGATATCGCTCTCATCCGCAGAATAGATCACATGCTGCACGTGCAGCGCTTTACCATAGAGGGAGTGCGGAAAAAGCTGAAGGAAATGAGAAAAAATAAGGAGCAGATCCAACTGGATTTTGGCCCTTCACGAGAAGAAGTGAAGGCGACGCTGGTCAACGAATTGAAAGAATTGAAAGAGATGCTCGCCACACACTAGTTTGTAGAAATATTCCTGACCTTTTTTACATCCTGCTGAATGTGGGGCTGCTTGTTACAAGCAACTATCTCCAAAATCACTTTAAAAGCATGATTTTCTTTGCTGTTTCTTTTTCATTCTGTTTCAACTTTACGAGATATTGACCACTGGAGACAGATTTACCCAATTCATCTTTTCCATTCCAATTGCATTCGTACGTTCCAGGCGCTGTTGTGCAATTAAGCAAGGTTTTTACTTTTTGCCCTTTTATGTTGTATATTGCCAGTTCGATTTTTCCAGAGTCTGCTAATTCTAACTTTATCGTTGTGGAGGGATTGAAAGGATTAGGGAAATTAGAGATCATTGTTTCTGTTGGAGCTTCAATTATGCCTTCTTCCACTTCAACCTGAGGTATTCCACATTGGTTCTCGTAAGCACCCAGATCGGGCATGGAATCGAAAGGATTGGGACGTGGATTTCCCTCGATATCATACTCCGGCGCATAATACCACGTTCCATCGATTTCTACGGCATCTATTCCTGCTCCGATGCAGGGACTGCCATCCTGCAAATGAAAATCTTCATCATCATCTATGAATAACGGATCGGCATCGATATTACCTGTAAGCCAATTCAGTTCGTAATCACCAGTAATGTAAAATCCATCGATTCCATCTTCAATAAGGGAATTAATTACAGTAAGTTCACATGGGCCATAAACTGAATTTGAATCCAAACAAATTTGATGCGGATAATTTCCATAAACAATGGAATTAATCAATGTCAGTTTACCGCTATTCAATGTGATAGCCCCGCCATATCCAGGCATATTAGTATTGCTGGCGATTGTTGCATTCATGAAAACAACGTCAGCTAAATCTGTAATTGCAATAGATGCTGACGAATCCCATTCGTCTTCATTATTAACATTATTTACTACTTTCAAATTCTTGATCGTTACAGGATTACCTGATGCCAAACAATTATTTGTAATCAATAATGCTCCTCCTGATCCGTTGCCGGAATTTGGCAATGCGTTGGCAATGGTTATGTTCTCTAATGAAATATTCACCGGATATAGTGTAAGGGATTGTGCACCCATCACATTATCAATAATAATATTTCTACTCACACTTCCTTCGGGTAATTCCAAAGCTCGTGCCGTACCTTCAGAGCTAATACAATCTTTTATCGTGATGTTTTCTACAGAAGTAGATGTATTATAATAAAACCAAACAAAATTGTCGTTTAGTCTTAAAAAACCATTCCTGCAGGTAAAATTCTTCAGTGTTATTTCTTTCTCTTCATCGAAAGCTGCCATAAAGCCATAAGCACCATCTCCATCCAAACTCGTGCCCTCTTCACTTTCACCTATTAATGAAACATAACTCTTTAAATTTAATGGGAAACGCTGATCATTCGAGAAAGTGGAATAAACTCCATCTGCCAAATGGATCGTGCGGGGATGCAGGCTGTCGGCTTTGATCTTTGTTAATGCCAGAGCGATACTTTGCAATGGTTCGGTTTCATTCAAGCCGCTATTATTGTTATCTCCCCAGGGGGCCACATAAAGATCGGATTCGATTGGTTCAATAACAGAATTCTGAGCTGAGAAAGTATATATTGATGTATGAGTAGCATTATTAATAAAATGAACATCGGGATCAATCACTGTAAAAGTATCTACAATAATATTCTGATCCAAATTGGCATAGAAAATATCATTAGGCCAGGGAGAAGTATTTAAGTAAACATCGCATAAATTATTTTCATCGAAAGTTAAAATTGAATTGACTCCAATACAAATACCACCGGTGGAATGAATAGCATGATTACAGGTAATTTTACTATTTGAAATAAAAACATCAGAATTTGCTAAAGATATTCCACCCCCGATTTCTGTTTCATTATTAAGAATAAAACAATTAAAAATTAATGAATTTGTATTATTCAAATATAATCCTCCACCATAGAAATAATCATAAGGATTTGGTTGGATTCCACTTCCGTGTTGAATCGTAAAGCCATGAATAGCTCCATCCTGCACATACTCCATACGCACGCAGCTTCCGCTGAAATTTCCGTCGATTATTGTTTGAGTGATATATTGTTCATTTCCTGTAGTCAGATTCAAACTGCCTACTGTGATGCTTTTACCGTTATAGTTTATATTTTCATAATATGTGCCGGGATAGACCAAAACGGTGTCTGAATCGGCAGACGCATTGATGCCTTCCTGGATGGTGGTGTAGTTTCCGGTGCCGTCTTGCTTAATGTGATATGTATAAGAAAAAGAGTGTACCGCAAAGAGCGCAAAGACGCAAAGGAAGAATAATTTAGGTTTCACCAGAACCTCCTTTTGATCCCCCTTATGAAGGAGGACAAAAAGCAGGCGGCATATTTTGCCGCCTGCTTTACTTACTATTTTAAAATCAACATTTTCTTGGAAATCACCTGGTCATTGGTTATAAGTTTGTATAGATACAATCCTGAACATACCGGTTTATTTTCATCATCTTTACCATCCCAGGCAACGGAATGAGAGCCGGAAGTGTATTGACCACTTGTAAGCGATCTAACCAATTGACCTTTCAGGTTGTAAACATTCAATAGGATATTTGCTTCGGAAGATAATGAGAAGTAAAGTGTTGTAGTGGGATTGAAAGGATTGGGGAAATTACTAAGGTTGGAAACATTTGGTGAAGACACAGTAACTTCATAATTATCTTTTCCCAGTTTGATCATGGAATACGCTTGCTGTCCTGATCTCAAATTTTTGATTTCAAATTGCTGTCTGTCAAAATTATAAACGGAATAGGATTTTTTTTCCGGTAAACTGCGAGAGCCTTCAACAACCTGGAACGTCAGCTCTTCTCCGGAACCGGTTGTATAAGCCCTGATCTGCACCGGCAGTTCATTGGTAACTACTGCACCCACACAAACATCATCTTCGAACACTCCGATTTCCTGAATGTTTTCCACACCTTCGATTTCCATGATGTCTATTGCTTCATAGTCAGCTAATTCGGTGTAAGAAAAACTTTCGGACTTGGATTCTTCCGGTATTTCTACAGTGCCGGGAACGCGTTCATAATTCCAAGTAAAACTATCAATGTCTTCTTTGAACTTAACTATATATCCTTTGCCAAATTCCAACGCTCTCATTTGCATCGAAGGAACTGGTGAAGGATCGATACCTCTGCTCCCACCTTCAGGATAAGATAAGTCCATATAAGTCCAGTCTTTCGATTTTACCGAATAAACATTTTCCCATTCATCACCAAAAGCGTCATCCATATTCTGAGTGGGTAATAATGAATAACTGATCCAATATTCTTCATAAGCTTCAATATTAGTTAAGGTGGGCGCATCTGAATCCCTAATGTATCCTGTTACTTCATAACCTTTATAGGTTGCAGCGTCTTGAAACCAATAAATGGAATTACCAAGAGCTATTTTATAGAGTTCATTCCAATTAAGATTTATGAAACTTGCTGGGTTATGAGACCAAACACCTTGTGTGCTATATGTCATACTTTGATTGTTATATGCCAAAACTTGCGTAATCCCATTGTCTGTGAGATCATACAGCAAAGCTTCTGCATTAGAGCTACCGGAAATCGACGGTATGGTAGGCAAACTCTCCCAATTCCAGCCGCTAACCATAGAGCGTTTGTATTGGGGTTGTGCATTTGAAAAGTTTTTCAAAAGTGTGGTGCGACCATTGGCGGGATAATACAATAAAGCATCGTTAGGCATTTCAGTTGATCCTATAGATGGTGTGTTTGGTAAAGTGCTCATGACCACACGGAACTTATTAACAACGGGATATGTCGGCATTTCTGTATGCCAACCAAAGCATAATTCATGTTCATCATCAATTGCATTGCGATAGGCATACATATCCACACCATCACTGAGCACAAAGTTCATGTTCCAATCATCTTCCAGAACAGAAAGTCCCTGAATTGCAGCATGTAACCCATCCAGGAGATTCCAATCATTTTCATCCATATTCTGCATTAGCCAGCGAAAATATATCTCGGAATCAACGTCAGTTTGTAGTACGTTAAACGGATAATACAGCATATCATATAAGTCGTCAGAATTATTCGAAGGTGGCTGAAGTCCAGGTGGGTCAAGAGTTCCATTATGAGCAAAACAGTAGTCGATACCATTTTCACTCCAGATAAAAGGATTTGGATCGGGTACACCTACTGTACCTGTAGTTTGTCTTCTTACATGACCTACTACCAAATGTGCTCCGGCTTCTTGAATAACATTTTGAACTGTATCGTAATATTCGTTTGCAAAGGCAGGATCAGCTGATCGGTACATAGCAGTAATTTCGGTATCATCAGGTAAATAATATCCCAAGCCCCAGCCATCAGGATTATTGTAAGGATGATTGCCATTATACCCTTGATCCTGCAACTCATCCAAAAACGCTTCCAAAGCAAGATTATTATATGTCTCGGACAATGTTTCATTTCCATAACCCGCCATCATGAATAATCTGCAATCGGCTGAAATAAAGCTTACACTGAATAATATCAGTGCTATAATGAATACCTTTTTCATCTTTCCCTCCAAAGATAAACATACTCCAAGTTTAATCTGAGACGTTAATTCGCAAGATTTATTTTATTGTGGAGTAATCAATGTTCCCATAGTCAGTAGAAATACTGATGTCGAATTTACAATATTGGTTGTCATGTTTCCTTTCTGGATATTATATGTGAATATAATGCCTATCATTATCATTTCATTTCAAATCCTTCTAAAATTGCTTGTAATGTTTAGAGTGTGCGGCGGAATCATCCCGATTTATCGGGAAGCCCGTACAAACCGCTAAACCCTGAATCGGAACAATTCAGCCCAAACAAACCACTCAGCCTACCCGCTGACACGTTTGTTACAGGTAGTTTATCAATCAAAACTAAGATTACCTTCAGTCAC
>JAGGWK010000034.1 GCA_021157525.1 Candidatus Cloacimonadota bacterium | reverse complement strand
ATGCGCCACCCTTTTTACTGAGGTAAAGTGTGATCGCTGCGGTAAGCGTCGTCTTACCGTGGTCTACGTGACCAATTGTACCAATGTTACAGTGAGGTTTGGTACGGACGAATTTTTCTTTAGCCATTTTTCCTCCTAAAAGAACTACAAGCCTGTCCATGCAGGCTTTGTTTTACAGTGGTATGTAACCTGTTTTACCACCACACGTTATTATTCGAGTCGCCAACTTCGGTGCATGGGGATATCTGTCAAACAATTTTTCCTTTATCGGTAATTTATTTAAATTTGATAAGTTAGCATTGAGTCAACCACACTCAGATTAGCATATTTAAGATGGAATTTGAAGCACCCCACACTTCAGCGAAATTTCAGGAAAACTGACTGGGGCGGAGAGTAAAGGACGCAGTTTTCATTTTGATTATTTTCACCTTTTTGTCCGGGTTGTTTTCTGCGATGGGAAAACCTGCCAAGAAGCTTTGCTGCTGTACATGAGAAGTGGTTGAACCCAGGAAAGCCTTCCAAATGGTCAGGTCGGATGATGACTGTTCCGACAAATCAACAAACACAAAAGCCGTTTTATTGTCAGCAACAACCCCATCTTCGCTACGCTTCGCCGTGACAAGACACCACGATAGCTAAGAATAATTTATCAACCAAGGATCCCGAAGCTTGTCCTATGGGGCGGAGCCATTATAAGATAAGCTGAAGCAGATGGTGCAACTACTTTTTGCCTTCCGTTGATTCTTCTTCGGCATCATCTTTCATAATAAATTTGATGTAAATGAAGAGATAAACCGCCAGAACTTCCAACGCAACACCAATGGCCACCCATTTCCCCAAGATGGAATACAAAATCGAGCTACCTATGAGAAACAACGCAAAAGCGCCGGTATCAAGTAATTTCTTTTTCATTCAGACCTCCTTTATTTGCAATATATTACACTCTTTAATCTTCGTTATCCGCACTCCTGCAATAGTAGATTTGCCATAGTTCCCTGGGAGATTGATGGAGTAGCGGCCTGAGGATGGTCATGTCACCTGTTTACATATTGAGTTGTTCTGCCTGTGGGGAAGAGAAAAATTTCTCAATACCGCCCGGGGTACCAGCTGCTGAGTCGGCATTGTTTAATGGCCAGAAAAACGAGAAAAAGGCGATAGCGACGGCAACCACCAAAATAGCAACAATCATCATCCCATGTTTCATAATTCACTCATTATATAAATTTTGGATTATCTTCCGTTTCGGCTTCCAATTGTCAAGGGATTATAATATTTCAGCTTTTTTTGAAAACAGAGAACGGAAATTTCTCTCTGCAATTATCTGAAAATTCTGCTATCACAGGAGAAATGATACAATTGGCAGTTCAAAACTGTGGCATCCCTACCATGAAACATCTTTTTATTGACGCCTCGGCCGCGAAAATATCACCGTTACGGCGAAATATATAACGAGGGAAAGATTATGACTGAGATAGGAAAAGTGAATCGTCTGGCAATTCTCAAAGAACGGAATGCCGGTATCTATTTGGACGGCGGTGAGTTAGGAGAAATTCTGTTGCCAAACCGGGATGTTCCCCAAGATTTTGAACTGGATGATATGATCGATGTCTTTATCTATCGTGATTCTGAAGATCGCCTGATTGCCACCACCGCTACACCCGTGGCTCAGGTGGGGGAGTTTGCCCTGCTGCGCTGCACATCCACCACAGATTATGGTGCTTTTTTGTATTGGGGCCTGGCAAAAGACCTCCTGGTCCCCTTTCGCGAGCAGGCGGTAAGGATGGAGAGAGGCAGGTCTTACATAGTGTATATTTATCTGGATGCAACGTCCCAACGGCTGGTGGCATCCAGTAAATTGAACAAGCATCTGGAGCGCATCGCCATGGATGAAACTGCGGAGCCCTTTCAAAAAGATGATCTGGTTTCCATCATGATAAGCGCCAAAACCGACATGGGATACAAGGCAATTATCGAAAATCGTGCCCAGGGAATACTCTTTGCCAACGAAGTATTTCGCCCGCTCAAACGAGGTGAGAAGCTGGAGGCCTATATCAAAAACATCCGGAAAGATGGTAAAATAGATCTGGTGCTGCAAAAGCCAACATACCAGATTCTGGATCAGATTTCTCAAGACATCCTGGCCAGGCTGGATGCCAACAATGGCTACCTGGATATAACCGATAAAAGTTCGCCGGAAGTGATTTCGTCCCTCTTTGGCATTAGCAAAAAAAGCTTCAAAAAAGGATTGGGAACCCTCTACCGAAAACGGTTGATAACCATCCAGGAAACCGGTATTTACAGGATAAATCCCAAAGACAACGCTGAGTAGTATTCACCCGGAGGCACTACTTATTCAGGAGGATCTCAAAGATGGTTCCATGGGGATGGTTGTCCCTGATTGAGATGCTGCCTCCATACCGTTCGATGACTTTTTTTACGATATGAAGCCCGATGCCGGTATGGCCAGTATCTCCATAGAAATAGCCGTCGTCAAAAACATGTATTTTTACATCATCGGGGATGCCAGTGCCATCATCTGCAAAAGTGATTTTACAGTGTTCTCCCTCTTTCTCCATATGTATCGAGATTTTCGAAGCCTTTGCATGGGTGATGGTGTTATTTATCAGGTTATCAAATACCGAGTAGAAAACATCGTCAACCTGAACCGTACAGCTACCGGAAATCTCGATGGGAATCTGACGGTAATCCATTTTCAACTGTGCTAAAACCTTGCTTAGAAGTTCTGGCTGAGGGGTGTCACTTTTCGACAGTGCCAATTCTCTGTTTCTGACCATGTCTATGGTATTTATGCCTTTATGCACCTGTCGTAAAATCTCATCGGAAAGCTTTTGATCGCTCTCCTTCGCATACAATCTTACAGCACTGTTGATCACTGCAAAATTATTGGCCAGGTCATGACGCAGGATGTGATATAACAACCGCATACGTTCCCGATTTTTATCCCGTTCATTTTCCATGATTCTGGTTTTTGTGATGTCACGGATAATCTCAAAGGTACCGGTTTTATTGCCAGCCTTATCATAGCGTATGGTACTGGTGACGAGTAAATGTCGCTTTTCGCCATTGGCATTATGGATGGTGATTTCTCCATTGTCATCGGTAGAAACCAGAAATTCGTCAAGAGTGTGGTTTTGAAAGGAGTCTTCGGTAAATCCAAAGATCTTTGCCGCTGCTGCATTTACATATTGAAACCTGTGTTGATTATCAAAGATTACCACGCCTTCACCCAGATTTTTTGCCAGCAGCCGGTATTTCTCTTCGCTTTCCTGCAAACGCTCAATCACCTGATTGTACTTGAGGATCATCTCATTGGCGGATTGAGCCATCTCCCGAAATTCATGAAAATTAATATCCTCCAGGGGAATGGATGAGGATGTCCCCACAGCAGTGCGGAAAAAATTCAAGAATACCGAAACATTGTTATTCATCTTCCGCAATGAGAAATGTCCAATAATGAGAATAATGATGGCGAGGGAAAACAAAAGCAATAAGATTTTGAGCATGTTTACCTTCACCCCTTGCACCAGTTCATGGTGCAGCTGCTCGATCCGGGTATCAATCCCATCCTCATAAAATCCGGTTCCGACCATCCATTGCCACCTATCGAAGCCACGAATAAAGGAGGTCTTTCTCACAGGAGTACTGCCATCGGGCTTTTTCCAATAATATCGGATGAAATCCCCCTCTGGATTTTCTACTGCCTTTCGCTCCATCTGGATCACATGATTGCCTGCAGGATCGGTTAAATCCCAGAGATTTTTCTTTTCCTTCTGAATCTTTCCATCACGAATAAGGGCATCTCCATCATAGGTGTTTACAAATATGTATTTATCGCCATCCGACAGCATATTTTCTAAAAATTTCAGGCTTTCCTGCTGAATTTCCTTTTGCATACCATCCAGATAGTCTCCGGAACCGAAGTACCAATTCAGCAGTGGAAAATGTTTTATGAAACTGATTTTGGGATAGATCATCGCATCGCCAGCATCGGGCTTCCGCCAATAATCCCGCACAAAACCCTCTCCCTGTTTCTTGATGAGAGCTATTTCATCCCGGATCACATAATTACCCTTTTCATCCTGAAGATTCAGCAGATTTTTCTCCTCCAATTGTGGTTCAACAGGATAGAGCTTTTCCACTCCATCCAGACTGACGGCAAAGAGGTATCCTCTTCCATTGTTGTATCGCACAGGACGCAACGCATCCTTTATCATCATTTCAATCTCTGCTATGGATCTGGTATCTTTGTTTTTCTGATAGATATTTTCGGCAATTGCACAGGCCTGATATACATGCTCTCGTGTGTTGTGCTGCAGTTGCTGCCGGGTTAGCTGCTGATTGTATTCAAGGAGAGCCAGCACATTGTTGACCTCATTTTTAACCGCTTCTTTTTGTTCTGCGATATACTCGCTCCGCAGGTTTGCTGCATTTTTCCTAAATCGGGCAAATTCCGAGGATATCCAAAACAAGCTAATTGCTGCCAGAGAAATAAGGGCGATAAGAAAGAGACGACGGTGAAAATGATTGCTGAAGTGGTGCTCTTTTTTGGCTTTTTCAGAGGTGGTTGTATTGTTGTTTCCACCAAGATGGGGGATCTCGTCTGGTACTTCTGTCGACATCCGATTTCCATTTGCCATCATTACTCCTTCTAACAACTCACTTCGATATGTATTAGAAATCAGTAGAAGTGTCCAGCAAAAAGTGCGACTTTTTAAAAGCTGCCGGAATATTTGAGGGTTTCGTAGGTTTTTTTTCTCTCTCTGTTTTGCCAATAAAGATTCCATCACAGGTGATTACAGATTTTTATCTATCGTCCCATCCGGCAACATATTATCGGGGTGATACCTGCCATTTTCTTCCATTTGATAACGAATGCATGCGTGCCAGTTACCATGGCAATATTCTTCTGTCCATTTTTTATCCAGCTTACCCTGATCTGAATAGTATTTCATCGGACAGCAACAATACCATTTACACTCTTTTTTCTTCATAACACTTTTGATAATTTATGCTTTCGTCAGAATTTCCGCACTATTATCTGTGACTAAAATTGTGTGTTCAAATTGTGCACTAATGCTTCCGTCAGCGGTCGTAACTGTCCAGCCATCTTTCGCAGAAGTTTTTATCCGATATGAAGGTCCCATATTTATCATTGGTTCAACGGTAAATATCATTCCTTTGCGAAGACGGATTTTATTGCCCTGCGTGAAATGATGATAAACCTGCGGTTCTTCGTGAAAATTGCGTCCAATTCCGTGACCACCATAATCCCGGACAATGGAATATCCAAATTTATCAATATACTTTTCGATTGCCTTGCCCACCTCATATAAGTATTTTCCGGATTTGACAGCATCGATTCCCCGATACATGGCATTTTCTGTTCTTTTTACCAGACTCTTCACTTTGTCATCAACTTCACCGATCAAAAAAGTGCGGGATGTATCACCATGATAGCCATCCAGAATCACAGTTACATCGATATTTACAATATCACCGTTTTTCAGAATATCTTTTGCCGAAGGGATGCCATGGCATACGACGTTGTTGATGGAAGTGCAAATACTTTTGGGAAATCCGTTGTAATGTAACGGCGCCGATATTGCTCCGTGCTTTTGAGTAAACTCTTCACAAAGATCGTTGATATAGAGTGTTGAAACCCCTTCCTTTACAAAGGGCTCGATATAATCTAATAAATGAGCAGCTAATTTTCCTGCTTTTCTCATTTTTTCTATTTCTTCAGCATTTTTGATTTTAATCATCTTATCTCCATATTTTGCACTACTCTTTTAAATACGTTCATCTATGCCTTCGAGTCCACTTAATTTTTCAAAATTCGCAAATGCACTTTCCGTAAATTCATTATGATACAGCAAAGATGCAGGATGCGACAAAGGAAAGATCTGCTTTTCACCGACCCTGATGGATTTTCCGATAAAATCATGAAACTCCTTTTTGGAAAAGGGTTCAAGGTTGTATTTCTGAAACAGATATTTTGTAGCATAATACCCGAGAGGCACCAATATATTTGGATTGATTTCTTCGATTTCCATATCAAGATATTTTGCACATGCCATAATTTCTCTCTGCCTGGGTCTGCGATTCTGCGGCAGGATGCATTTCAAAAGATTGGTCATGTAAATGTGACTTCGCTTGATTCCTGCATGAGCCATCAGTTTATCCAAAATCAGACCGGAAGGCCCAATGAACATTTTACCGACTTTATCTTCTAATTCACCCGGAGCCTGTGCAATGAACATAATATCAGCCTGTAAATTCCCTTCTCCCGCCAGTGCATTTTGCCGGGTTTTATATAGTTCGCATAGTTGGCACTTTTGCAAATCTTGTCTGGAATACATATCAGAATTCGAAAACCTCTCCAACTCCACCTTCGATGTATTTTTCAGGATAGAGAGATTTGATTTTATCTTTGTATTTTGTGCAATGTGCAGGACAGATGGTATCTATATTTTCAAGAATTTCAAATTCATCAAATCCGTGTAATCCACCCACAATGGCATAAGGCTTTCCAAAATGGGAAATAGAATCGATGATTGTAGCAACTCCCGGATGACCGCAGCCCACCACTAACACCAATCCTTTTTTGGTTTTCACTGCCAGAGATTGCTCTCGTTTATCCAGCTCGCCGGTGAGAAAAATATCTCCGTAGATCCGGGTTGGTTTATCATAGTATTTTACCTGATTTGGATAGCGAATTCCACGGAATGAAATTGGAATATGCACAATTGCCTTTTGATTCAAATTCAAGAAGGTCGAAAGTCCACCGATATGATCGAAATCCGGATGTGAAATGACAATATCATCTATAGATTCCGGATTAATCCCCAGATTCAGCATGTTTTCCAGAAGGATTTTACCATTTCCACCGGTATCAAACAGGACATTTCTTTCTTCTGTTTCAATGAAACAAGACCAACCCCAATCAGCGGTCAAGTCTGGTTTATTTGTTGTATTATCGTAAAGGATTGTTAGTTTCATTTTATTTTCCTTCAATATTTCGCAGTAAGTCAGTCATTACCTCTGTTGCTTTTCCTTTCAAGAAAATATCGGTAATGGTATTTGTATAATTTGATGGCTGAATATTTATTTCAATGATCTTTGCACCATTCTTTTTTGCTTCGATTGGAATAATGGAAGCAGGCATGATTTCACCTGTTGTACCGATGAGAATAAAGACATCTGCCAGCTCTGCTTCTGCAAATGAATTTGTTCTTGCCGGCTCTGGGATTGGCTCCCCAAAGAAGACAAAATCCGGTTTCAGAACAGTTCCGCACTCTGCACATTCTGGTGGTAAATTATCAAGATCGATGTTTTCAGCAGGATACATTTTATTGCAATTTGTACAAAGCAGATTTTGAGAAGTGCCGTGAAATTCATACACATTTTTACTTCCTGCTTCCTGATGAAGATTGTCGATATTCTGGGTAATTACAGCATCGATAAATCCTGTGCTTTCCAATTCGGACAGAACTAAATGAGCAGTATTCGGTTTTGCTCTACCGAAGAAGTCATAAAATATTTCTTTGATTAATTTCCAGGATTCGAGAGGATACTGCTGGAAATAATTAATATCCAAAAAGACAGGATTAAATTTACTCCACAATCCGTTTTCTCCCCGAAAAGGCGGAATGCCGCTTTCCACAGAAATACCGGCTCCGGTAAAAGCAGTTATGTGCTTTGCGTTCCTTATAATCCGTGAAGCTTCTTCTATCATTTAGAATTCCTTGAAAACGCGAGCCAGAGATTTTCCGGGTGCTTGAATATCCAGATCGAGAAAATATCCGAAGGGAGTTTGCAAGACCTTATAACCTGAACTTATCAATCTTTGTTCAGCTCGATCAAACATATCTTTGGTGATATTTTCATCTGCTTTACTCATGGATAAATGGGCAAAAGAGTGCAAAACGATGCTATTCGTCTCATTTTTCTTTGCAGCCCATTTCAGATTTTTGATCATCTTGGTTTCCGCTTTGGCAATATCTTCTTCATCCTTTTGTTCTACCTGAATGAAACCGACGAGTACATCTTCTATCTGCTTACTCTCTTCATAACTATCTACAGAATCCAGGTTTTTGATACTTGTTTTGTAGTAAAACCTATCGGTATAAATCATCAATAACTTCATTATGTTAATTCCTTTTTTTTGCCTTTAATAAACGAATATGTTTCTTTAA
Organism: Candidatus Cloacimonadota bacterium; assembly: GCA_021157525.1. GTDB lineage: Bacteria > Cloacimonadota > Cloacimonadia > Cloacimonadales > TCS61 > JAGGWK01. The sequence goes on along the minus strand of JAGGWK010000034.1, from coordinate 4,659 downwards.
AAATGTTTTCTCTCTGAATTCACCAAAACCAAAGTCGGATAAGATACGCTTCCAATCCCGTTTTACAAATTCAAAAGCATATTTGCATTCGATTATTTTGAAGGGTATTCTAAAATAGAAGGGTGTTTCATCAGTTACAAATTCATTGAAATCAAGAATAATAAATTCACCATTTTCATTCAAAGCGTTGAAAGCATTTTTGATTATCTGTTTTTGAACATCAAAAGGAAAACCGTGAAACACAAATGAGATGAATACTTTATCATATTTCTTTTCACGTGTGAAGGGCCGGTCGATCCTCTGTTTATTTACGTTGATATTTTCAATGAAAGCAGTTTTTTTCTTGAACTGAGCGATCATTTGGTCAGAAATCTCCAATCCGAGAATTTCACCTTCTTCAGAAAGATATTTGTTCATCAAAAGTGCATTCCTTCCTGTGCCTGCACCAAAATCGATAATGGTGTCATTTGGAAGAATTTCCATATACTCAATTGCTTTTTTTATGAACAGACTGTAGCTGCCAAAAGTCATAATATTCATTATTTTATCGTAGAATTTTGCCGTAAAACCTTGAAGTTCTACTTTTGAATCTGGATAAAATTTAGTCATTATTTTTGTTCCTTGTCATTTACACTCCAACTTTCGTATGAAAATGAGACTCAATGTAATGATAAAAGAGACGGCAATAAACGTTGCATAATATCCCATAACAGAAATTAAGATGCCGGCAACAAGTGGAAAAATGGTTGGCAAAATACTTCCGGCACCGGAAATTCCAGTATAAACCGCCCGATTTTCATTATTTGAAATTTCCACTAAAATTCCATTACTGGCAATTCGGAAAACAGTAATAAAAACCCCGGAAACAACAAAAATCAGTTGATACATAAGATAGTTATTACTAAATATCAAACTCAAAATCGGTAGGATTGCCCCAACAATGAAGCTGAAATATAACAGTTTTTTGTATTCAAAATGGTTTGATCTTTTATATAATATCAAGCTGGTTATCAACATGCCGATTATTTTAAAAAGAAGGATGTTACCGATTAAGTCGGCACTTAATTCAAAATTCTTCTTGGCAAACAGTATCATAAATGGGATGAAACTGAAGCCAAGTCCCAGGAAATTTATGATAAACAAATAGTTTTTCAGATTGGCGTTTTGAGAAATTTCCCGAGGCAGCATTTTAAAGAATTCCAGAAAACTATGTTTCTTTTTTATTTCTACCCTTACTTCTTTGATTTTCCAAAATCCCCAGGAAGCGATAAACAATAATATCCCTGCGGATAAAAGTAATATGCCATAATTAAAGGGATATTCAAATCGTTTTAATAGGGATCGCACGATGATAGCAGAAGCAAAAATGCCAACACTGCTGATAGCCTGCTTAATGGAAAAAAACTGTTTTCGTTTTTTTTCGATGATGGATTTTCCCATAATATCAACATAGGAGATATTGGCAAAAGAGCCGCTGAAGGAGAAGATCGAAATAAGAATAAAGATAAACAGAATTAATAAACTGTTGCTGATTGCATCGGATTTGAACAGAAGGAGAGCCAATGATAACAAAGTAATAACCCTCAGGCTAATTGCTGCTATCAGTGGTTTTTTCTTATGCATCCTGTTAGACAGAAAACTGGCAAAAACAATCTGCATAAGGCTTGATCCTCCCACCATTATCGTGGTCAGCATTCCCAGCAAAATTGCGCCGCCGCCAGCTTTGATAAGCATCGATGGAATGATCGTGTGGACATCCATAAAATTGGATGCAAGGGAAAGGAAAATTCCATGCCAGATAAAAGCTCTGAAATTTACTTTCGATATTTCTTCCGTTAGAATAGTCGTCTTATCCACCTGTTTTTTGAATTTGCGTGTAGAAAAATCCTATAATCCTTTCCAGGCACTCTGTTCCATTGCCAAGAATTTCTGTAATTCTTCCGGTGTCATGACGGTTTTTTCAAAAGACACTTTAGCGTTTATTGCTTGTAATGGTTGCTCTATACTTTGAATCAGCATACCAATTATCGGAATATTCAATGCAGGTAAAGCCATTATGATTTGAACAGTATCTTTCTCTATTGTGTAAGATTTGATAAGACCAAGATCATACAAACTGTGATTAATAGCCGGATGTTGTACACCTTCAATAATCTCTTTTGCTTTTTTTTCAAAATCCACGTTTTCTCCTTTTTTTTATAGTGCCAGGGAGCCCATTGGGTCCCACGGTTTTAAGATAATCGGTTCTAATTCCCAGGCTGCTTTTAATTCTTCGGGAAGATATTTTTTATCGATCACAATCTGATACGTGTATTCTTCAAACCATGTATCACTCATCACAAAATAGCCTTTTTCGCCGTTTTTTTCGCCCCAACTGTTTTCCACTTTCCATCTATTCGGCACATCATTGATCAGATTCACGCCGGTAAATACCATCGCGTGAGTCATTAAACTTTCTCCATAATCCAATCTGCCTGCTTTATCAAGAGCGAATTTTGATTGAAGTACGTTTTCATAATCATAGATATCATCAGCCAAAATACCATTTTCTCTTTTCATCTTCTGTCCGACATCGCTGCCAAACCAGACGGGAATTCCATCTTTAAGCTGGGCTAATGCCAATTCTTTGAAAGTCTTAATATCAACATTGAGATATTTCACGCTATTTCCACCTTCTACATTACCCAGGTATTGAACTGTGAAGGTTTTATTGAAGGGCTTATCTTTTGTAGGAGCGTTTATAATGCTGATATAATCTGTCAAATTCAGATCAACATATCTGGCGTAAAATTCTTTCGGTGTCATAGCAAGATCCCGATGGAATTTTTCATCTTTATCTGTATATTCGAATGTGAATTTTTTAGGTGGAATTCCCAGGAACATGGTTAACAAACGATAAAATTCAAATACCATTTCTTGTTTAACACTTTTTAACTGATCCAAGGTTTTGCCATTACGATGCTCTTCTCGTAATATCGATGCATATTCTCTGAGCTTTAACGTGAGAATTTGATTCATTCTGGCAGAATTACTGCTATGAAAGGATTCCGGCATAACAGCTTTGGGAACCACGCCGTATTTTTCCACAATGCTGGTGAACATATCCCACTGCCCGCCATCGTTAAGCGGTGCATTAAGAAGCCACATGATAATTCTGGAATCTGTTTTTTCGTCCAATGTTTCAAGGATATTTTCCAGGAAGTAATTTGCCTTTTCTATTTTATCAAAGAACATCTGGTAGGTTTGGGAAAGTTCAAAATTCTTCAGGTTGAGATCTTTCATGATTTTGAATCTCATTGTGTTTAATCCGGCAAATAACCAGCATCTACCGCTCTTATTTTGAGATGTGATCTTTCCGGTTTTTAATTCCAAAGAAAATGTGTGCTGCATATCTGTCTTAGCTTTATGATTCAAGGCAACTTCATCCAGTCCTACATTCAGGATGCTGTTTCTGAGAACGTTATCCCGCTTTCTTGATATGGCTTTCTCTTCCATTTCATTGTAGGTATCATTATCTATGATCGTTCTTTTGTTTACCATTTTTAGCTCCTTCAAAATTTCTTTTTTATCCCATTTTTGTTATTTTTATCACTACATTTGATTTTTATAATTTTTCTCACCCGCTTTGATCTCTACTTTCAAGATATTTTCAAAGGGAATCAAAGGGCAGACATAGTCTTTGCTGTATGCACACCAGGGATTGGTAGCCAGATTAAAATCCAAAATCCACTTAGTACCAATTTTGTCTCTTGCCTCTTCAAGGTCGATGTATCTTCCTGCGCCATAGGTTTCTTTCCCGCTGGTAGCATCTTTAAAAGGAATGAAAAGCCGGGTTTCAGCATCATGAGATTTATAAGCATATAACACGCAGTTCTGATCACCGATCCTAAAGGAAAATTTTCCCCATTTCAGGAAATCTCTCAGGTTGCCACCGGTATCTTCTATTTTCACACTTTCTTTTTGATCAAACTCTTCTAATTCTAATTCAAAGCGATAATTTAGATCAGGTTCAAAGTAATGTAACTTCGTAAAGCTTCCCCTTTCTTCCGGTGGAATTGGCGATTGAAAATGACCTTTGAAGAATTCATCTTTCCCAACTCGATCACGTTTAATTTTCCTTTCGTAATCCATATTCCCTCCTGTTTAAATAATACCAAAAAAGACATTGTATCCCAAAGTTACTACTTTTTTTTCAAATCCGGCATATTCAGAGGATATCAAAAAACAGCCAATTGCTGCCGGTGAAACCATGGCGATATGAAAGAGAAGTTGGTGAAAGTAATTGCCGAAGTAGTGCTTTTTTCCGGATCTTTCAGAGAGAGCGGTTTCGGTATTGCTATTTCCATCAGGGTGGGGGTTTTTGTTTGTTCTTTTCCTCAAAATCCTACTTACCGCACTGCTCTTTGCCATTATTACTCCTCTTTGTAACTTCCTTCGGAGGATATTTATTGAAGCAGTAGATGTGTCTAGAAAAAAGAGCGGTTTTATAAAAAAGTCCTCCGTTACAGAGGACTCAGAGATATATGGTTTTGCTATTTTGCCAGTAATCGTTTGGTTTCCATGGCAATCATCAGCTCTTCATTGGTCTGGATTTTGAGGATTTTCACCCGGGAATCCTCTGCCGACAGATCCAGGGTTCCACCCTTGAACTGGTTATTT
>JAGGWK010000045.1 GCA_021157525.1 Candidatus Cloacimonadota bacterium | reverse complement strand
TACAACGATATAGGGGTTATATACGAACTTCTCAATTTTTCATACATTATTTATCATCCAGTTTTAAATTATCCAATGGGCTCTTTAATTGAGAAACTCCGATATTTGTAATGTGCGTATAAATCTCGGCGCAAGAAATCAAGGCAGTACTCCTGTGTTCATTTGTAACGCAATCTTCCAATCCAATTCTCATAGCATCTCCTCGGTTCGGGTAACATCATCGCCAACAATTGGTTTTTGGAAATGAGTGTCAACTTTATTTTCTGTCGGATATGAGTTTTGGTGTCGTTACGGTGAGCTTCGTCAGCAGTGAAGAAGGGTGTGACCGGGTACAGTATGAGGTAAACCGTTGAAACGGCTGGGTTGTTTTTTCATGTGAGAATGTCGCAATTTGCAGTCATTCGGCCTGTCGCTGCATATTCGGGAATTGCTGGAGAAAGCGGATGGATTCAGCGGTTTCAGCGGCTAAAGAGAAATGGCACTTTATGGGTATTGGGGAGTCAGGCAAGCCCGAAGCCTGTCCTGTGCGGTGAAGCCGTTATGGGATAAGCTGAGACACAAAGCCCCCTTTTATTATTTCCCTTTGCGTTTTAGGGCTCTTTGCGGTGAAATAAAGGAAACTGGTGGGCTGAGATGGAAACGTCCTCAACCCTTGAACCGAAAACGGTTGAACTGAAAAACATCATCCTTCGTCGAGAAATGCCGCTGCAGGAGTTCCTCAGGAAGACGATTTCCGTGCTTTCCGAGGATTCCGTGGTAAAAGAAGGACACAGTCGGGGTGATAGGTAACTGTCTGAACCTTTGAACTATCTCCCCTGCTGAATCGCATCTGCCACACCGGGAGGCAACAGATGGGCTACGGCTTCCCCCCTCTTCAGGGCCTGGCGGATGTCGGTGGAGGAGATGTGTATGGGTGGCATGGCAAAGAAGCGAAGATGGCGGGCATAGGGAAGTGCTTTCAGCGAATCGGGGTCAAAACCCGGTCGGGTGAAAACGGCGAAGTGTGTGTGGGTTATCAGCCACGGAAAGCGATGCCACCGGGGCAGGTCCGGCACAATGTCGTAGCCGATGATAAAATAGAAAATATCGGCAGGATGACTGTGCTGGAGTGATTCGATAAGATTTGATGTGAAGCTGGGATTGGTGGAGTTTGCATCCAGCTCGGACAGTACAAAGTGTGGAAACGGAGTCAGCGCTTTTTGAAGCAGGTTTTTTCGCAGGGAGTAGGGCCACAGCTCTTCCCCGCGTTTCAGCGGATGATTACCGGTGGGCAAAAACCATACTGCATCCAATCCAAGGGCTGTATAGGCGGCCTGAGAAATGGCCAGGTGACCATTGTGCACTGGATTAAAGGAGCCGCCCAGTAAGCCGATTTTCATAGTGCCAGAGGTTTAGCGTTTGCTCAGTTTTTGCAGGATGACTGTGGTTTGCTTTGCTTCGGGATATCGTTTTTGCAGGATATCTGCAGTCTTTTGAGCATTGAGAAGATCTTTGCGTTTCAGGTAGATTTTTGCACTGTAATAGAGGGAGAGTTTGTCAATTTCACTCGTGTTTCCCAGACTGATGATTTCATCGAAATACATCAGAGCGGCGCTGTAGTCGGACATCTTGTAATAGGTGTAGCCGTTTTCGTAGGTTTTTTCCAGCAATTTGGTGTAGCATTTTTGCAAGTAATCAAAGGCTTCCTGTTTGTGAGAGCTGAAGGGAAAACGTTCGATAAAGACATTAAAGGCGTCTATTGCGCTTTGGGTTTCTTCTTGGGTGTAGGCAGGTGCCAGGGATTCGTTGTAGTAACAAACGGCGATGTTAAAGTAGGCCAGGTCGATATCTTTATAGTCTTTAAAGAGGCGGATCAACTCTTGATATTCAAATCGTGCATCGGCATATTTTTCTTGAAAAAAGTAGCAATCAGCCACCCGCATCTGAGCTTCAGCGGTAAAGCTGGAGTTGCGTTCGAAGGCCACATCCATAAAGAAAGGCTGTGCTTTTTTGTAGTTTTCGTTGTTGAAATATTCATAGCCCTTTTGCATCTTGATGTCAACGGGCATGGTCTTAGATACCTTCACTGAGCTGCATCCAAGCAAGATGGCCAGAAGGATGGCGGAGAGAACTATTTTTTTCATACTAACCTCGTTTTATAGAAAGTCGTGGGGCTCCGCAGAGCCCCACGGGAGCTTTATGCGTTTTGGAAGAATGTTTTATAGGCCTTGTAGGTTGAGTAGATATCAGCCTTGGATGCCAGTTCGTAGAGGGCGTGCATTCCCAGTAGTCCGGGGCCGCAGTCTATTACCTCTGCCCCATGCTCAGCCATAAATTTGGCGATGGTTCCGCCGCCGCCTTCATCTACTTTTCCCAGAGCACCGGTCTGCCAGTTCACACCACCTTCATTGAAGGTTTTGATGATGTGAGCATTGAATTCGGCATTGGCATCGTTTGAGCCGCTTTTTCCACCGGAGCCGGTGTATTTGGTCACACTAACGCCGCAGCCCAGGTGAACAGCGTTTTCCGCTTCGTGCACATCGGGGAAGTTTGGATTGATCCCCGCATTTACGTCGGCAGAGAGAATCTGGCTGTTAATGAGGGTTTTCCGCAGAGTTGCGCTGTCACCGCTTTCGCCATTAGCCTTCAGAAGATCAGAGATAAAGTCGATGATGAAGATGGATTTTGCGCCGGTATTGCCTTCGGAGCCGATCTCTTCTTTATCTGCCAGATATACCACAGCAGTACGCTGCAGGTTTTCATTGATATCAAAAATGGCCTGTGAAGATGCGAAAGCACACACACGGTCATCCTGACCATATCCCAGCACCATGCTTCTATCCAGTCCTGCATCCCTGGCTTTGCCGGCAGGAACCAGCTCCAGTTCTGCACTGAGGAAGTCTTCTTCCACGATGTTGTATTTATCGTAAAGCAGAGACAGAGCGTTGAGTTTAACAGCTTCGGACACGTCTTCTTCTTCGTCTTCAAGGAAGGGTGTGGATGCAAATACCACGTTCATCTGGGCAGCATTGAGAGCTTCGCTGAAGGTTTTGGTGCGTTGCACTTTGCCAGAAAGGTGGGGAAGAAGGTCTGGCATCACAAATACCGGATCGGTGTCGTCTTCGCCAATGCTCATGGAGATGATTTCGCCGTTTGTTTTTACGAAGGTTCCGTGGATGGCCAGAGGTGTGGAAAACCACTGATATTTTTTTATCCCGCCGTAATAGTGTGTGCGCATCATGGCGAGTTTGGTGGTTTTGTCTTCGTACAGTGGGTTTTGTTTCATATCAACCCGGGGTGAGTCTATGTGAGATACGATGAGGTTTACGCCGGCGGAGATGGGTTGATTGCCAATGATGGCGAAAGCAGCATTTTTATTGTGGGATATGCGGTAGCATTTTTTTGATGCCGCATTATCGTCAATGGGAGCAAATCCGCGGGTTTTCAGCTCTTCGGTAATATACCGGATGCATTCCCGTTCGGTTTTGCAGGTATCCAGAAAGGTTTTGTAGGGTTCGCAAAAATCAAAGGCCTGAGCCGTTTCTTCTTTAAAATCCTGCCAGAGGAACTTTCTACGATAACTCAGTTTCTTTTTTAGTTCTTCGCTTTTTTTCATAGAGACTCCTTATTTTATATCTAATATCTTAAATTTTCTCATGCCGATAGGTGCTTTAACGGTGGCGATTTCTCCCACTTTTTTGCCAATCAATGCTCTTCCGAAAGGGGAATTTACGCTACGTCTTTCGTAGCCGTCATCAGACTCGATCAGCTCGTCGGTGCCTACCATCCGGATCTTCAAGGTCTGATTGGTGCTGAGCTCTTCCATAGTAACCCGTGCGCCAAAGCGGATGGCATCTTTCGGGATGGCGTCGGTATCTATTACCTGTAGCACTTCCACTCGTGATTTCAGATGATTGTATTCGTTTTCAATGTTCCGTTGTTCTTCCCGTGCTGCTTTGTATTCGGCGTTTTCACTAAGGTCGCCCATTTCCCTGGCTATCTGAACCCGGCGCACCACTTCCGGGCGCTCCTTGATGAGGCGTTGCATCTTGCGCTGTATGTGTGCCATTCCTTCTCTGGTGATATATTCTGCCATTATTTATATCCTTTTCTTTTCGCTATTTTTTGGGCACTTTGGCCTATTTTTTTCAACTTGATATTTCCACTTTGTGACCACAGGGATATCATTTCCCAAATGGAGTCATTCACGTCTATCAGCCCGCCAAAAAGAATCTCGGCACATACCGGATTGCGGGTGTGTTTGTAGGGCTCGTAGATGGCAAAATAGAATTCTTTATCTAATTTGTTGATCGCTCGGAGTAGCCGGATGTTTATCTTTATCTGCAGAGGGGTAGCATAGAGCCAGGAAGTTTCAAGTTTTTTGAAAATCGGTTTTACCAGTTCAGGATCGAATTTCATTAATTTCTCCAGCATCCTTTCCAAACCCAGTGATATTTCTTCGTCATCCTTCTTTATCCACTGAATCACGGTATCCAGGTAGGTTTCATGCTGGGTTTTCATCAATGGATAAATGGCTTTGTCGATAATCTGATAGCGCCACTTCTGTTCCTTTACTTCAAAAAGTTTGTTATGCAGATAGGGCATAAATACGTCGGGGCGGTTTTTTACCGCTTTTGCCATGATCTCGGCAAAGATAATGGATCCATTTTCACCTTTGTGAACCAACAGATAATCGTAAAACGGCATGTGATCCTGAAAGGTTCCTACCAGCTTGCCGGCGAGAGTTCGCGCCACAAAGGTAATCACTGCATGGGGGATGTTATTATCTATCCGCTGCGGGTATCCGTTATACACAATATCAATATCATAATCACGTTGAGGCAGTTTCCGTTTGTAGAAATCTATGGTGTCCTTTTTTAAGCGCTCTTTCCAATCTAATGAAATCATATCTGTCTCCTTTCTACTCAACCTTATCGAATAATGACGATTTTACCTTTTCTTTGATCAGCTCCCATCTCCATGAGATAAAAATATATGCCCGATGATACACGTTTTTGAGCTTTGTTTCGGGTATCCCAACAGTAAAATTCAGCCGGGGATGCAAAGGGTCCAAAGCTCTGTGTAAAGATCAAAGAACCGCTGACGTCATAGATCCGGATAATTCCGGTTTTATGCAGCGGCAGGTTAATAAAATTAACTCCACTCACCCTGTCATCCGCTCTGTTCAGAGGATTAGGATACATTATCATGTGTTTTAAGGTGGTAATATCTGTCAAGCCGAAACGACACTTGTTTCCCGTCTGCGTAATGCAGTTTCCCGCCCAATCCTCAAGGTTATTTACCTCCAAAAAATAGGATTGATTGGAGTATTGGAGCTTTTTGTGAAGGGTAAGCCGGGACACCGGCTGATCCCCCTGAATATAGTGTACCGATTCTATCCGATTATCAAGGTCGAGATTTGGTGGCGTGAGGGTGTAATTCGAAAGATCTTCTGCTGCTACCGGTTCGAGGGGTTCGGAAAAATAAACATCCACGGTGTAGTCGTCGGTTACGGTGGCAATCACTATTTCCGGCGGAGTTGTGTCTTCATTATATTGGATGGAAACTGTCTGTTGCGGTCTGTTTGCACCATTAGTGCCGATCAGCTGGTCTATGGTGAGGAGGTAGGCGTCTATATTCGGCAGAGGCTGGTTGTAGCTGAGGAGTATTGTGGTTTGCATCCGGGTTAGCAAAGCCGAGGCTGGATGGCCGATATCGTTGTCCAAAGTGTAATGCAGAGGGTTTTGCATGGATGCATCCAGGCTCTGAGAACACCGCACTGCTATGGTGTTTGTGCTGTTCATCAGGGCGGTTTCTATTTCCGGAGCAGGCCAGGGAACCACCGTTTTCCACAGGGTAGGACGGCTTTCTGCGGGGGTGGATGCAGTAACCGTGGCCGTGATGCGGTAGGATATGGTATCCCCCATACTGGGTTCATTGATGATACATTCTTCTTCGGTGGTGGTGTCCAGCAGGGAAGTAACGCCTTGGAACTGGCGGTAGATGGAGAAGGAATCGGCGGTTCCGGCGGGGTAACTCCAGCTCAGGTGTACCATCCCTTCCTCCGTGATGGATGCCACAAAATTCGAGGGGGTATTCGGGCCGGTGAAGGGTGCTGACGGGGTGATGATGGAACCATGGATTTTCCCATCCTGTAGTTGGTTGGTAATAATATGGGCCGGCTGTGTGGCAGTGGCGGCGATGGCGGAAATCACATTTTGATAGGTAGCCACCGATTGTCCCATCCAGACGGGGATGAACTGATTATCCTGATAATCTACCACATAGATGTAAGGAGATGCCGCAACGATTATCTCGTCATCACCATCGCCATCCATATCTGCACTGGCTATGGAATTGGCCGACTGGACGTTGGCAAAGCTGAGGTATCCGGTATCGACATACGTATTGTCATCTCCGGTGGCGGCGAAAAAGCCAAAGAAACTGTAGGCTTTGTCGGGGTCTGTGGTGTTTTGGGTATAGCCTCCCACGCAGAATTCTGTATTGCCGGTTCCGCGGAAATCCCCTGCCGCCAGGTAGTAGCAATTTTTCACCGGCAGATGGGTGTACCAAACCATTTCAAAATCGTTTGAAACCGGTGAAAATTCAAAGAGCATCACATCGCCATCGGTATCGGCGGTGAGGATGTCGAAGTTGCCATCGTTATCAAAATCTCCTGAGGCGATTTTATTCACAAATTCGTTTTTAACAACGGTGGGGGTGTTGTTCAGCAACGTGTGTTCGCTGAGGAAGAAGTCGCCGATCCGTTTATTCAGTACGATGGCACGCTGGGAAGATCCACTCACGTCCACATTGGTAATGATGGCAACTTCGTCGTTGCCGTCGGCATTGTAGTCCAGGAAGGCGGCGCCATACACACCGGAGTATGACCAGATACTATCTGAGGGCCACGAACCGTCCGATGGTGTTTCGTAGATGGTGGCATTGGTGGATTCCACGCCGATAAAATCCAGACTCTGACCATCGGTGCTGCCGATGTCGTGGGGCCAGATAAGGCCTTCTGAGGGAAAGGTGTGCAACGTGAGAAGCTCGTCTGCCCAAGGCTCAAAGACGCCGAGGGTGTACTGGTCGTCGGCGATTTCCAGGCCGATAAAGTCCGGGGCACCGTTGCCATTGATGTCGGTGGTTTTGCGCAGAGCAACCAGTTGGTTATCCACCGGAACCTGCTGAAAATCGGTTATATTTACCGAAGCGTGAGAAATGGTGACAGGTTGCGGAAAGGCGTCTTGTATGGAAAGTCCGGCTTGGTTTGTGGCTACGAAGGTTACATCCCATTGGCCTTCCGCCAGGTTTGTCGGCAACAGGATAATCTGCACAGAATCGGTGATAGTGCTGAAAAGATTGGTTTGGGTGTAACCCTGTGAGAGGGTGATCTGCAGATCGACCGGTTCGTTGAAAACGGTTTGCAGGGCGTAGGTGGGAAATTCCCCATCGTAGCGGCGCATGGCTACGGAAAGGGAATCGATAAATTCTGGCGGGGTACGGTCGATGTGTATGGTGCGGAAGAGACTGAAATGCTGGTTTTCGGTAGTGGATGCATCCAGGCGCAGAAGGTAATCTCCATCCAGATAGGGAAGGTCAAAGTAGGTGAGCTGGCCATTTTCCACAGGATCATAGTGGTAGGTGGGAGTGTTTACGTGGGGGTATTCCACGGATTTCCAGTCGGTAGATGCGGGCATGGATGCGGAGGTGTACATCACGCTGTAGCGATAAAAGTCGGATGCCAGCACCGTGCCGGTGATAGGGCCATTTTCCTTCAGCCAGCTGTTATCGGCGGGAGTGGAAATGGCGATGCTTTGCTGGGCGGTTTCGGTGAGCAGAGCCCAGGCGTCCAGCAGACCGTTGCCAAATTTGTTATCAAAACCTACCGAGCCGATGTCTTTGGCGGTTGTGGCCAGGCGGGCCTTTACTTCGTCGAAGGAGAGGGTGGGATCCAGAGCCAGAAGCAGGCCAATGGAACCGGCCACCATAGGGGCGGACATGGATGTGCCGGATTGCTGGGTGTAGAGGTTGTCGGGGAGGTTTGAGAAGCAGCTGTAAATCTGATTTCCCGGTGCCACGACGTCTATCTGTGGGCCATAACTGGAGAAGGATGAGAGGGAGTTGGCATTATCCACCGCTCCCACGGCGATGGTGGTGCTCAATCGGGCAGGGTAGGTAACTACGTGGGCGGCGGTTGCTCCTTCGTTACCTGCCGAAGCTACGATAATGCATCCATGGAGATAGGCGTAGTTACAGGCATCGGCGATGATGGGTGAATAATTGGTGTCTCCCCAGCTGAGGTTGATGACGTTGGCGCCCATATCGGCGGCATAGATGAGAGCCGCTGCAGCGTCGTCATCCTGCAAAAATCCCTGGCCGTTGGTGGTTTTGAAACCGGCACGAAGCATCAGAATTTTTGCCTGCCAGTTTATGCCACTTACTCCAAGGTTGTTGTTGGTGTCTGCTCCGATGATTCCACACACGTGAGTACCATGGTTTAATTCGTCGGTGGCATCGTTATCCCGGATAAGGAAATCTCCCGAAGCGATGTCGGCTAATTCCGGGGCATCCACGAAATCCCAGCCCCGCCAGTCATCCACGTAGCCGTTGGCATCGTTATCCAGGCCGTCATCGGGAATTTCGCCGGGGTTTTGAAAAACCGCTGATTGTAAATCGGGATGATCGAAATGGATGCCCGAATCGATGACTGCGATGATAATGGATTCATTGCCGGTGGTATAGTTCCACGCCTGAGGCATGTTGATATCTTCCAGATAGTTTTGTTGCAGATAAAAATCGGGATCGTTTGGCACCATAGAAAAGCGATTCAGGTAGTTTGGCTGAACCAGCTCTATGGCACTGTCTCGCAGATTTGTGGCTGCATCCCAATCAATATCCCGGGCGCAGGTGGCCAGGAAGTAGCGGTTGTCTGAGCCCGGAAAAACCGGCTTCAGCGAGACAACTTCCCAGCTTTGCAAGGCTGCATCCATAGCTGCAATGCCCATACTCCGCTGCTGCACTTCCATAGGCTGAGTGGTTTTGATAATAATCTGGTTGGGAACGAAATCCAGTCCGCAGACCAAAATCGGCACCAAAAGGAGGAGGAAAAAGCTCAAGGGTTTCATGGTACTCCCTAGAAATGGTAACTCAGTTCAAGCATATGGACATCGTCCAGATGCTCTTTGAAGGGGAGAAAGGCGTAATTCAGAGAGAATTTTTTCAGTGCCAGGCCAAATCCCATGGAGAGGTCTTCGGCATCGTAGCCCAGTTTGTATCCACCTCGGAGATAGAGGTTTTCGAAGATTTTTGTGTTGATCCCCACATTGGCTTTCACATCGTCGTCATCCTCGTGTTTTATCACTTTGATTTCGGCGCTGGACCAGATGGATCCGACGGTAAAATCTTTGATAATTCCTGCTTCCAGGGTTATGGGGATATCCACATATTCTTTATCCATCTTGGTAAAAAGTGCTTCGCTGGAGAGGTGTTTTATGGCGGCGGCGATTTTGAGGTCTTGCAGGGGTGTGAGATAGGTGTAGCCCAGGTCAAAGGAGAGGCCAAAGCTGGATGCAGCATCGATCTTTTCATAGATGGTATTTACCGTGATGCCGGCATAGTGGTTTGGATGCAGGCGGCGGGCAAAATTGAGGGACACATTGATGTCCATGGGGTGAAATTCGCCGATTTTGTCGCCGATCTCATCACGGCGATCTATCTTACCATAATCCAGGTAACGGTAGCCGGCACCGAAGGCGGTTTTCCCCTGATTTGAGGTGTAAGCGCCGTTGTTCATGGTGGTATCAAAGAGCCAATATGACTGGGTAATCGAGGCGGTTTTCCCATTTTGGAAGAGGGATGATGCAGGGTTTTCGAAGAAGCAAAGGGCATCTTGGGAAGAGAAGGAGCCGGTGGCACCCTGGGCGGCTGCGCTGGCGCTGGAGACGATTTTCAACATCTGAAAGCCCTTTTCTCCGTTGGTTTCGGCACACATACCGATTGAGACAAGTAGTATTGCGGTGATTATGAGTATTTGTTTCATCTGTCCTCCAAATTATTTCTCAATGGCAAATTTCCGGGTGATGGTGGTTCCATTACCACGTATCTTTGCGGCATATACGCCGGATGCCAGATGAGAGGCATCGATGTAAATAGCTCCCGGAATGTAGGCATCGCACTGCGATGAGCCGGTAAATATGATGTTTCCAGCAATGTCAAAAACCTGTATATGAACCTCCGTGTTTACTGCTGTCAGCAGTTTCAGGGTTATTGTCTTTTCTCGTTTTGCCCCGGCAGACACACTGCCTGTAAAGACAGAGGAGAGGGGGTTTGGATAGAAATATATTTCTTTATTGATAAAAGTTTTGGTGGTTTCCCAGCTGTTTTCCGGGGCTGGATGCAGGTACGATGCAGTTCTCTGCAGGTTTCCATAGGCGCTGCTCCATACCGGTTGCTCCACGGGGTTTGCCAAGGGTATTCGGTTAATCACGCCATTGTTACCACAGACAAAAATATAGTCCTGCGCTGCGATAGTTTCGGTATCTTGATAGGATGCCATCACCGGTAATGACATGGCCCGCTCGCTGAAAGCCACCGGATAAGAGCGGTTCAGTTCCCAGGTGTTACCTGTGGTGTTTTCCCATATGCCAAAGCGATTGCGGGACATGCCGCCGATGATTTCGCAGGTGCCATTGTCATCGATATCTACGGTGGTTATGCCGGCGGCGATTCCCAGAGAATCAGGCATATCCATGGTTTCATAAGGTGCTGAGAAGGTGCCGTTTGCGTTGAAGATGGCGAAGCTGTTTTCGCCGCCAATGAGGATGTCCAGCTGGCCGTTGGCATCTACATCTGCTATGGAGGGTATCGACAATGCCGAGAGGGGAATTTTTACCGGGAAGTGATTGAACAATACTCCATCCTGATGATAGACAAACAGCATGGTATCTGCGGTGGTGATGACAAAATCATCGGATTCATCGCCGTCGATATCGGCCTGAAGGGCGCTGAGAATTGCGGTGCTACGGGGAATTGCATCCAGTGTAATGGTGGAATAAGTGGAGATATCTGTGATATCGTAGCGAAGCAGTCGATAATCATCATCGGTGCGCATGGGCACGGTGAGGGTGTTTTCTTTCAGTATAAGGTTGGATGCGATCTGCCAATTACTGGAAATGTTTGTGTCTTGGCTATAATCCAGCTGGCGAATTTCTATGACGCTCCCTGCGTCACCGTCGAAATTAAAGGGTAAAAATATGTGTTGAAGCTGGTTTTCAGTGTCGGGATTTATTACCGGAGGACCAGCCCATACCAGATTATTAAAAGGCTGGATGTAGTAGTTCTCATCTTTGTTCAGCACATAGAGCCGTGAAAAGCTGAGGGCTTCATTCTGGCAGGGAAAAATGAAGGTGTTTTGAGCTTCGTCGTAGGCATAATAATGGGGAATCGAGTCGATAGTTGCGGGAAAGTTGGGAGCCAGCTCGCCGAATTGCCACAGGAAGATTTTTCCATCCTGGATGGGATAAAGCACGTCGTTGTGGCCGTCTTCATCAAAGTCAACAATGGATGCGGAGAAGGGTGATGTGCCGGCGTAGGAGCTGTCCAGAAGCCATTCAAATTCAACATCGAAGCTCATGAGAGAATCGGAAGAGCTGATATTGGTCACAGCCAACCGGATGCCGCCGTAATAGCTTTCTGAGGTGGGCAGAGATGTGGTACCGGTGGCGGGATTGATGCGTTTACCAAAGTAATCGTTGTTGCCGGCGCGGTAGGCATCATTGGCGGATCCATAAGCTGCCATGGAAAGAGGTAAGCCGTCCAGATGCTGGGTGGCATCGGCTTCTTCCAGGTCCACTCCTTTGTGCTGAGCATTGCCGTTTGGTGAATTCAGTGCAAAATCCGGAGTGAAATTGGCGTTGATCACGGTTTCGTCGATATGCCAGATGAGGATGCCTGAGCCGTCTGTGCTGGAATCTCCCAGGCCGGGAAGATAAAAATCCCATTCGCAGCCGTAATAGGTGTTTTCCATAAAGTTAAATTTTGGTTCTCCGGCATTGGGATGGCCGGCAGGATAGTAGTTTTGCTGGTCCGGGGGAAGCAATTGGAAGCTGAAGGAGGGCTGACCCGAGGTGGCTCCGATGCTGCCGTCGGGATTTTGCTGGCGATTTTCCAGTAAGAAATATTCAGTTTCAGAGAGATTGATTTTGTAGAGTTTCGGAGTGGATTGATCATCTGCCTGGGGGAAGGTGATCTGGTTATCGTATTGGGATGCGTCAATCTCCACAACATCGGGTTCCCATCCCATATAATAGCGTGACCAGGCGCAGGGGAGGGGTGGCACAAAGCCACCGGCATTCCACACGCCGGTACCCATCAGACCAAAATTTCCGATGCCTTGGGAAGAGCCGTTGGATGAGTCGTTGTCAAAGAGTGTTGCCATACCTACCTGGTGTCCAAACTGATGCACGATAACGCCGTAGATGCTGTAAAACCGGCTTTCACCGGGGATGTTGTAGGGTTGCCATTCGGTTTCGGGACACAGCACAAATTCTTTAATGAAGGTGTTGTCGTTTGTGGCGATGCCGGGAAAATCATCGTTTTCGGGGTCAAGCTCTTCCTGCAGGCTTTTGCGGGAAATGAAGCTTGTCCAGAGGGTGCCGGCGTTTTGTCCATCCACATCGGCTTCCTGCCCTGCTCCGGCGTGGATGATGATGAAGGAATCGTAAGCTGAGAAGTCGATTTCGTTATCTACAGCAGCAACCACGTCGCTGGCCAGTTGGCCGGTGCGTTCTTCGTCGCCATAGTAGCCAATGGGGTTTGGCAGGGTAATCACATCATCCAGAAGGGTGTAGTGTTTGGTGCCGTCGTCTTCGATAATTTGATAGGTATCGTGGGAGACATCCTTGTAGTAGGATGCCAGGTGAAACATCAGCCGATCGAAATAGGCATAGTCATGGGCCAGAGAATCGGGGTAATCTGCTTCCAGGTTAAAGCTGAGGTCGCTGAATTGAACCCGAAGTACCAGGATGCTGTCCGGCAGGTTTGCCGGTGACCGATAAGGGGTTTGCGGGGTGAAATTTTCTGACGGATAAATATGAGGCATATCGATACCGGAGGTTTTTTCCGGAACCGGTGGTACAGCATATAATATACTGCACAGCAGTATTGATAGCAGGATACAAGTTCCAGCTTTGCGCATAATTACTCCTTTTTGTAGAATGAAAGACCCCCTTATCGGCTGATAAGAGGGTCGTCAAGTAAATTAGTTAGCCGAGATGAATTAAACCTGACCCGCCATAACTTTTTTTTCATTGCATTTGCACATAGAGATGAATTCATAGCGCGGTGTCCATGTGTCTGCTTTTGATTTGTTAGCGCGAACAAGCTTTATTTTTTTTACTTCAGTGTTGCATTTGGGGCAGATTACTTTGCCTTCTGTGCTCAATTCATGAGCAAGTTTGGCTGCGAAAGTTCTTCCTTTTGGCATTATTCCTCCTTGAGTGGGTTATACCCGTTCAATGTATTCACCATTACGGGTGTCTATCTTAATCTTATCTCCAACTTCTAAAAAGAAGGGAACCGTGATGTTCAGTCCGCGATCGGTAACTGCTTTTTTACCACTTACAGATGCCGAATTACCCTTTACGTTGGGTTCGCATTCAGCAATTTCCTGCACAACAGTGGTTGGTAGCTCTATACCCAGGATGTTACCTTCGGGATCAACCCGCATGGCTACTTCCATGTTTTCTACTATCAGTTTATCCAAATCTCCGATCACTTCGGCTGGAACATTCATCTGCTCATAATTCGATTGATCCATGAAAACATAGAAATTTCCATCGAAATAGAGATATTCCTTCTTAACCTTTTCTACACGGACTTCTTCCAGCTTTTCACTGGTGCGAAAGGTGTTTTCCAACACCTTCCCGGTAGTCACGTTCTTCAGTTTGGTACGCACAAAGGCGCCACCCTTACCGGGTTTCACGTGCAAAAATTCTACTATCTCATACAAATCATTCTTATACCGAATGATCATCCCATTATGGATATCTGATGTCGTTGCCATTGCGACTCCTTCATCTCCGTGAGCATCTCACAGAGTCTCACTCTCGATACTTGACCGATAAAACAAAAATTAATATTGGAGGATATATGGCAAGCAAAAAATGGGTAACTACTCTCCCTTTGGAAAATAGTCCAATTCTGTAACCACAGTACACTACCCTTGCAGGAGGCAGATACACTTTGGGGTAAGTTAGAATTGACAAACCGATTCCCGTTAATTTTCTTGTAAAGGCACTGTAAAAAACGAGGAAGTGAAATCCCGGTAAGGGATTAAGGAGCGTTAATGAAAGCTAGAATGTTACTAATCTTATGCATCAGTATCACTGTTCTCGGAGCCAACTCGGTCTTTTCTTTTGACGGGATGGCAGAACAAAACACCGGCGCTGACGTGTATGGCAAGGGTATGGGAGAAACAGGCAGTGCTGACCTGTTTCGTATCAATCAAAGCACATCCAATCCATCGCTGATGGTAAGCGCAAACAAAGTATTTTTTGCATCGGGCATTTCCATGGGAAACATGTGGTATGAAGATAAGGCTGGCGAAACCTATCGGGATGACGGTCTTTATTTTCCCTACTTCAGTATGATTGTTCCCATGGGAAATCACAAAATCGGGTTCCATTTCAGTACGTATCTTTCGGGTGATCTTACCAATGAAATGGATTTCACATGGGGTTTTGAAGGGGATACCCTGAGTTATGTGCAGAAAAACAATATCCGCCAGAACGTATTCAAAGTAGAGCTCTTGTATGCCTACAAATGGTCTTTTGTAAACCTGGGTATTGGTGGCCACTATTATCTGGGAAACGAGCGTCGTCGCTGGGAAGCCATGTTTGATGAATCCGGTTACGATGATGTGAAATATGAAATGGAAGAGGATTTCAAAAATGCGGGATTTACCCTGGGACTGAGCAAAAAGCTCGAGCACTTCTCCCTGGGCGCCACCTATACATCTGCATCTGAGCTCAAAGGTGAATCCATCTACTGGTTCAATCACTTTCCCGGCGGTGACACCCTGGATGTGGAAAACGAAGTGCTGTTTGAAACGCCACAGATGGTCAACATCGGGATTACAGGCCGTTTTTCCGAGCGCTATAAAATCAGTTTGGATGCCCATTATGAGATGTGGGAATCTACCGATACCTACGAAGATAATACTTTGAAGGTGGGCGTGGGATTTGCCTATGATCCCCTCAGTGGATATGGTAACTGGTATGAGAGGATTCCTCTCAGAGTGGGCGCATACACCCGAAATTTACCCTTCCGGCGTAACAATGAATCCATCCGGGAAAATGCTGCAACCATGGGATTTTCCATTCCTCTGAAATCTACCAACAAAAAAATTGAATTTGCTGCGAAATACTTTACTCGTGGAGATCTGGACACCCACGGACTGGAAGAATCAGGATTGGAATTTACCTTCGGCTTCAGTGGCTTCGACATCTTTAAAAAACGTGTGAAAAACATAAAACATCGGGATATTCCAAAAGCAGATTTATAGAGAGGATCAATTATGTATATCAATCAGCACCTGTGTGATGTGTGCGGGACCTGTGTATCGGTGTGCCCGGTGGATGCTATAGAAGTATTTGAAACCCAAGTGGTTATCGATAATGATGTCTGCATTTCCTGCGGGAAATGCGCCCAGGTTTGCCCGGCCCGGGCCATTGGAGATGCTCTATGATACGAAAATTTTACGACGTCGTCGTTATCGGTGCAGGACCTGCCGGCAGTGTGGCCGCACGCTATGCAGCTATGGGCGGCGCCAGTGTATTGATGCTGGAACGTGACCGTGAACCCGGCATCCCTGTGCGCTGTGCTGAAGGTGTTTCCGTAAACGGGATCGAGCCCTACATTGATATTGATGAAAGCTGGGTTGCCGCACGAATCAATCATGCCAAACTGGTGGGACCCTCGGGGAACAGCGCATTTTTACGTAATAACGGTGCAGGCCTTGTGTTGGAGCGCCGCATTTTTGATGTCCGTCTTTGCGAATTGGCTATCGCCCAAGGTGTCCGCCTCCTGACCAAGGCAAATGCCACCGGTCTCATCAGGAAAAACGGGGTGGTGTCTGGCGTGGAATTTACCCATGATGGCGTTGAAACTTCGGTGGCGTGCAACATCGTTATCGGTGCCGACGGCGTGGAATCACGGGTTGGCCGCTGGGCCGGGATGGATACAGCTCTGGCCTTGAAAGATTTGGATACCTGCGTGCAGTACACCCTGGATGGCATCGATGTGAATCCTGAATATTGCGAGTTTCAGTTTGGCAATGAAATTTCTCCCGGTGGCTATGTGTGGATTTTCCCGAAATCCAATCACAGTGCAAACGTGGGTATCGGCATTGCCGGTGTCAAAGCCAAAGACAAGGGACCCAAAGAATATCTGGATACTTTCGTAGCCAAACGTTTTCCCGAAGCATCGGCTACCTACACAGTCTATGGCGGCGTGCCCACATCCTATATGAAAGATGAATATGTGCAGGATAATGTGATTTTGGCTGGAGATGCTGCCCGACAGGTCAATCCTATTACCGGTGGAGGTATCGTGCAGGGGATGATAGGGGGACAGCTGGCTGGGGAAACCGCTGCTGAAGCGGTAAAAGCTGGCAAATTCAACCGCAGATTCCTCATGTCTTATAAGAGGAAATGGGACAAGCGACTGGGCGATAACCAAAAAGTGATGTTCCGTTTGAAAGAACGCTTTCTGGGGATGACCGACGGGAAATTTGAAAATCTGGTGAATTTTATCAAAACCATCCCGGAAGATAAATTCAGCATGAGTTACCTCTTTAAAGAAGCGGTGAAAGAAGATCCCAAATTGATGATGGATGTGGCAAAATCATTCATCCTGAGTAAGCTGAAAAAATAACCCATACAGGCAGTTGTTCAGCAACTGCCTGAACATTATATACCGCATCTTTTCGGGATGCACAGGAGTTGTGATGTTGCTATCTTTTGTGATACCAGCCTTTAATGAAGAAGAAAGCCTTACTCGGCTGTATCGGGAGATTTCCCAAAATGTGGGAACCTATGATTTTGAAGTGATCTTTGTGGATGACGGCAGTACCGATACCACCTTTGATGTGATGAAACAGCTGGCCGCAAATCACTCGCAGGTGAAGGTTATCAGGTTTCGGGGTAACTTTGGAAAATCTGCCGGCCTCAATATCGGTTTTTCCCACGCTTCCGGCGACGTGATATTTACCATGGATGCTGATTTACAGGATGATCCCCGGGAAATTCCTCACTTTCTGGAAAAGTTGGAGGAAGGCTATGATTTGGTGACGGGATGGAAAAAGAAACGCCATGACCCCATAAATAAAATTCTTCCCTCAAAAATCTATAATGCCGTAACCTCCGCCAGCTTCGGTCTGAAGCTCCACGACTACAATTGTGGCTTCAAAGCCTACAGTAGAGAAGTGATGCAAGAGCTGGATATCTATGGCGAGATGCATCGCTATGTACCTGCTCTCGCCCACGCCCGCGGCTTTCGCATCGCCGAAATTCCCGTGCATCATCGAAAACGAGAATTTGGAAAATCAAAATTCGGTACCGAACGGTTTCTCCGTGGATTTCTGGATTTGATCACCGTAAAACTGGTTACCAGTTATCTCCACAGTCCCCTCTATCTCTTCGGCAGAATCGGTGCCACCTCTACCCTCTTGGGAATTATCACCGGCCTCTATCTCACCATCCTTAAGTTTGGATTCGGTGTGCCACTTTCCAATAGACCCCTGCTTTTTCTTTCAGTTTTACTCGTGATGGTAGGGCTTCAAATTTTCTCCATCGGCCTTCTGGGTGAGCTCATCGTAAATCAAAACCGACGCCAAACCCGGGGAACAAGAATCTCAATCCGGGAGAAAATCAACTTAGGTAAGGAGATTTCTCATGAGGAAGCATGAGTTATTTATTCAGAAGATGTCTGCTGCCGGACTCGACAACACAGCGATAAAAGCCTTTCAATATTACTTCGATAAAATTCTCTCCGGCGAAAGCGGCCATCTGGCCGAGCCTGATATCCAGCCTCCCGACAATGCCAAAGTAATACCCATGACAGCGTTGACAGAAAGCACAACCGCAAACCTCGATAAACTGGCGGTGATAAAACTCAACGGTGGACTGGGCACCAGTATGGGTCTGACCAGATGCAAATCTCTGCTTCCGGTGAAAAAGGGGTTTACCTTCCTCGACATCATCGCATCCCAGATTTTATACATCCGAAAAAAAACCAGCCAAAAGGTGCCTCTGCTCTTTATGCACAGCTTTTCCACCCAACAGGATTCCCTGAAATTTTTGGAAAAATATCCATCGTTACCTCTGGATGACCTCCCTCTGGACTTTGTACAAAACAAATTTCCCCGGGTGAGACAAGATACCCTGGAACCGCTCTCCCTTGAAGATGACAGAAAAAACTGGAACCCACCGGGACATGGGGAAATTTACCAGGTTCTGGCGCAATCTGGCTTGCTGGATGCCCTGCTGAAACGAGGTGTTACATATGCCTTTATCTCCAATTCGGATAACCTTGGAGCAACGGTGGAACCACGAATTCTGAACTACATGACAGACACCGGAACACCATTTTTGATGGAAGTGTGCAATCGTACCGAGATGGATAAAAAAGGCGGGCATCTGGCGGAAAATGCTGATGGTAAACTGGTGTTGCGGGAAAGTGCTCAATGTCCGGCTGATGAAGTGCGTAAGTTTCAGGATATCCAGCGATACCGCTATTTTAATACCAACAATCTCTGGGTGCATTTACCTTCATTAAAAGCACAATTGGATGTCCATGATGCCTTTTTGCCGCTGTCTCTCATCAAAAATCCCAAGACTGTGGATGGGGTGGATGTGTTTCAGCTGGAATCTGCCATGGGTGCAGCCATAACGCTGTTTGATGATGCAAAAGCCCTGGTGGTACCCCGTGAACGCTTTTTACCGGTGAAAAAAACCAACGATCTTCTGGGACTCTGGTCAGACGCCTATTCCTTGCATCCAGACTGGACATTGCGGCTGGCTTCACATCGTATCACAGGTCCTCTGGTGGCACTTGATGAGGTGTATTTCAAGACCATCGATCAATTGACTGCTCATACGGAAAAAGGCGTTCCATCCCTGAAAAATTGTGCATCATTGGTGGTGAAAGGCGATGTGAGCTTTGGTAAAAATGTAACGATACAAGGTGATGCGGTGATTCAAAGTGCATCGCCGGTAACTCTGGAGAATGTGGAGATTTCGGGTATTTACAGGATGTGATCGATATCCTTTTCTATCTCACTGTAGGTATCTTTATAGATTTTTTCCAGCGCTTTTTTCTGTATCTGACGAACCCGCTCCCGTGATAAACCCAGCTCTTCGCCAATCTGGGCGAAATTTTTACTGCTATTGCCATCCAGACCAAAATATTGCTTAACGATATAGGCATCCCGAGAGGGTAAACTTTTGAGGGATTCTTCGATAGAGTTGTGAAGCCGCTCCTGATAATAGAGGGTTTTGGGATCTGTCACGGAGGGATCTGCCAGAAAATCTTTGATGGTTACCCGATCGTCTTTGTTAGAGAAGGAAGATTCATCTATGGAAAGGGTTTTCACTCTCTGCATATCCAACTTTTTGATGGCCCGTTCGTCGAAGTTTGTCTTCTCCATCACCTCTTCCATCGTCGCATTGTATCCGGTTTCACTGAAGATTTTATTCCTGGCTTTTCGCAGTTTATGTACCATGTTGCTTTTTCCCAGGGGCATGCGGATAACGTTGGTTTTTTCCGCCAGGGCGAAGAGGATTTTCTGCTTTATCCACCACACGGCGTAGGAAATCAGTTTGTTTTGTTTGGATGGATCAAATTTCTCGATCGCCCGAATCAGACCAATGTTTCCCTCGCTGATGAGCTCGGCAAGGGAGAGACCGCGATTTTGGTATCGGGATGCGATTTTCACCACAAATTTCAGGTTGGATTCCACCAGCTTTTCTATCGCTGCTTTATCTCCTTTCTGCGCCTTTATAGCCAGCTCCTGTTCCTTTTCTCTGCTCAAGGTGGGAATCTTGGCAATTTGATTTAGGTATTGTTGTAACGCTTTATCATCAAAGACATTTTCACTCATAGTTTTATCCTATTCTGTTTGGTATCTACACCTGAAACTCTGCATGATGATCGTAGATGAAATCCAGAAGCTCATCATTGGTCATATGTAATCTCTTAGCTAAAGAAAAAACCATCTTCACACCCGATAAATTTAACCCGACTTCCTGAGTCAGCGTGATAATTATGGTTATTTTTGTCACGTCATTTTGTGAGAACAGCCGGGTATTATTGGAAGTGCGGTTGGGTTTTATCAAATGTTTGCGCTCGTACATACGTATGGTCTGGTCATGAATTCCCAGGCGTTTTGCCACTTCTCCGATCAACATATATTCTTTCATATTTTTCATTCCGAGATCTTTGGTAGCACGGTGCGGGGATTTATCGCCTTTCCCTGCACCCGATATTCAAAATGTAAATGTGTGCCGGTGGATGAGCCTGTGGAGCCCATTGCAGCGATGGGCTGTCCCTTTTTCACGAGCTCTCCCAAGCGTACCAGATTGGCTTCATTGTGGGCATACACTGTCATTATCATGTTTTCGTGTTCAATGATTATCACATTGCCGTAACCTCGCTGAGTTCCGGCAAACACTACTTTTCCGTCTGCCACGGCAAATATCGGATCACCCGGTGCGGCTGCAATGTCTATCCCCTTGTGTGGTCTGCCATTACGCATACCAAATTCAGAGGTGACTACCCCCTTTGTTGGGGCGATTAACGGAGATTTTGGCTTATAGCTGGAAGGCGGTGCGGCTCTTCTTGCTGGAGAATGTACGGCGGTTTTATGTGGTTTTTCAGATGGTTTTTCAGTATGGGATGCAGAGGACTTCTTGTCGCTGCTGTGGGCTGGTTTCACCGTGGTAGTAGTGGCTGCGTGTCCAGCCTGAAGCCAGAGTTTCGTGCCTGGCGATATATCAAATTGGGAAAGATTGTTAAACTCCATCAGGTCAAAAACGGTGATGTCGTACATCTTGGCGATGCGATTCAGGGTTTCCTGCTGGGTGGTGATGTGGTATCCGGATTTCGGGATTGGGCGGATGGTGATGTATTCCTGCTTCCGTGACGGCCTTGGATTGAGATAAATCTTCTGGCCTATATAGATGCGGTCGGAAGTGAGGTTATTGAAAATCTTGATTTTACGCACAGTGAGGTTATGCTGCCTGGCAATGGATGTAAGGGTTTCACCCTTTTTCACAATGTGATATTTGCTGGATGGAGTAATATAACGGGGATTGCTGGACATTCCACCCAGGGCCGGAACTATCACCATCATAAGAGAAAAAAAAAGCCATCTAATAACGTACATGAAAATCCTGATATCGGGTAGCTGCGGTAATGGGAGAGGGCTGGACAGAATTGACAAACCCCCGTGATGGACCGGCCTGGATAACACTGATGAAGGCCTGAAGGTTTGCGGGGTTTCCCTGTGCGATTATTTTCACACTGCCGTTTACCAGATTTTGCACATATCCATGCACGCAGTACGTGTGCGCCGTCTGAAGGGTAAAATAGCGAAAGCCAACGCCTTGCACGCGGCCGCTAACTAATAACTCCACTGTTTGTTCTACCATATCGTGGGTAATAAGTAAATCTGAGTGGGGTTGTGTCAACCAAAGTTTTATGCATTCTCTTGATTTTTACCAAAAACTTACCGAACCCGTTTGAAAAAAAGACGAAATTTTGCACCCCGAGGTAGATTGTCAATCACGTCAACGGAGCCGCCATAACGTTCCATAGTCTGTTTCACGATAAAGAGTCCCAATCCGCTCTGTGCCTGTTTCCCTGAGCTGAAGCGTTCGTCAAAAACCTTGTCTTTTATTGCATCAGGGATGCCGCAACCGTTATCGGCAAAGGAAAGCACGGTATGGCTGGCGTCGTTTGTTATATGGCATTCAATGTGGCTGGCGTCTCCGTGATGCAGGGCGTTGTGCATGAGATTATCCAGTACCGAGTCCAGGGCCTGGTCGGCCAGAACTTCAGCTTTTCCTTTCGTGGAAATGGTAAGGGAGGGAAAATTTTCGGCAGATTGAGCGATAGCTGTTTCCAGTGGTATCACGGAAAGGCCGGTATTGTTGCGCAGGGAAAATTCCAGATCTTTCATGCGCAGAATCAGGTTTTTACTTTTGGTAATGGCCTGGAGAAGATTTTCAGTGCGGTTTTCCACCAGGTCTTCCAACTGGATGTGTTTTTTCTGAAGTTCTTGGTAATGTGAGGCTGTCTTATTCAGTTGGAAACGGAGTCTCTCGTTGATATCCCGCAATTGAGAGATAATCTGTTCCAGGCGAAATTCCCGGGCTTCCACTTGAATCATCATCATGCCAAAAGCTTCTGCCAGGTGAGCGATATTGTGGGAATAGGTATCGTCTTTGGTGAGCTCAAAGAGTTCTTCGGAATGTTGGTAGCTGCCTTTGGCAATCTCTTCCGAGAGTTCAGTAAGGCGTGTGAGTATGTTCTTTTCTGTTTCTTCCATGATCACTCCTTTTCACGGATGCAAGGGTAATGAAATGGATTTTGTATGTCAATTTCTTTGGTAGCAAGATTGAGCCTTGACAGTGTGCACTAGAGCTTTCAATTGGGTAATATAAAGGAGAGACAATGAGAGAAAGAGAGGCTTTTAAGTATTTCATCACGGATGTCAGCTCTGCTAACCCCGATGTTCTGATGGAGCAATTTGAGCGCTATCTGGATGCGTTGCTGGCAGCAAACAGTGTTGTGAATCTTGTTTCACGTAAAACATTGCCCGAGGAGTATTGGACTCGTCACTTCCTCGATTCTCTGGTACCTCTGCTATGGTATGACTTTACCGGTGCCACGATTCTCGATTTTGGTACCGGCGGCGGACTTCCCGGGATCCCGCTGAAAATCATGCATCCCGATGCAGTGGTTTATTTGCTGGATTCCCGCCAAAAGAAAATAGACGCAATAAAAAAGATAATGAAAAGTCTTGACGGTGACGAGTGTTTCACGATTGTTTCACGGCTGGAAGAGTTAGGGAAGCGATGGTATGCTCGCTTTGATTACATCGTCTGCCGCTCGGTAAAGATAGAGCCGCGATATGTCGCGCCTCTGCTGAATATGGTGAAGCCCGGAGGAAAGATTTTGCTCTACAAAAGCAGGAAACTGAAAGATTGTGAACTTTTTGCATCCTATAAAGTTAACCACTGGAAGCATGAGCTGGTGGGTGAACGACGAATCGTGGAAATTGCAAAATAAGGTTTGGTATGGGAAGAATAATAACGATAGTAAACCAGAAGGGGGGTGTGGGGAAAACCACGACCTCAATCAATTTGGCTTCGGCGCTGGCCATTTACGAGAAAAAAACATTGCTGATCGATTTTGACCCTCAGGGGAATGCCACCAGCGGCATAGGGCTGGAAAAAGAGAGCCCAAACATCTACGAAGTGCTGATAGGAAAAGCATCCATAAAGGATGTGATCCATCAATCGGCTTTTCTGAAAGACCTTTTTATCGTGCCGGCAAGCATTGATCTCAGTGGCGCGGAAATAGAGCTGGTGAAGGAATATTCCCGGGAATATAAACTGAAAACCGCCTTGGAAGAGGTGAAAGATGATTTTGAATTTATCCTCATAGACTGCCCGCCTTCGTTGGGATTGCTCACCGTTAACGCTCTGAGTGCCTGCTCGGATGTGATTATCCCCATCCAGTGCGAGTACTTTGCTCTGGAAGGGGTGAGCCAGTTGATAACCACCATCCGACTTTTGAAAAAAGGACTGAATCCCGACCTCAATATCATGGGTATTTTACTCACCCTCTTCGATCGTCGTCTGAATCTGTCTAACCAGGTAGCCAAAGAGGTGCGGCGTTATTTTCAGGAAATGGTTTTTGAAACGATTATCCATCGCAGTGTGAAATTGAGTGAAGCTCCCGGTTTTGGGAAATCGATTTTTCACTACGATATCAAAAGCCCGGGATCCAAGAGTTATTTTAATTTAGCAAAGGAAGTGATGGAACGATGACACGATTAGGAAAAGGACTGGATGCGTTGATACATTCGGGGCCGGAATCTACTGACAAAACCACCGGCATTACCACGTTGAAAACCAATTCGATCATTCCAAACCGGTATCAGCCCCGGAAGCGGTTTGATGTGAAAAAGCTGCAGGAACTTGCCGAAAGCCTGAAGGAAAACGGAATTATCCAGCCGATCATCGTGACAAAGCGCAACGAAACCCAGTATGAGCTTATTGCGGGGGAACGGCGTCTGGAAGCATCTAAGCTGGCTGGTTTTGATGAAGTGCCGGTGATAATCCGCAGTGTTTCCGATAAGGAGCAGTTGCAATTTGCCATCATCGAAAATGTGCAACGTGAAGATCTGAACCCCATAGAAGAGGCCATGGCATATCAGCAGCTCAACGATGAATTCGGTCTTACCCATGCGCAGATTTCTAATATTGTAGGAAAGGATCGTGCCACCATCTCCAATTTTATCCGGCTTCTCAAACTCAGTGTAAATATCCAGAATCTGTTACTGGAAGGCAAATTGTCTTCTGGTCATGCCCGGGCTATCCTGCAGGTGGATGCATCTTTGCAGGAGGAATTTGCCGGAGTTATTATCAAAAATAGTTTGTCGGTACGTAAGACGGAGCTGATGGCAAAGAAGATCAAGGAAACGGGCGTAGTGACTGCCAAACGGGAAGAGCCGGAGGATAAGCCGGAATTGATGCAGGTAGAGGAAATCCTGAGCAAGAGTTTTCATACCCAGGTAAAGATTTATCAAAAAAACCATAAAGGGCGGGTGAGCTTCTATTTTAGCAATCGTTCGCAACTGGATGCACTGCTTAAGGCACTGAATATCAGCAATGAATAAATTAGTGGTAATACTTCTCATCGTGGCGGTGGCTGCGGCTCTCGTGATGATGGCGATGTATCAGCAGGAGAAGAAGTTGCGGGTAGCAGCGCAGCAGGAGCTGGATGTTACTCACCGGTATATCCGTTCTCTGCAACAGGATGTAATACCCCGGGAGGCTACCGCTACGGACATCCAGCCTGCAGAGGCCCCTAATACCACAGAAAACATTCCCACCACCATTCCGGTAAAAGGGGATTTTGCCATCAGTCAGCGCTATTCTGCCGCCCATCCGGCGGTAGATTTTGCCGCACCTCGGGGTGCCGAAGTTGTTGCTTCTGCCGATGGGGAGGTAGCTTCGGTGTATCAGGATGCCTTTTTTGGAAACGTGGTGTTGGTGGATCACCTCAATAAATATCTTACCATGTATGCTCACCTGGCTGCCACCTTTGTGCAGGAGGGTGATGCTGTGAACCGGGGACAAACAATAGGGTTGGTGGGAAATACTGGAAACAGTACAGCGCCGCACCTTCATTTTCAGATTTTGGTACATGGCGAGGAGGTAGATCCTCTGACTCTGCTGGATATACCGCAAGAAGGGGAGTGATAATGTCGAGAAACAGACGAATAGAGCTTTCTACTATTATTGGAACAGGATCGGAGGTGGTGGGAGCGTTGAAGATCAATGGCGGCGTTCGCATCGATGGTCGCATAGAGGGAACGGTGGAATCCAACGGCATTGTGGCGATAGGGCCCTCAGGGATTGCGGAGGCAGATATCACTGCCCATGAGTGCATTGTCTCGGGTAGGGTAACCGGTGTAATCCGGGTTAAAGAAGGGGTGGAGCTTGAGCGATCTGCCCGGGTAACAGGAGATATTTTTGCCAAGATTATCAAGGTTCACACCGGTGCAATCTTCAATGGAAAAACCTCAATGACGCCGCAAAAGAGGAGGGATGAATCTGATGCAGAATCCGCTTCAGAAGAACGTATCCAATCCTGAAATCATGCGCTATATTTCGCTGTTCACCCAAGTGGGGTTATCGGTGGTAAGTGCGCTGCTCATATGCTTCTTTGGGTTTTTGTATCTGGATCGGTTGCTGCATACCAATGGGGTGCTGATGATAGTGGGGACCATCCTTGGTGTCGCAGCCGGAATGTATGCAGGATATCGTCAGATCAGCCGGTTTTTTCGGGATAAAGATATCGATAAGAGGTCAAATGTTTAGAAAAATACACCCCTATCCCCGCCGGATACTGCTGATTATTTGCTTGACAAACTTTCCGGCGATTTTGAGTTTACCGATGCTTTTTAAAGAGAGCATCGGTTGGATGCTTGGTTCTTTGGCAAGTGCGGTAAATGTGATTTTGCTGGCGAAAAAGGTTGCATCCGTGCTTGGCCCCGATGAAGGGAGAGCAAAGATTGCATCAGTGAAGGGGTATTTTATACGCTATGCCATACTCTTAGTCTATGCTGTGGTGGTGATGGTCTTTGTCAAACCAGACATCATCAGTTTTGGTTTTGGGTTGTTTGCAGGGCAGATAGCTATCTATATCAATGCCCTTTATGAAGGAATAAAAGGTTTAAATAGGGGACGTGATGACACATAAAGGTTTATCACTGAAAACATGGATTATTATAATCGGTGTTATTGAAATTGCAGTAGTTATCCTGTCGGGGGGATTGAATAAGACCCTGCAGGTCGGTTTTGAAGATGGTACTTTTGCGATACGTAACGTTGCAGATAAATACAGTATTCAGGAGGCGATTACTGAAGAGTTTCAGCCGGATCTGTATCTGACCGAAAATGGAGAAGAAGGGACCATTTATGGGAGTACCGCTCTGTACGACTTTTTCCACAGGATTTTTGGAGGGAGCACTCTCAGCGCATTCAGCCTCATACGGATGTTGATCATCGTAAACCTTGCTATCCTCTTGATCGCCTTTTCGGTGAAAAAATATTTATTTGACAGACCCAGTAAACCCCAGATTCTTATGGAAGGGGTGTATGAATTTTTCGATGGATTGGTGATCGATTCATTGGGCAAGGAGCGGCGAAGTTACACGCCTTACGTTGTGACGATATTCTTATTTATCTGGGTGTGTAACATGATCGGAATGATTCCGATTCCCGGTTTTATGGAGCCCACCCGTAACCTCAACGTACCCCTTGGGATGGGTATCATGTGCATCACTGTGGTGCACATCACAGCCATCCGGACCAAAGGTCTTTGGCGTCATCTGGAACCCTTTATAAATCCCATCAAAAATCCCATGTGCGTACTGGATGCGGTAGGGGAAATCTCCAAAGTGGTTTCTATTTCTTTCCGTTTGTTTGGCAACATTCTGGGCGGAGCCATTATCGTGCTGGTGATCTCGTCACTGGTAAAATTCATTTTATTCCCGGTGGGGCTTAATCTCTTCTTCGGGCTCTTTGTGGGAACCATTCAAGCCTTTGTGTTTACCATGCTCGCACTTTCTTATATTTCTGTAGCGATTACGGAGGAATAATGGTAAGTCCTGAAATAGTAAAAATCGCCATGTTTTTGGGTGCTGGCATCAGTGTGAGTGTGTCGTCGGTGGCTTGTGGTATCGGCGAAGGATACATTGCCGGTGAGGCAGTTCACGCCATGATGAAGCAGCCGGGGGCTAACGATAAACTTTTTAGAAACATGTTTGTGGGCCAGGCTATTGCTGAAACCGGGGGAATATTCTCTCTGGTTATTGCCATGCTGCTGCTATTCAGCGGACTGGAAAACGGCGTTCTCAGCTGGCTTACCGTCTCATCGCTGTTAGCAGCCGGTATCGCTGTGGGATTAGGTTCGGTAGGGCCGGTATTGGGTTCGGGATACTCGGGCGGGCAAGCCTGTGCAGCCATCGGACGTCAGCCCCATCATGCCAACGACATCATGGGAAATATGCTTATCGGCCAGGCATTGTCACAGACATCCAACATATTTGCGCTGGTAGTGTCGCTCTTGCTCATCTATTCCATTCCCGGGGTACCGGCGGGTGCAAGTCTGGGATGGATAATCATGAAGGCGACGGCGCTGTTGGCATCTGGACTGGTGATAGGTTTTGGCACGTTAGGACCGGGAAGCGGTATTGGGAATGTAGCTGGACGGGCAAATGATATGATCGGACGGTATCCTGCTCAGAGAAAGACGATCATGCGTACGATGTTTATAGGTGCAGCAGTTTCGGAATCCACCGCCATTTATAGTTTGGTGGTGTCGTTATTGCTGATATTTGCGATAAAATAGAAAGAAAATAATGGAGGAATCATGGAAATGACAATTGCACAAGGTATTGCCAAAGCAGCTGCACTGCTTGGAGCAGGGGTTTGTATGGGAATCGGTGCTTTAGGACCGGGATTAGGGGAAGGTTTCGTAGCAGGAAAAGCCTGTGAAGGTATTGCCCGCTCACCGGAAAATGCAAACCTGATTACCCGTACCATGCTGGTAGGTCAGGCTGTGTCTGAGTCCACCGGTATTTACTCGCTAGTTATCGCCCTTCTGCTGGTTTTCGCAGTAAAAGTCTAAGAAGCAGAGACGGGGATGCATCCCCAACTAACGAGGGAGATGATATGATAAATATAGATTATACGCTCATATTGGTGATTTTGAACTTTGTGGTGCTGTTGTTGATATTGAACAAAGTGCTGTATAAACCCATCCAGACATTTCTGGAAGAGCGGCAGAAGAAGATCAATGACGACATTGATGCGGCCCGGACATCTCGGGAAGAAGCTGATAAACTGGTGGAAACCCGTTCTGAGGAACTGAAGAAGTCATCAGCGGAAATCCGCAAGATGAAGCAAGCAGCCAAGCGGGATGCAGAGTATCGTGCTGCGGAGATTTTGAGAGAAGCCAAAGAGAATGAAAAGCGGATTGCCTTGGAAACCGAGAATCAGATTGCTCTGGAGCGGAAAAAAGTGATGGCCCAGTTGCAGGGTGAGCTTGGTGGTATGATCGCCGATTTGTCGGAGAAATTTCTCAGCAAGAAGCTTGATGCCAGCGTAGATACGGAGATCATCGAGCAGATGCTTACGGAGCGGGGCGAAAAGTGAAATACGCCATCATTGCTCATCGGTATGCTCAGGCTTTTTTAGCTACCTTTTCTTCGCAGGATTATCCCTCTTTGTATGGGGATGTGGAAAAACTCACGGCGCTATTTGCCAGCTATCCGCAGCTTATTTCCATCATCAGCTCACGGGTTGTGCATCCGGATAAACGGGATGCTCTGGTAGAGACATTGCTGGATGGAACAGCACATCACACTCGGTGGGCAAATCTTTTTGGCATCCTGAAAAAGAAAGCAAAAATTGAGATTGTACCTGCCATCCTGCGAGACTTGGAAGAGAAAGTGTTAGCCGCCCAGGGAAAGATGAAAATACTCCTCACCCTGGCCCACGAGCAATCCGAAGAAATGATCGAGAAAATCAGAGCTATTGTGGAGAAGGAAGTGCAGGCGAAGGTGTTGTTTGATATAACTATTCAGCCCCAGGTGCTGGGTGGATTTGTGGCGGAATCCAGCTCATTGCGCATCGATGGATCGATACACAACAACCTGATAAAATTTAAACGTCAGTTATTAACGTAAGGTAGGGTCGGTATGAAAATTCAACCAGACGAAATAAGTGCCATACTGAAGGCGCAGATAAACGATTTCAAGTTTGAAATTGATATAGAAGAAACCGGGCGCGTGGTGCAGGTGGGAGACGGGATTGCCCGTGTATATGGCCTGAACAACGTAATGGCAGGGGAGATGCTTCTGTTCCCGGGAAATGTGATGGGCATGGCGCAAAACCTGGAAGAGGACAATGTCGGTTGCATCATTTTTGGTGAAGTGCGAAAGATAAAAGAAGGGGATATTGTTAAGCGTACGGGACGCATCCTGCAGGTGCCGGTAGGTAAAGCAATGCTGGGCCGCGTCGTAAATTCCCTGGGATTTCCCATAGACGGCAAAGGGGAAATTGAGGCCGAGAGTTATATGCCTATCGAGCGGAAAGCTCTGGGTGTAATTCAGCGTCAGCCGGTGAAAGAGCCGTTGCAAACCGGTTTGAAATCCATTGATTCCATGATTCCCATCGGCCGTGGTCAGCGGGAGCTGATTATCGGTGACCGTCAGACGGGGAAGACCGCCATCGCCATCGATACCATCATCAACCAGAAAGAGACTGATGTGTTTTGTATTTATGTGGCCATTGGCCAGAAGAAATCGTCGGTTGCCAAGATAGTGAAAGAGCTGGAAGCCCGCGGGGCAATGGCTTATACCGTGATAGTTGTTGCGTCGGCAGACGATCCTGCATCACTGCAATTTATGGCTCCTTATGGCGGCTGTACCATCGGTGAATATTTCCGGGATAACGGCCAGCATGCCCTTATTATTTACGATGATCTTTCCAAGCACGCTGTAGCCTATCGCGAACTTTCCCTGCTTCTCCGCAGACCGCCAGGACGCGAAGCTTATCCTGGCGATGTATTTTATGTGCATTCGCGGCTGTTGGAACGTGCTTCAAAACTCAGCGATGAATTGGGTGGCGGGTCATTAACGGCTCTGCCCATCATCGAGACTCAGGCAGACGATATTTCCGCCTACATCCCCACAAATGTGATTTCCATCACGGATGGTCAGATTTATCTGGCAAGCCGGCTCTTTTATTCCGGCGTTCGGCCAGCCATCAATGCCGGCTTGTCGGTATCCCGTGTGGGCGGTAGTGCTCAGATCAAGGCTATGAAAGGTGTAACCGGACAGTTGCGTTTTGCTCTTGCTCAATACACCGAGTTGGAAGCCTTCTCGAAATTCGGTTCTGACCTGGATAAAGCAACTTTGGCACAGCTGCGTCGCGGGCAACGGCTCATCGAGATTTTGAAACAGGGGCAATATGTGCCGATTCCGGTGGCAAAGCAGGTTTTCATTATATTCATGGCAAATCATGGGTTGTTGGATCAGGTGGAGATTAAAGATATTGCTCGGGTTGAAGAGGAGCTTTATGCAACCTTGGACATCCAGTATAAAGAGTTCATGGAAACCTTAATCAAGGGAAAAATAACTCCCGAGATAGAGGCCAAAATGGTGGAAATCTGCGAATCTGTACTAAAGAAGATTTAGGTACATCATGGCAAATATACGGGATATCAAGAATCGGATTGAGAGTGTAAGGAGCACCAGGCAGATAACCAAAGCGATGAAAATGGTAGCTGCATCCAAACTGCGTAAAGCCCAGGAAAACATCGTGAAGGCGCGTCCCTATGCAGACAGTATAAATGAGATGTTGCAAACCCTGAAGCTGAAGAACAGGGAGACTGAGCATCCGCTTTTGGCGGAGGGACATCCTGAAGGAAAACGTGCTCTGGTGGTAGTTACCGCCGATCGTGGTCTCAGTGGAGCTTTCAATTTTACGATCAACCGTGCTACCGCAGACTACCTGGAACAACATCCGAAAACCGACGTCATTTGCTTGGGAAGAAAGGGTGCTGAGTTTATCAAAAAGCATCATGGCACCCCTATAAAGAGTTTTGTCGGGCTTTTTAACGAGATGGATTTTTCCATTTCCAAAGATGTGGCATCGTATCTCTTAGAACTGTTTCTCAATGAGGGATACGTGAGCATCGACGTGATTTACAACGAATTTAAATCTGCTATACAGCAAGATGTACGTGCCAAACAATTATTGCCCATCATCCCGGTGAAATCGGAACATATCTCCACCCTGGAGTTTATCTACGAGCCGGATGCAGAGACGATAATTGAAGAGCTTGGCACCAAATATATCAATGTGGAAATCTGGCGCATCATGCTGGAATCTTCGGCATCTGAGCAAGGAGCACGGATGACGGCAATGGATTCGGCTACCGATAATGCTGAAGAGCTTATCGGTACGCTTACACTTCACTACAATCGGGCGCGTCAGGCCGCGATCACCACCGAGATTATCGAAATCTCATCCGGTGCTGATGCCATAAATAACTGACAAGGATAAAGAGGGTAACATGGTCGAAGGAAAAATCATTCAGGTAATCGGCCCAACCGTGGACGTAGGATTCCCCGAAGGGCATTTACCAGCGATTCATAACGCACTGAAAATACATCGGGAGGGACATCCTGACCTGATCTTGGAAGTGCAACTGCATTTAGGTGAAAACATTGTGCGTACCGTTGCAATGGATTCCACCGATGGTCTTGTGCGGAGCCAGAAAGTGTACGATTTGGGTGAACCGATTACGGTTCCCGTGGGAGAAGCGGTATTGGGACGCATCATCAATGTGGTGGGGGATCCGATAGACGAGCAGGGGCCAATTGAAACCGACATTCGTTATCCGATTCATCGTCAATCTCCGGTGTTTGAAGATCTTTCTACCGAGGAAGAGATTTTGGAAACCGGAATCAAGGTTGTTGACCTTATAGAGCCCTATTCCAAGGGTGGAAAAATTGGTCTGTTTGGCGGCGCCGGTGTGGGAAAAACCGTTCTCATTCAGGAACTGATCCGTAACATCGCCATCGAGCACGGGGGATATTCGGTATTTGCAGGCGTGGGTGAACGTACCCGGGAAGGAAACGATCTCTTCCTGGAGATGACAGAATCCGGCGTGATCAATAAAACAGCTTTGGTATTTGGACAGATGAATGAACCCCCGGGAGCTCGTCAGCGGGTCGGTCTCAGTGGCCTTACAATCGCCGAGTATTTCCGGGATGTTTCCAAAAAGGATGTGCTGCTGTTCATCGACAATATTTTCCGTTTTACTCAGGCAGGATCCGAAGTGTCCGCACTTCTGGGCAGGATGCCTTCAGCTGTGGGATATCAGCCTACTCTGGCCACAGAAATGGGTGATCTCCAAGAGAGAATCAGCTCCACCAAAGATGGTTCCATCACTTCCGTCCAGGCGGTGTATGTGCCGGCAGATGACCTCACGGACCCTGCTCCGGCAACCACGTTTGCTCACCTGGATGCAAAAACGGTGTTGTCCCGCAGAATTGTGGAGCTGGGTATTTACCCTGCTGTGGATCCGCTGGATTCTACATCCCGTATTCTGGATCCCCGGATTATCGGTGATGAGCACTATCGCGTGGCATTGGAAACCCAACGCATCATACAAAAATATAAAGACCTGCAAGATATTATTGCCATCCTTGGTATGGATGAATTGAGCGATGACGACAAATTGGTGGTAACCCGTGCCAGAAAACTGGAACGGTTCTTCTCCCAGCCTTTCTTCGTTGCCGAAGAATTTACAAACACGCCGGGGCAGTATGTACCATTGAAAGACACCATCGAAGGTTTTAGAGCGATTATCAACGGCGATTGCGATACCTGGCCAGAGCAGGCATTCCTCTTTGTAGGAAATATCGATTCTGCCGAAGAAAAAGCAAAGGTAATCTTGAAAAATGCCTGAGATTAAGATAGTGATTATCCAACCGCATCAGATCAAACTGGAGCGAACATGCGACCAGGTGGTGGTTCCTGGCGTGGATGGGGATTTTGGTATTTTACCCGGGCATACTGCATTTATCACTAAGATACGTCCGGGTGTGCTGAAGGTGTTTGATGAAACCGAAATGACGAACTACGCAATCCATGATGGATTTGTAACGGTTGAGTCTGACGTAGTAAAAATCGTGTGTGATGTTATTGAGGAAGAGGCAGAAATAGACGTGGATCGTGCACAGGATGCAAAATTGCGCGCAGAGAAACGACTTCAAGGCGAAAAAAGCGATGTGGATTTCCGGCGAGCGGAATTTGCTCTGAAGCGAGCGATTACTCGTTTGGAGATTAAACAATGAAATGTGGGGGTGGCGAAAGTCACCCTTTACGCTGTATGGTGGAATAATGGGAAAAGTCTTGTTGTTGGTAATATTCTTAAGTATATTTAATATAATGGATGCAAAGGTGTCAAAACCCTTTGTTGAGGGAATTTACCTCACGGCGTACACGGTATCGTCTTCCACCTTTGAAAAAGTATTGGATTCTGCTCAGGCGGCGGGAATTAACACGGTTATCTTTGATGTAAAGAATATGAACGGATCGGTATTTGCTTCAGGCGCCGAAATCTCCCACCTGAGCGCAGAAAATTATCATCCGATTCTCTTCCTTCCGGATGTTGTGAAAACCCTCCATGATCGAGATATGAAAGCCGTCTCACGGGTGGTTATGTTCCATGATAGCTATTTGGCCAGAGCAGACAGCACACTTCGACCACAAATGGGAGACTCCCTTTGGGTGGAGAGTAAGAAAAAAGGTGCTTCCTGGGTCGATTCATCAAATCCCGAAGTACAAAGTCGCTTACTGAAGTTGATTGAATTTGTCGCAAAAAGTGGTGTTGATGAAATTCAACTGGATTATATTCGATTTCCAACCCAGGGGATGGCAGACAGAGCTTCTTTCTATTTTCAGCGGGAAGATAGTCTCCGATTGGCTGCCGATTCATTATATGTGATGCGTGAGAAGAAGTACATTATTATGGATTTCGTTAAGCGGGCAGCTGAAATATGTAAGAAGTATGATGTTGATCTGGCTGGGGATTTATTTGCTATTGTATCATGGCAGCGGAAGGTGGATGTGTCGAAGACAGGGCAGGATATCGGGCTGTTATCGGATTATTTCAATGCGATTCATCCGATGATATATTCTTCACATTTTAATGAAAATTTCGGTTTCAGGAGAAAGGTAAACAACGAAGTGTATCATATAACCTATACCGGTTCTCGCTTAGCACGGAAATATGCTCAGGCTTCTTGCAGGGTAATTCCTTACATTCAAGCAAATGGATGGCGGGTTAATTACACAAGGGAATACATGAGAAATCAGATTCAGGCGGTGAAGGATGCAGGGTGCAGCGGATATGTTTTATGGAATTCGTCAAACAACTATACTACAACTTTAGAATGGATTAGAGATTTGCGAAAATAGGGTTTCACGTGAAACAAAAATATAGGGATCGTACGATCCCTATTTTTTTCGGCTTAAAACATTCTTTGTTAATATCTCAATGATTTTCTGATGATCGTTGGTTTCCAGAAGTGTTGCAATGTTCTCCTTCTTGATAAGCAATTTCGAAATGTAAGATATAGAAAAAAGGTGTTGAATATCATTATGCAATAACAGCAAAAGAAAAAGCCGTACCGGTTGATTATCAACTGCATCAAACTCTATATCTTTTTTTGAACGACCAAAGATGATGCTGGGCTTTTTGACTTTAGAGGGATGGAAATGACGGGGATGCAAGA
Source organism: Candidatus Cloacimonadota bacterium (assembly GCA_021157525.1). GTDB lineage: Bacteria > Cloacimonadota > Cloacimonadia > Cloacimonadales > TCS61 > JAGGWK01. Next base: position 19,806 of record JAGGWK010000045.1, on the reverse strand, counting down.
GCGCCAAACCACTGCCGATAGCTGTAGATACCAGCTCTTCCCGGGCAACAACAACCTGGTAAAGCCACCGGTGATCGGTAACGACTTTCAGGTCTTTCGCCTTTTTGCACATTTCGGCAATCGCCTCATATTTGTTGTCGGCATCGAAGTCTAATATGATATTTCTGGGCCTGAAATAGTCAGAAAACCGACATACCGAACGTTGAAGCGCCAATTGCTCAAACTCCCGCTCGTTCAAATTTGCCAACCATTCATCTACGTCATCCTTACTTACTTGCAGCGTATTGCCTCTTTTTCGAGCACTGAATACATTAGCTTTCACCATCTCCGTTACTACAGAATCCGTTACCCTGAGAAATGTTGCCGCCTGCTTAACGGTTAAGTATTTAACTGCCATTTCCACTCCTTTTAGACTTTTCTTTGGAATCTTATTGCCGTCGTTGCTTTTTTCTGTCAAGCATAACTAGTATTTGCTTGACAGATACTAGTTTGATAGATTGCTAAAGCCATGAAAAAGATTATATTAATGCTAATTATCGCAACCATTGTTGGTTGTAGCTATTCGGTGTATTCCAGCGGTTATCCTCACTTGAAAACCATTGCACTGCCATATTTTGAAAATGCCACTACTGAGTATGAACTGGAAGAATCGTTGCAACAGAATTTTATCGCTTTGTTTCAAAAAGACGGGCGCCTGGACATTGCTACCCTTTCTCCCGATTGCATCCTGGAAGGGAAGATTCTGGATTATTCTAATAAGATTCTTACATACGACGATACCAATGTCGAAGGATATCAGGTAAAAATCCTGTTTTCCATTACCTTTACAGATATGAAAAAAAACGAAATCATCTATCAAAATCCTTCACTTATGCTTAAAGAAACCTATTCGGAAACGGATGATTCTATCGAGATAAAGAATGAAGTTGATGCACAAAAGGAGATATTTAATGACCTCTTTGAAGAAATTTTGTCGAAGAGCCTAGAAGAATGGTAAGAATAAATAAATACCTGTCTCAATGCCGTTTAGGTTCCCGGCGCTCTGTGGAAAAACTAATCGCTGATGGCGAAATCACCGTAAATGGTAAAGTCCTTAACGACGTTGGATACGTAGTCAACGAAGAGATGGATGATGTACGATACAAGGGTAGAGCGGTGCGTCCAGATAGTAGTAAAGTCTATGTAATGCTCAATAAACCAGAAAAATATCTGGTGTCATCTAAGGATGAATTTGGGCGCAAAAAGGCCATCGATCTACTCCCGGACTTTGGCGTTCATCTGTTTTCAGTTGGGCGGTTAGACTACAATTCTACCGGCCTTTTGCTTTTTACAAACGATGGTGATTTTGCTAACAATATCATCCATCCTCGATTTAAATTACCGAAAGTGTATCGAGTAAAATCCAGGGGACGACTCACCACGTTTCAAATTCAGCAGTTGAGAGATGGTGTTGAGGTAGATGGCAAAATGACATCACGGGCAAAAGTATTCATTAAGAGCCAAACATCAACAACCTCGCTTTTAAGGATGACTATCTATGAAGGCCGTAAAAGACAGATACGTCGGATGCTGAAAGCTGTTGGATCTGAGGTTATTACTCTGAAACGCTTACAGATCGGGCCGCTGAAACTAGGCTCCCTTCCTGTAGGGATGTGGCGGGTTCTCAAGCCGGCAGAGGTGAAAAATCTCATGAATTTTAATGAAAAAAAATAGAAAGAGGAACTATGAAAATAGGAATAATCGGAGCGCAAAATAGCGGGAAAACAACTATCTTCAACGCTCTAACCGGGCTGGATGCAGAAGTTACATCCTATGCATCGCAAAAACTCGAGCCCAATCTGGGTGTGGTTGATGTGATCGATCCCCGGATAACCTGGCTGAAAAAACATTACGAGCCCAAAAAAACAATCTATGCAACGATTGAATATATCGATTTTGCCGGCCTTTCATCGGGTGCGAAACGGGGAGATGTGTTTTCCAGCGAATCCATGAACCTGATGAAAACGGCAGACGCTTATGCTGTGGTGCTTCGAAATTTTGAAGATCCAGCATCAGGGGATGTTCCTGACCCTGTTTACGAGCTGGATTCCATCGAGTCCAACTTGATATTCAGTGATTTGCTGGTGGCTGAAAAACGGCTGGATAAAATCGCCTTAAGTAAAAAACGCGGTATTAAAGATAATGCACTTTTGATAGAGGAAAAAGCTATCAAAAAAATAGTTGCATCCTGTTCAGACGATATTCCGGTGCGGAATATTAAATTTGCATCCGATGAATTAAAGGCTATTCGGGGTTTTCAATTTCTCAGCCAAAAGCCACTTCTCGTAATTCTGAATTCACCCGATGATACCTATGGCCAGCATCAGGAGATGCTTAAAAAGCTCAATGAACGCTATTTAAGCATTGAATTTGCAGGCAATTTTGAGATGGAATTACTCGCCCTGGAAGAGGACGAAGCCGCAGAATTCATGAAAGATCTGGGGATAGAAACTTCGGCACGAGATAGGCTTATGCAGGCATCCTACAAGCTTCTGGGATACCTGAGTTTTTTTACCGTAGGAAAGGACGAAGTGCGGGCGTGGACCATAAATCGGGGTGATACTGCGGTGGAAGCTGCGGGAAAAATTCACTCAGATCTGGCTCGTGGATTCATCCGTGCAGAGTGCTTCTCCTATGAAGTGCTGAAAGAGCATGGAAGCGAGAAAGCATTGCGGGATAAAGGTTTATTCCGCCTGGAAGGAAAAGAGTATCTCGTTAAGGATGGTGACATTTTGAACATCCGCTTTAGCGTTTAGGAGCAATAAGATGGAGAAAACGAAACCTGCTGCTCCCTGGAAAATTGTCGGTTCTGCGCTGCTGTTTGTGGTTTCCTTGCTGCTGCTTGTGGCCATTGTGCGAGATGTTGATTTGCTGTATCATGATTATGTCACCCTCACCAATGCCCATCTGAGTTTTAAGCAGATTATCACCTTGCAATTTCCCGATGTATTCAATCCCATTGGTCCACTTGGTGCTTTTTTGGGCTATTGGATTATTCTCATTTTTGGCAAATTACTCGGTCTTTCACTGACTCTAGCAACATCGTTGCTGGCCTTCTTCTCGCTATTTTTCCGCCACGAAGAACGTTTAACGTTACGGATTGTCTTTTTCATTATACTGGCCTTCTTTGCCAATATGATTATGCTGGTTATCAGGCAGGATGCATTAAGGGATCTTACTCAGCGGGAACAAATGAGTTTCGCTGGGATGGTACCCTACGCGGTTTTCACCTTCATCTCCCGCATTATCGGGTCTGGCGGTGTGCTGATACTGTCCATCTGTTTTGTGATTGCCGCCATCATCGTGATTTTTGAACCAAAAAACCTACTTGCGGGACTCATTTTCCTCGGTCGGAGATTTGTTGGGCTTTTCAAGAAAAAGAAAGTTTCCATCCCTAAAGGGAGAAAATTAAAGAAACAACGTTCGCCCCATAAAGTAAAGATATTGCCAGAAATGTCTATCGATGAAGATACTCCTATCGTACCGGATAATAAGAAGTTAACGCCTAATATCGTAGATCATGCAAATGCTGCAAGACAACGTAACAAATCCCAGGAATCCGTTCCAACCGCACCTGAAGAAATCGGAGAAATTCCTTTTTCACCGGAATACATCAAGCCAGACATTGATGAGTTTCTCATCAATGTGGCGAAAACAAAGAAAAACAGAACCAATCTGGAATCCATTATCAAGAAAACCAGTGGTATCCTGGAAAGCAAATTGGCGGAGTTTGGCGTGGATGCCGAAGTGATAAATGTGAACATCGGACCCATCATCACGCAGTACGAAGTGAGACCGGCAGCAGGGGTAAAAGTGAGCAAGTTCCTCTCCCTTGCCGATGATCTTGCGCTGGCCATAAAGGCAAAAGGCATCCGTGTACAGGCGCCCATTCCCGGTCGTGGCTTGGTGGGCATTGAAGTGCCAAATATCGACAGAGATGTCATTTATCTCAAAGACATCATGCTTTCGGAACAGATGCAATCCTGCAAAGGCGCATTACCAATTGCCCTGGGCAAGGATATTTCCGGTCGCCCAGTGGTTACAGACTTGGCCGCCATGCCGCATCTGCTCATCGCAGGTGCTACCGGCAGCGGGAAATCGGTATGCGTGAATACCATTATAAATGCGCTCTTGCTCCTCAATCGCCCCGACGATGTACGCCTGGTGTTGATTGACCCGAAACGCATCGAACTCAGCGGCTATGAAGGGGTTCCGCATCTGATACAAAATGTGGTTACCGACAACGAATATGCCTACGCAGCACTCAACTGGGCCGTAGATGAAATGGAAAAGCGGTATCTGTTACTGCAAAAATATCATGTGCGCAACATCACCGGATACAACCGGGAAATTCAACGGCGGATTGATGCAGGGGAAGAACTTGAAGACAACGCCATCCCCTACATCGTGATTATCGTGGACGAATTTGCCGACCTGATCATGACGGTGGGAAAAGAAATTGAGCGACCAATCACTCGTCTTGCTCAGATGGCGAGGGCTATCGGGATTCATCTCATTTTGGCCACACAGCGTCCATCCAGCAAGGTTATTACCGGTATCATAAAAGCTAACTTCCCGGCACGCATAGCGTTCCAGGTTTCATCAAAAGTCGATAGCCGCGTGATTATCGATACCAACGGTGCTGAAAAATTGCTGGGCCGCGGCGACATGCTCTTCCTGCCACCAGGGAAAGCGATTGCCCAACGCATCCATGGAGCCTTTATTTCCGACAGTGAAATCACCAATTTGGTAGAATATCTTAAACTGCAACCGAAGCCCAAACTGGAGATCAATATGCTTCATGACGAGGAAGAGGTGGAAGCCGGAGCCTTTGAATACGATGATGATCTCTTTCCCGAAGCCGCATGCGCAGTGGTATTCGCCGGTTCTGCGTCGGTTTCAATGTTACAGCGGCATTTCCGCATCGGCTATGCCCGGGCGGGACGGCTGGTGGATATGCTGGAGCAGGGCGGCGTAGTTGGCCCTCATGTGGGCAGCAAATCCCGTGAAGTACTTATGTCTGAGGAGGATTTACGAATCTATGGCTACCTTAAAGACTAGCTTTATCCTGTTGTTTTTCGCTTCTGTTTCCCTTTATGCTTCAGGCACGGATGCCATCTATCAGCGGCTTGAGCACTATTATGGCCGGGTGGAGCAGTATCAGGCCCGGGTAAGCCAGGAAAATTACTGGCCCCAACTGGAACTAACGAAAAAATCCAGTGGAATGCTCTACTATGATGCCAGTCGGCTGATCCTGCGCTACGATGATCCAGATGGACAACTTTTGCGCATAGATTCCTCCGGCGTGTTGATTTATGATCCCGCTTCAAACCAGGTGATGCGTACCGACGCTATGGATATCCAGCTAAAACCAATGGCTCTGCTGCAGACCTACTGGCAGGATGCAGAGATTTCCATCCCGGAAGAAGATAAAACCCATACCTTGCTGCAACTGAAAAACGCCGATGATACGGTAATCACCTGCCACATCCGGGATGACCATATTTACCAGCTCACTTTTACCGACGTAAAAGGCAACCGCGTGGGCTACCGATTCAGCGACGAAATACTCAATCAACCCATCCCCGATGCGGTGTTTGACTTTGAAATAACGGAAAAAATGAACGTGATAGATAATCGCCAAAAAGGAGAATAATGATGATAGCATTGATTATGGCTGGCGGTGTGGGAACCCGCTTCTGGCCCCTCAGCAGAACCTCTAAACCCAAACAGTTTCTCAACATCGCTTCCGGACGGTCGATGATTCAGATGACCGTGGATCGTCTGTTACCCAAGATCGCCATGGAAGATATCTATGTGGTTACCGGAGCGTCCCAAGTGGCACTTACGCAGGAACATCTGCCGGATATGCCCCGGGAAAATATCATCGTTGAACCCTTTGGGATGAACACCGCACCCTGCATTGCCCTCAGTGCCTCCTATTTGCAGCGTAAATACACGCCGGAGGATGTGATGGTGGTGTTGCCGGCCGATCACCTGATCAAGGACCAGGAAGGATTTCTGGCTTCCCTGGATGCCGGTGAGTTGGCTGCCTTGGAAGAAAACCTGGTGACCTTTGGCATTCAGCCTAACTATCCGGCGACGGGATATGGCTATATCGAGGGCGGCGCAGAGCTGCATCCCGGCATGTTCAACGTGAAACAATTCAAGGAAAAACCTGATCAGCAGAGAGCTATTGAGTTTTTAACCTCCGGTAATTTCTACTGGAACAGCGGGATGTTCATGTGGAAGATCGATACCATTTTAGCTGCCTTTGCCGCCCACCTGCCCCAGGTGATGCCGGTGCTGGACAGTATCAATGCCGCCTGGGATGATCAGGGTTTTGACGCCGACTTTGCCGTTCCCTACGCCCAGATGCCGAAACTGCCCATCGATATCGGCATTATGGAGCGGGCTGAAAAACGGGTAGTGATTCCGGTGAATTATGGCTGGAGCGATGTGGGCAGCTGGAAAGCTCTCTACGACATCTCTGAAACCGATGACAACAATAACGTGCTGCAAGCCGATGTGCAGTGCATCGACAGCTCCGGCTGCTACGTGCGGGCCGATAAAGCTGTTGCCCTCATCGGTGCCAAAGATATGATTGTGATCGATACACCCGATGCGCTGCTGGTGGCTGATATGAAGCAGTCTGAAGCGGTGAAAAAAATTGTGGATAGTCTGAAGGCGAGAAAAAGTACGTTAATATAAGTAAGATGTGCTTCGAAGCCGGTTCTGGAAGGTTTGTTTTAAAGTCCCACCATCTCTCGAAACCTTTCAAATGGCTGGAAGTCTTTGAAATGGTTGTAAGAAATCAACATCCCTCACTATTTGAAAATATCACTTCTCGTCCCAGCACTACTCTCCATTCTTTGGCAGACTTATGCGCACGTTGAGCAAAGCTCAAGATGAGTAGCGTCGCGACCAGAGAGAATCGAAAGCGCAAATGGGGATTGGCGCCTTCAACTCACAACCTGTGAAGCGGGGGATGGCAAGTTTCCAAAAAGCCGATACTGCATAGCAACCATTTTTACTGCACCATTAAGATATGTCACATTATCAGTACCCATAGACAAGACGGAAATGATGATTGACATTTTTAAATTAAATTCATTAATAGGATCAATTAAATAATTAGGATAAAGAATGAGTAACGCGAGGTATTTCCCTGAGCTGAATCTACTTCGAGGGATGGCTATCATTGCCGTCATATGCATCCATGTAACTGCTAAATTTGTCCAGATGGATACATTTAATACCACCACTATACTCAATTTGATGGCTGATGCTTTGTTTCAGTTTGCAGTTCCACTGTTTATTTTTATTTCAGGATTTGTTCTAACTGCTCGGTACAAGGGTTCTTTGACTGAGAACGCAGATTTCAAGTATGGAACATTCTACCGGAAAAGATTCAGGAAAATTCTGCCGGGATATTTATTGTTCTCCTTGATTTATTACTTCGTACCTTTTCTATCCGAGTTTATTCACGGTATTTTTAATCTAACTTTTTTTGATTTTGCGGGGAAAATGCTTCTGGCAAGATGCCATGGCAACCTCTGGTTTGTAGCTTTGATTATGCAATTCTACCTGCTTTTTCCTTTTTTGCTCAAACTGTTTTCTCGCTTTAATAAAAAAGATTTCTTTCTGGCATCCTGTTTCATTATACAGCTATTTTGGCTTATATGTATCAATCATATAAATAAAATAGCTACAATTCCACAAATATTGAAATTTACTATCTTTGATAAGAGACTTTTTCTTTCCCATATCGGCTTTTTCATGCTTGGTTGTTGGACTGAAACCAATCGAAAAAAACTGCTCTTCCTTTCCCAAAATCGAAAATCAATAATAGCATTTTTTCTCTTCTATTCCTTAACGGTATTTTATTGGATTTGGGGATTAGAAACCTATGGAGAATGGAGTTTAATACCAGCTGGATTTATGGATATAAGCATCATTACTATGCAGCTTCAGTTCTTTTTTGTCATATTATTTTTATATAACATTGCTCTTAATTTATCCAAAAGGGAAAGTAGCTTTATCATTAGAAAATTGAATAAAGCTGGAAAATTCTCTTTCCCCATATATCTCAGTCATTGTCTCTATCTCATGGGCTATGAATATCTTTTAAAACGTGCCGGAGTATCCCAAAACAGTTTGTCGTTCTTCCTGTTGTTGTTCGGTTTAACACTAATTAGTAGTTATGCTACAGCACCTCAAATTGAGCGAATCATTATTTTAAAATCAGAATAGTGAGACACGTTTTAAGTACTTATGAAATACCCAAATAAAGTAAACTCACGCCTGGCGTAATCCGTGCTTCAAACTCGCCGGCTCCCTTCGCAGCACATCTTACTTATTCCACCTCATGCAATATCACGATATCATGTTTGGCGATGCGACGACGCAGGGCATCACGGGAAATCCCCAGCAAGGCTGCTGCTTTGGTTTGATTAAATCCCGCCGTTTGGAGGGCTTTCAACACCAGTTTACGCTCACTGGCATCCAGATTGAGACCACTTTCTCCCACCGGCTCACTTTGTAAACGAAGCTCAAAATCCTCAGATTGCAACAGGTTGGATGCATTGAGAATCATGGCCCGCTGAATCATGTTACGCAATTCCCGAACATTGCCGGGAAAATAATATCGCTGCACATGTGCCAGGGCAGCATCACTGAGCTGCGGCACCGGCCGGTTCATGCGCTGGGCAAAATAGCTGCAGAAGTAGCGGCTCAACGGCTTCACATCCTGGATGCGTTCCCGCAGTGGCGGAATGTGAATTTCCAAGGTATTGAGCCGGTAGAGCAGATCCATGCGGAAGACCCCCTGCTGCACCAGAGCCGAGAGATTTTTATTGGATGCCGATATCAGGCGCACATCCACCTGCTGTTGGCGGGTATCCCCCACAGCGCGAAACCGTTTGTCTTCCAAAACCCGGAGCAACTTCGCCTGCAAAACCTGTGGCATGTCGCCAATTTCATCCAGGAAAAGGGTTCCTCCATCGGCCAGGCTGAGACAGCCTTCCCGGGTGGATGTGGCGCCGGTAAAGGCTCCTTTGCAATGACCAAAAAATTCGCTTTCCAGCAGATCCTCCGGGATGGCGGCGCTGTTCAACGGATAAAAGGGAAATTTCTTTCTCTCTCCGGCAAAGTGGATAATCCGGGCGATGATCTCTTTTCCGGTACCATTTTCACCGGTGATAAGCACATTGAGATCACGATCCTGGGCTGCCTGCATGGTAAGGCTCAACACCTGGCGAATCTGTGGACTCTCTCCGATAAATTGCCGTTCCATGCGGGATTCCAGCTGGCGGGAAATCAAGGAATTTTGGCGCTTGGAGACCGCCAAAGAAGCTTTAAGCTGCAAAAAACGTGAAGTCCGCTCCAGTGCCATCTGCACATCCCGTAACCGAAAGGGTTTGGGAATATAATCGATAGCTCCCTGTCGCATGGCGTCGATCACCGTGGCCATGGTGCCATGCCCGCTGATGAGAATTATTTCGATGCGGGGATCGTAGGTTTTGCAGGCTTTCAGCAATTCCAATCCCGTCATGCCGGGCATCACCACGTCAGTGATAACCACATCCACCGGTTGGGTGTGAATGATTTCCAGGGCAGAATGAGGATCGTTGGCCGTACGCACGCTGCATCCCTGCCTGATAAAATACTCGGCCAGAGATTCGGTGATGCGTATCTCGTCATCTACAATGCAAAGATTGAGTTTCATGCTTTCTCCCAGAGAGGTAATAGGATGCGGAAAATGGTGGGATTAGCGGCGGATACCAGCTCCACGGAGCCACCCATTTCCCGGGCGATTCCGTAGGAAATGGAGAGTCCCAGGCCGCTGCCCTGCCCCACTTCTTTGGTGGTGAAAAAGGGGTGAAAAATACGATCTTGGATTTTGGCTGAGATGCCGCAACCGCTGTCTTGTACTTCTATAACGGCACTGTCATCCTGCACAAAACTGCGCACCACCACTTTTTTTTCAGGCGGGATGCACACACCATCTCCCCGCAAGGCATCCCGGGCGTTGGTGAGCATGTTAAGCACAATCTGCTCGGTTTTGTAGCTGTTTCCCATCACAGGCGGGATGTCAGAGGCCAGATCCCGCTGCAAATGTATGCCATCCAGCTCATACTGCTTACGCATCATGAAAAGCGCGTTTGTAATGCTTTCGTTGATATCGAAGGGCTGATGCAATTCGGAAGCCTGTTCGCTGGAGAAGAGGGAAATATGCTCTGCAATGGTGCGAATACGGGCGATATCCTGAAAAATGTAGGATATTTTTTCCCGTAGATAATCGGCATCTGGTGGGGAATCTGACAGGGAAAACTCCATGTTCTCGGCAGAAAGTGAGATGTTTTGCAGAGGTTGATTGATCTCGTGAGCAATACCTGCCGCCATCTCACCCAGCGCTGTGAGGTTGGCTTGATGCACGATAATCTGCTGTTGATCTTTTTGGGTTTGCACCGCTTTGGCAATTTCATCCCGCAACAGACAATTGATGTGCACTTTGGTACGATACTGCCAAAAAATGAACAGTCCTGCACCGAACACTGCCATCAAGCCTATAGCCAGACGGAGATTGGCGTTTTTCTGTTTTTCCGCTGCCAGCCGATAGCGTTCCTTCTCGCGATTTTGTTTTTCCATTTCGTACTGCATCTGCAATTCAGACACGGCAGTATTGGTTTCTTCGGAATAGATGCTGTCTTTCAGGGCCGTGTATTGGCGATGATAGCGCAGAGCAGCAGCGGGATGATTTTGTTCCTCCTCCAGGTTTGCCATTGAGAGAAACGCCGCCACCAGAATATCTTTGCTGCCGATTTCCTTTGCATCATCCAGGGCCTGCAAAAAATAGGTCTTTGCCAGTTCAGGCTCCTTTTGGTAGTAACTGCAATTCCCAAGATTGTAGAGGGTGCGGGCGATACCCCGTTTGTTTTGGGCATCTCGATAGTAGGCCAGAGATTGTTCAAAATGTTCCCGGGCTCGCTGATACTCCTGCATCTCACCATAGAGATTTCCCAGATTATTGAGAAAAAGAGCCAAAGCCTCGGTGTCCTTTTGCCGCGTCATGATCGCCTTTGCCTGATTGTAATATTCCAGTGCCTTCGGGTATTCACCCCTTTGAAAGCTGATGTTTCCCAGATTTCCCAAGGATCCGGCAATGGCCAGAGAATCCCCCAATTCTTCTTTTATTTTCAGAGACTGGCGGTAATATTCTTCTGCTTTTACGGTGTTTCCCAAATTAAAATAGATGTTGCCAATATTGTTCATCGCTCCGGCCTCCCCGGTGAGGTCCTCCAGTTCTAAATTTGTAGCCAATGAACTCAGATGATAGCCCAGTGCCGAATCGAAATTGCACAATTCTTCGCTGATGTTTCCCAAAGCATTGAAGATGTAGGCCTGTTGAGGCGATGATTCGTCAACGTTGTAGGTAAGTGCTTCCTGGAAGTAGGTTTGGGCAGCAGCATAGTGGTGCATCAGGCGGGATGCATCCCCGGCTTTTATCAGGGCAGTGATCAATTGTGACGTGTCTGTGGATAGACGTAATGTTGTGATGGCGCTGTCCAGGATGGTAATAGCAGAATCTGGAGCAGAGTCCATCCACAGGCTGGCCAGTTGGAGCATGAGGGAACATCGTTGGTCATCATCAGCGTGAGCCAGTTCCATCTTGAGGGAATCAATCAAGGTAGCAAAGATAATTATCGGGGCCAGCATCAACACAATTACCAGGGCACGCTTCATTCTTCCTCCTTTGGAGACACCAAATAAGAAAAAAATCTGTGAGACGTCAATAATAAACCGCCAGCTCCCGGCCAAAGACACCCCGGTCGGGCGTCTCTATTTCAACAATATCATTTTCTGTTGGGCCAATGGTTTACCGCTAACCGTTAACCGATACAAATACACTCCCGATGAAACCGGTTGGTTATTGAAATCGGTGCCATCCCAATTGACGGAGAAAGAAGTATTTCCCTGCGATCCTCCTGGTCGAAATGACAAATCAGCTTCTAATTGTTTCACCTTCTGACCTCTGGTATTGAATATTTCTATCTTTGCGTCGTCTGCGTCATTAGCGGTGAGATTGAACCGTATTTCCGTTGATGGATTGAATGGATTGGGATAATTGGACATGGCAACCTGTGGTACTTCAATGGCTGGATCAGCTGTTACCAGATCAGCAAAATTGATGTCCAGACTGCAATATTTCAACATCGCTTCCGGATTGCCCGGCTGGGTGATTCCCATGCCATACTCCTCATCATCCAAAAACATCAGATGCAGTTTGCCATGACCGTCTCCCAGATCTTCGATCTGCTGGGCAGGATAGATATAAGCAGGAATCATCCCGTCCAGTTCAGGGGTTTCCAAAGCATTGAGAAAAATGGGATCGCTCCAACTCGCTCCTCCATCGGCCGAGGCAACGATGGCAATCTCGGGGCTTTCCAACCACTGCACCAGCGTGGAATCACCCAGCTCTGCCTGCCGCGCCTTGGCTGCATCCTGCCAAACGATTGCCAGCTTTTGGCCGCTGACATCCCGGGCAATATGAAAACTGTTGGTAAAATACATATCATCTTCGTCGGTGTAAAAATTAGGCCAGCCAAAGGGCATGGTGGTTTGGTAATCGGGATCAACCTCACCATCTTCATCCAGATCCCAGGGAGTCATCACCTGATCATCAGCGGGATCGACACCCTGATGATACAGATCGATAAAGCCAAAACTTTCTGTATCCAGATCGTAGTAAAAAAGCTTGGGGAAGCCCATGTAAGGGTAATAATAACCCAATAGGTCTTTCAGATACATGGCGCCGGGCCAGAGGATGCGATTTTCCGCCAGTAGTGCGTTATTGTGATGACACAGAGATGGTATAAACCAAGAATCGAAGGTAGCGTCGGGAAATGCAACCGTGGGAACAAAGCTGGCATCCTGAGGTATGAAATCAAAGGGGCCCTCACCGTAATTGTTATTTATAAAGGCACCCAGCAAGGTGTTTTCATAAATCGTGTAATTATGACGCACATGTCCCACCAGAGCCACCAGTCCATCCTGGCCCACCACCGGTGTAAACATGGGTCTCACGGTGTGAGACATGACGTGCCATTCATCCATCAGGGGGATGGTGGTATAGCTCCACTGAGGAACAAAGCCGGATGCCATATCATCTTCGTCGAAATCCATCCAGGCAATCATCACGTTTTCACTGGGATGTCCTCCCATGGGAGATGGCGTTTTGTTGGATGCAAAAATGTAGCAGCGCCGTTTCCCCGCTACCGGAGAAGGGCCGATCTGCACATTGGGCCAGATGAATTCATCATTGGGATGGGGTGTTGGCGTGAGAGGTGAAATCACCTCGAAAGGCGTCTGCCAATTCATCGGTTCATTGAGATGATAAAGCCCATAGGAGCCAAAAACGCTTTGGCCATCGTAGATAGGAGTTGTGGTGTGCCAGGCTGCAATGGGATCGCTGCTCACCGGATCCAGAGCAACGTTGGGATATCCTTCCCACTGATCACTGGTGCTCAGACGCTCCACGCTACTCACTTGGCCGTTTGATTGAATATAAGCGCAGTACACAAAACGCTGGCTGTTCAACGTCTCACGGGCATGAAACACACAGTAACTCTCACCCGATGGCGTAACCTGCAACGGCAGACAGTTGTATCCGCCGGGCATAAAATCATAAAAAGTCTGCATCACATCAACCGGCTGCGAATAGAACTCCCATTGGGGCACCACGCCGCACAGAAGAAACGTCAGCATCAACATCCACAGAAACATCAGATTTTTCATACATCCTCCCTTATGGTTTTGCAAATCTTATGTGCAGGATGCATGCCACGCATACCACCACTGTTATTTCACCAGGATACAACGAGTTACAGCAAATCAGCTATTCTGTTGCATTGCGCGATTTCACGCATCTGCGCGAAAATGAGATGCTGAGCAAGGGAAAATCAGCATCTTCCACCCATTTCTCTTTCCGGATGGTTTTACGCAATTGCCATGTAAAATATCACTTTTCATCGAGGCAATATTTCCCTGATGAGGAGACATTACTCCCTCAATTTCACCTATTTATAAATCCTCATAATTTAAAGGCTTGACTTCTGGAGCCTCAAAATTTCTTCTACCCACTGAATAAAAAGCGGATTTGTGAATAATAAACATCTGGTACAGAGATGCCGGAAAAGGATAAGGATTACCGCACGTGAAAAACCCTGAACATGCTCTCGATTTCCGCATATAAGGCTAAACTGGGTAACGCGTTGTTGTTAAAAAAAATATGAAGTTTAAAGAGCTAGGAATTATTGCTCCCATACTGAGGGCTTTAGAAGATCAAGGTTACACCACACCCACACCCATCCAGGAAAAAACAATTCCCGTACTTTTACGAGGAAAAGATCTGTTAGGCTGCGCACAAACAGGCACGGGGAAAACCGCTGCTTTTGCCATCCCGATATTACAACACATTTACCAGAGCAAACAGGGCTATCGCAGCAAAGCAAAGATACGGGCTCTGGTAGTTACTCCCACCCGTGAACTGGCCATCCAGATAGGGGAGAGTTTTTCTGCCTACGGAAGATATACCGGCGTAAGAAACACCGTGATCTATGGCGGCGTGAAGCAGGGGGCTCAAACTCAGGCCCTCAGTCGCGGCGTGGATATATTGGTAGCAACGCCAGGACGGCTGCTCGACCTGATGCAACAGGGATACATCTCCCTTCGGGATATCGAATTCTCGGTGTTGGACGAAGCAGACCACATGCTGGATATGGGCTTTATTCACGATATCCGCAAAATCATTGCCAAGTTGCCGGCCAAACGACAATCACTGTTTTTCTCCGCCACCATGCCTCCGGCCATTATTTCCCTGTCTCAGAAAATTCTGGGAAATCCGGAAAAGGTAACGATAAAGCCCGGACAAGCCACTGCAGAAAGGGTGAAACAGGCTGTGTATTACGTGAGTAAAAAGAACAAAACAAAGCTGTTGATACATCTGTTAAAAACCGATTCCATCGATTCGACTCTGGTCTTTTCCCGCACCAAACACGGGGCCAATAAAATTGTACGATTGCTGACAAATGCCGGCATAAATGCAGATGCCATTCATGGCAATAAATCTCAGGGAGCCAGACAGCGGGCTCTGGGTGAATTTAAACGGGGACACACCAATGTGCTGGTGGCCACCGATATCGCCGCCAGAGGCATCGATGTTGAAGAACTTTCTCTGGTGGTAAATTATGATCTGCCCAATGTTCCGGAAACCTATATTCACCGCATAGGCCGCACCGGCAGAGCAAGCGCCAGCGGAATTGCCATCTCCTTTTGTGATACCGAAGAGAAACCCTATCTGCGAGACATCCAGAGATTGATATCCCAGGTGGTTCCCGTGGTAAAAGAGCATCCCTACGTGCCCAATCCACTGGAAGAAACGGTGGAAACCACTCAGCCATCCCGCCGGCCTCAGCAACAACACCGTTCCCGCTCACGGAGCTCCTATTCAGGAAATCCTCAGGGAAGAAGCAGCTACCAGAAATCGTCGTGGAACCGGCAATAACCCCACAAAATATCTCATTACCGACATAAAAACGACGCCCCGAATCACATCGGGGCGCCACTGTATCATCCTTTTCAGATTATTTGAGCAAGATCATTTTCCGCGCTTTTTCATAGCCCGAGCTATTCATTTTGTAGAAATAGATCCCCGATGAAACACTGCGTTGGGTTTCGTCTTTTCCATCCCATAATGCGGTATGCATCCCTGCCTGCTGCACCCCCTGCACCAGTGTGCGCACTTTCTGACCACGGATGTTGTAGATTTCCAGAGTCACCATCGCCGGATTTTGCAGAGAGTAACCGATGGTGGTGGTGGGATTAAAGGGATTGGGATAATTGCCATCCAGAGATGTGCGAATGGCGGGGGGAAGGGTGCCACTTCCTACGGTAACATATTCCACCGTGTTTGATGGATCCGACTCCATGCCGCTCTGATTAACCAGGGTTATGAAGATGCTGTGTTGAACTCCTGTTGTAGCACCGCATTCGTATTGATAATTGAGGCCATAGCATTCGCCAACCACTGTTGCGGCGGCGCCATCGATGCTGGCATAGACATTGAAATGATCGAAGTTATTGATAGGCGTACAATCCCAGGAGAGCTGAAGCAGGTTTCCCACGGGAGACAGTATCTCGAAGCTGAGATTGCCGGGAGCCGGGGGAGCCTGAGGTGTCGTACCGTAAGTGATGGTTCCAAAGCCCATGGGCGCAAAGAGATCAGTGTTATTG
The DNA here is from genome assembly GCA_021157525.1 of Candidatus Cloacimonadota bacterium. Lineage (GTDB taxonomy): Bacteria > Cloacimonadota > Cloacimonadia > Cloacimonadales > TCS61 > JAGGWK01. The sequence continues at coordinate 3,474 of JAGGWK010000045.1, read as the reverse complement.
AAAGGCCACCAGCCATCGAAATCGTTGGCGTTTGGCGAGTTGTCATCCAGCACAAATATGGCCAGGCTGGACTGGTTGTCTGCACTGGGGGTGATTTCCCAGGTTTCGTTACCCATGGGAATCATAAATTCATATACCACGTAGCCGGATGCCGCCGACACTTCCACCTGAGGATTATCAAGGAAGATAACGTTTCCTACTCCGCCGGTGTTGTAGATGGGCCGGTATTTCAGCTGATTTCCCGCAGCATAGTATGCAGCCCAGTAATTTCCTTCCGAGTCATCCCCCGCTTCCGGGAAAAGCCCGTCATTGTTGTCATCGATGTACAAAGCCACTTCATCGTGGTCTTCCAGCTCGGTGTCGTTCATATTGATGTAGGCCACATAGAGCTCGGTCATGTCGGCGTTGGTTTTGTAATATCCCATCACACTGCCGATGGGCTGTGGTGCGTTATCATAGGCGCCGCAAAAGTCGGATGTATCCAGAGCGAAGGCGTCATCCCATTCTCCCGGTGAGATGATACCATCGATGGTGGGAGTGGAGCCCACGTACACGCTGATATTGTCAGTCACAAAGCCGTCAAAATTCCAGCCCATGGCTTCATTGGAGTAGGGTGTTTGGTACTGAGTCATCACTTTGGCGGTAACCACGTAATAGTATTCAACTCCGGGGAAAGCACTTTCGTCCAGGTACGTTGTTTCGTCTGCTCCCACTACGGCCAGAGGTTCTTCAGGATAGGGATCTATGCTGTAGCGCTTGCGATAGACATTGTAGCCTTCTACCGTGCCGGATGCCGGTGCATCCCAGTTGAGAGCTACCCATGGCCCGGCTTCCTGGGAAGCTGTGAGGTTGGATGGCGGTGCGCCCCAGCTGTAGAGAGTTTGATCATCTACTGAGGTGGTTTGTCCTTCGACAACTACTACTCCCTGATTACCCGGGACGTAACCCACTTTGTTGTAATCGAGGTTGTAGCTGCCAGCCGGCACATGCTCGATGAGAAAAGCGCCGGAAGCATCGGAGTAGTCATAGTAGTCATCCAGGGATGCAACCGATACTTTCACCCCGGAGTTATCATCGCAGCCATCCAGATTGACCATACCGCTTACAAAGCCACCACCCAGATTACAATCGATGGTATAAAGGGTACCACCGCTCCCCATTTCCCGTGCATGAACGGCTTTGCCGCCGGTAGCGCAGAATGAACCATCTTCGGCCAGATCAACGCAGAAAAGGGAACCGGGAGTGTTTATTTCGAACACCGGGATATTGCTTTCCCGGCGGAAGAGCATAAAGTCTGCCGTACTTTGATCCATAGGTCCATAGCCTGCGGTGGCCAACATTTCGCCGTCATAGGTTAAATCGCAGTCCAGCACATAATCACCGGCGTGCTCAAACACCCAGCGGGGGGTAGGGGAGTTTACATCAAATAGATATACCTCTCCGTCATAACCACCGGAGATAAAGACCAGGGTTCCCACGGCAACAGTGGATCCATCACCGGAAACGGCCATCCCGCCTATCCAGGCAGAACTGCCGCCACCGCCCACATGATAGCGCCACTGCTCGTTGTAGGTAAGGAGCTGATCATCCCAGGTGTAAAGATACACATAACCCGAGTAATCACCATTTACAATGACGCTGCCATCGTAAGAAAGTGCGGGAGGATTCTGGTTGCTGGAGGGAGCATCAAACAGGATGGTTCCGTCTTCGGCATCCAGCACCCACATGGTTTCGTGACCGCCACTATATTGGGTAAGGACAAGGGTAGATCGATCATCTGAGCAGGTAAAAGTAGTCATGCCGCCTTCGAGCATCACCGACCAGAGGGGAGTCGTGTTGCCGGTTTCATAACACTCAAGGTAGGCGGCATTGTGAACACCGTCATAATATGCCACAAAAACCGAATCCCCCGTTATCGAGAGTTTCACGCCTTTGATGGTATATTGCATGGGAAATTCCCAGGTGGGAGTCGCCGATTCATTGCCAAAGAGTTTTAAAACGGTATCATCACCCACGGCCAGGTGAGTGCCGTCGTCCAGCATATCTATGGGGAAACCAAAATCCAGATCTGCTACGCCGTAGCTCCAGAGGGGTGTGTTTGTATCGTAAAAAAGTTCCACCCGCTCGTTGTTGAGATGCCATTCGGCAAAGGTGGTTTGCAATACCGAAGATACACACACATCACCGCAGATAGCGGCAGGATCTGCAGTTTGCCATCGGGTATCCACCCGCACATCCCGATCGATAATTTGTGTTTCTTCAGGCAGGATGCCAGTGGCATCCCCTGACTGTGTAACGATAGACATACCAGAACCGGGAACTGTTTCGGTTTGTTGCAGCAACGGCCACAAAACCGTAATCATCATGAGAAAAATCAGAGAAAAGAGAACCTTGATTTTCATGTTATACCTCCTGTTTAGCTTATTGAATCATGATATTCATCCAGAGTGATGGAATTGAGCCAGTACAGATCAAACACCTGTCGCAACCCTTTGGCCAGATCCACGTGCTCTATGATGAGGGCGGTGAGTTTGGTGGTGGTTGCGGTTTTGTCTTCCAGAGTAAACATCACGATGCGTTTATCGAAGATGAACATCTTGAAAGGGATAGGAAAATCCCGGGTGATGCGCACTTTCTCTCCGGCTTTGGCAAAAAGCTCCACCGCCGCAGCCAGATGATCATCGGCCATATCACTGTAATTGTAGATGGCACGATACACAACCTTCCGTTTGAGAGATTGAAATTCCTTGGGATTGGGCGTATCTTCCAAAGACATCACCAGCGGTAATTTTACCAGAGATAAAACTTCGCTTTGCGCCATGGATTCCATAGACTCGAATTTTCTTATGATGCTGCTGCGTTCACGAATCACTTGAATATAATCCAGGGGATCATGATGCTGGGATGGGGTGAGAAACAGTGGCATCAATAGTTGCGTGAGATTGGTTATGGTGTTTGATGTAGCTTGATATTGCAGGGTATATTGTTTCTGGATGCGGCTCAGAGCGTCGGCGGGATTTATAGCGGCGTACTTTTTTACCTGCCCTAAGATTTCGGTACAGAGGCCGGTATCTACCAGTCGGCGCATGTGTTCATACACTTTTGGCCGGGATATTTCAGCGATGCGAGCTATATCTGAGGCTGCTGTATTTCCTTCGTGTAAGAGTATAATATATATCTTTGCCGCTGCGTCGGGAAGTCCTATTTCTTTAAGTTGAGCTATCAAATCACTGTGATTCATCCTACCCCCTTTAGTGTTGTCCTCATAGGGAACAAGTAGCTGATTTTGAAGATTTGCTGTCAAGCTGTAATTTGAATCTGCGGTATTTTCATTATTTTTTTTATGGAGAAATTTAGTTGTGCGGGTTTTTATATATGGTCGAGATGTGGCACAGTGTGCTTGTAGCCAGGATAAAAAATCTGGAGAACTCATGCGATGTAAACACTGTGGTGCAGAGATTAGTGATTCATCTT
>JAGGWK010000050.1 GCA_021157525.1 Candidatus Cloacimonadota bacterium | reverse complement strand
GACCACTGTCGTCATCACCATTCCAGGTGACGGTATGGAAAGCTGCTTCCATGTGGCCGTTCACCAAGGTTTTCACCTTCTCACCTTTGATATTAAAGACGATGATGTTTACATCAGCAGCTTCATTAAGGCTGAAGCTGATTTCAGTGGTGGGATTGAATGGGTTAGGATAGTTGCCGCTCAGGGCCGTGACCAGCGGAACGGCAGGGTTGCCGGCGGCATCTCCCATATAGGTAAAGATAACTTCCGCGATATCCGATTCTCCCGTATCATACACAGCGCTCACACCGGCAGTATATTCTGTTCCATACACCAGGTCAGTAAGCTGATATTGCAGTTCGCTAATGCTGTTTGCCACAGGGTTTTCATTCAGATAGACGTTGTAACCAATGAAGTCACGTGTGTCTTCAGATGCAGTAACACGAGCAGCGGCGAAGGGAGAGCTCATCTCGGTATCGGGTGCTTCCCAAGTGGCATAGCCAAGAGGAGTAACCGCCAGGTTTTGCGGTGGGTTGAGAGAAGTTTGCTCAAAAGAGTATTCAAACACACCGCATCCCATACTGGCAGCAAACAGCTGGTTTTCTGTTTCTCCATACACGATTCCCCAGATTTTGTTACTTTCGATGTTTGTGTTCAGCGGCGCAAAGATGGCTCCGCCGTCCATACTGGCGTACACGCCACTGTCTGTGCCGGAGAAAACAGCATCCCCCAAAATGCCCAACACGCTCCAGCTGAAAATGCTGGTGCCGGTTTGAGTAAAGGTCTGGCCATAATCTGTAGAGACAAACACACCGGCACTGGTGGCGCAATAAACAGCCTGAGGATATGTGCCGTTGGCGGGTCGAATGGAGAGCTTGGGATAGTATTGGGCACCCGAAAGTGGGCCACTGGCAGTGTAGTTTACAAAGTCATCGGAATAATACACCGCGGTTCCCATCTGCTCAAAGGCCACAAATATCCGGTCGTCACCGGTTTCGTTCTTTCCCACCTTCAGGCGAGGATAGAGAGCAAAGGGCAATCCGACAGCATCCGTCCAGGATGCACCGTTGTCTGCGGTGTATTTGATGGGCCCCATGGAAGAAGATATCCACATCTGGTTGGGGTCGGTAGGATGGATTTCCACGCCCACGCATTGCTCACCGTCCAGCCCTACCAGGCTCCAGTTTTCCCCAAAGTCATCGGAGCCGTACACACCACTGATGGTGGCAACCAGCATTTTGTTATTATCAGTGTAAAGGATATGATCATGTGGAGCCATGGCGTAGCAGAACCACGAGCCCATGCCATCAGATTTGTGCTCCCAGGTAGCGCCGCCGTCGGTACTGCGGAATGCGCCGCTCCCTTCAGCAACTGCCCACAATTCTCCACGATCGGCAAAATAGGCCACATCATGCACAAAGGCTGCATTGAGGCCATCGATGGAAAGAGCGTAGGTGCCGGCACTTCCGCTTCCTGCATAGAGTCCGCCCCAAAAGCCGAAATAAACGTTGCTGCTGCCGGATGCAGATGCCTGGAAATTGGTTTCAACGATGCCGTTTGTGTTCAGCGTCCATGTGAGCCCGTCGTCTGTACTTTCGTACACGCCAGCTCCGTTTACTGCGGCATAGAGGACACTTCCCACTTTCTGGATGCCTCTGGATGCAGCCCCATTCTGCACTGTTGTCCAAGTGGCTCCTCCATCGGTGGAGCGCATGATGCCGTTAGCATGACCGAGGATCATCAGGTTTGCGTCGGCCGCATCGATATAGATGGCGTTGGCATCTCCGGCTGGGCCGGTAGCCGTCCATGTGACGCCGTTGTCATGACTGATAAATGCAGGAGACGTCCCGCTTGCCAGAGCCACAACCATCAAGGATGGGTCCGCGGGTGTAGTCCTGATCTCCCGGCAATAGCCGGTATCGATACCTACAGTATCGAAGGTGGTTCCGCCGTCTGCAGAACGGCGAATGCCGTTACCTCCCGCTGGAGCAACAACAATGAGGTCGGGGTTGGTTTCGGCCACCGCCACCTTGAGGATGAACGTAGAGCCGTAGTTAACGAGGTTCCATGAGACACCGTTATCGGTGGTTTTGTAGAGGCCGTTCTTTGCGCCAGCCCAAAAGACGTTTGCTTCCGAAGGTGAGGCTGCAACGGTATAGGTTGCTTTGCCCTGCAAATCGGTTGCCGTCCAGGATGCACCGGCGTCTGAACTGTACCACGCACCACCAACAGTAGCAGCCATGCTGAATCCGCAAGCAACCATCATGTGGTCTGGGTTTGATGCGTCCACTGCCAGGCTACGAACATTTCCGCCCCAGGGGCCATTACCTGTCCAGCTCCCAACAGCGCGGTTTTCTGTGGATTCGTTTTGCATCATGCGATAGCGCAAACTGGTTTGAACCCATTGGGGAATCACATTCCCCGTTTCGGGATCGATAGTGACTTCGGTGGCAAAAAGCGTCAGCGAGATCATCACAATGAACAGACTCAGTACGATCTTTTTCATCAAATCCTCCTTAAGATGCTTTGAATATTTTCACGAGCTACAAATTCTTCAAAAGTAATGGTATCTTTCCATTGATATTGAAACGTTTGGCTAAGGGTGCATATCACGGTATCTCCATCAAAGACGCGTAGATTTCCCTCATAGCTCCCCCTTACATTATTCACAAGGCTAACGGAATAATTAGTTGTCAAAGGTTTTCATTCAGATTTTTCTACCATTTCTTTTATGCTCAATGTGGAACCTTGGAAACGAAGCGAGGTCTCGTCATCGGGATCGAAGATATGAGCGCCCATCCATACCGAGAAATTGTTTTGACACGAAGGAGTAATCAAGAGTTTTTCGGATAAAGATAGATTCAGAAACCAGGGATAGTCCAAATACGACGGTGGCTTAGGAGAAAGGAGAAAAATATCATGGCATCATCAATATCTCAGGGAATTATCATCTTCTTAAATGGCACTTCCAGCGCAGGGAAAAGCACCATAGCCACAGAGCTGCAACAGTCCTTGCCTCAGCCGTTTATGCACATCTCACTCGATGCTTATCTCAACCAGTTATCCCCTCTTGTGCTGAATAATCAGCAATTGATGATCTCCCTCCTTCCCAGGCTTCTGGATGGCTTTAACTATTCGGTGGCGGCGATTGCCAGCAAAGGAAACAACTGCATCATAGACCATGTTCTGCAAGAGCCGGAATGGGTGCATCCCTGCGTAGAAGCCTTTGAAGACCTTGAAGTGTATTTCATCAAAGTCTATTGTCCCTTGGAGATACTGGTGGAGCGGGAAAAAGTTCGTGGAGATCGTCACATCGGGATGGCAGAATACCAGTATTCCCGGGTGCATCACTACAATAGCTATGATGCGGAAGTGGATACATCCGTGCTTTCGGCAAAAGAATGCGCCCAAAGCATCATCAATTTGCTGGATTCTTCTCAAAAACCAACGGCGTTTGAACAGATTCGGAAGGAAATACAGAAGGATGGATTCTAAATAACGTGGGCATAGACACCGTTTTCATTTTTGATCACCGATACCCAGACCATTTCTCAATCCAGAAGATGGTGCAAAAAAGACCAAGGATCCGTTTCATCCACTCCATGATTTTTTTGATGGGGGAAAGAAGCATTGAATGAACAGCATTTTGCGCTGACAATGCTAATAACAGAAAAGCCCATAAACAATAAAAAATAAAAAGTTGACACTCTTTTATCAAAACTAATTATTACACAGTTCGTTACACGAACATGGGAGACGTTATGAGATTTGCTGCACCTTTTCGCACCGATAGGACAAAAACAGAGCCAAAATCCGATATAATATATACTTTAAACAAATAAAAAAGGAGGGCGTTACCATGAAAAAGTTATTTTTTTTAATCGCAATGTTAATCATAGGATTAACAAGTAATGTTCTGGATGCCCAAAGTGGCTGGACATTACAAACCAATCCCCTTGGTTCCGGGGAATCGGCAATGATTGGCAAGGTTCAATTTGTAAGTCCCACTGAGGGATGGATTTCAGGTGCTTTAGGTGATTTGCTCCATACCACAGATGCCGGCGACAATTGGTTAGTTGTCACCCCCTTTCCCAATGATACTCTTTGGTCTTTTTCTGATCCTGCACGAACTATGTCTTGGGTTGATCCTATGCACGGATGGCAAATTAACGCTATTGGCCAGGAATTTGGCGTTTCATCCGGTGTTGTCATTCATCGAACCATTGATGGAGGTAACACGTGGATAAAGGATGTGCTTTCAACAGAGGAAGATGATGTTGGTGTCCAGATTCAATTTGTAGATATAAATAATGGATGGCTTCTCTATGTTAATTTATCCACGTGGGTTGCGACTTTCCTGAAAACAACCGATGGAGGAAACAACTGGAGCCTGTTTAACGGAGCCGGTATTTTTCACTTTGTTGATGCTAACAATGGTTGGGCTTATTTTGGTACCGGACCCTACTGGGAAAATCCACCATTTACTGTTCTACGCACAAATAATGGCGGAATAAATTGGACTGTGCAATTTACGGATAATACACCAGGTGCTTACAATGCAATATACTTCTCAGACCTGGATCATGGCTGGATTGTTGGTAATGCCGGTAAGGTATTGCAAACAACTGATGGTGGCACGAACTGGCATTTTGTTACCAATAGTGGCGTAAATCCACAGGAGAGATGTACAACGGTCTTTTTCCTCGATGCAAATACCGGCTGGATTTCTACGAAAGACGGAGATGGAAATGGGATACTGCAACATACTACCGATGGCGGTGCCAATTGGACGAGCCAAGCGACTCCTCTGACAAATCCACAAGGGAGTAATGCAATATTCAGTGTGTATTTTATTGATGCACAAAATGGATGGTTAACCGCTGATAAGGGAAAGATTTGTCACTTTACCGGATCATCGGGGATTGAAGGAAACAATGTTACATTACCTGATTTTGTTCTTTTGCAAAATTACCCAAATCCCTTTAATCCATCCACAACCATCAAAATGGAACTGGCTGAAGCGGGAAACGTGGAACTGGCTGTGTATAACAGCAAAGGGCAGAAGGTGAAAACACTGGTGGACAGCCCAGCTCTTCCCGGTACCTATGAGTATCTTTGGAATGGAAAAGATGAGAATGGCTCATCAGTTGCCAGTGGGCAGTATGTCGTAAAATTGCAGCAGAATGGAAAGGAGACGGCTACCAAGATTATGCTTTTGAAATAATCGGTGATGCACGTTACCTGCGGCATAGGTGCCCGCATTCAGCAGGGAGAAACGGAAGGACAATCGGGGCAGCTGGCAACTCCGGATTGACAGCCATCCTGGGTTTGTAACCCTGCCCTCCAGAGGTGAAGATGGAAAAGAGAATAAAAACCCCTTTGATGCCGGATGTTGTGTCGGGGCTTTTTGCCGGCGATAGTGTGTTGATTACCGGTACCATTTATACAGCACGGGATGCAGCTCACAAGCGGCTGGCAGCACTTTTGGAGCAGGGCAAGGAACTACCCTTTGATCCCGAAGGTGCGGTGATCTTTTATGTGGGGCCATCGCCGGCCAAGCCGGGAGCGGTTATCGGCTCTGCAGGGCCCACCACCAGTTACCGAATGGATACCTATTCACCGGCTTTAATGGCAGCCGGCGTGCGGGGGATGGTAGGAAAAGGCCCACGCTCCCATGCGGTGGTAGAGGCGATGAAACAGCATGGGGCTGTTTACTTTGCTGCCATTGGAGGAGCTGCAGTGGTTATCGCCCAATCCATCCAGAAAGCAGAAGTAATAGCCTACGATGATCTGGGAGCCGAAGCCATCCGCCGGCTGGAAGTGAAGGACTTTCCCTGCATTGTGGCTATCGATGCTGAGGGAAAATCCCTCTACGCGTAGAGCTCGGGATTACAGCGGAAAGCAAAGTCAAATCCCGAATGTAATTAGCGACATTGTTGTGCAACAACTATCTAATCCACAAACCCACTAACCTGCAAACTCGCTATCCCTTCAGTCCAGTGGATGCGAAACTGGCGATGATCTGCTTTTGGGCGATAACGAAGAGGATGAGCAATGGCAAAATGCTGAAGGTGGACGCTGCCATGAGGAGAGTGGTTTGTGCCGATGCCTCTTGGCTGAAGTAGCTCAACCCCACCTGAAGCACCCGGAGTTGGGGACTGTCGATCATTACCAGAGGCCACATAAAGCTGTTCCAGCTGCCGATGAAACCAAAGATGGCCGAGGTGACGATAACCGATTTTGAGAGAGGTAACACGATTTTCCACAGGATGCCAAAACGGCTGCAACCGTCTATAGCTGCGGCATCAAAGAGCTCTTGTGGTATGGTTTTAAACTGCTGTCGCAGCAGGAAGATGGTAAAGATATTGGCGATCCAGGGAATGATGAGTGCGTTGTAGGTATCCAGCCATCCCAGGTGATGCATCAAAATGTAGGAGGGAATGAGGTACACCGGTTGCGGCACCATCATCATGCTGATAAAGAGATAAAAGAGAAACTCACGTCCCTTAAATTGCATTCTGGCAAAGGCATAAGCCGCCAGAGAGCCGGTGACAATAACCCCAAAAACCACCAAGGTGGAGACGATGATTGTGTTGAGAAAATAGCGGGCAAAGGGAACTTTATTGAAGGCTTCCGTAAAGTTTTCAAAATGGAAAACCAGCTTCTTTTTCTCCGAAATGAGCTCATTGGGTACTTTGCGATAGGCGCTCACTATTTTTCCTGCGTCATTAAATATATTTACTACCGAGCTATCCGCGCCAGCCACAACGACTTTGATGCGTTTTTCCACGCCGTCTCTAGTGTAAGCCGTGTATTCTTCGTAGGGGATAAAGCCCACATTTCCCTTGTTTATCTCCTTTTGAGATTTCAGGGCGGTGGTGGCCATCCATAAAAAGGGCACAATCATGGAGATGCCGCAAATAATCAAAATCGTGTAGGTGATGGTTTTATTCCAGTTTGTCATGATGCATCCTTTTCTAGTAATGAACTCGTTTTTCCATGCGCTTTTGCACCATGGTGAGGATGAGGATAATGGCGAAAAGAACCAATGCGATGGCGCTGGCATAGCTCAGATCTCCCGCCTCGCCGAAGCCTTTGTCGTAGAGATAATAGACGATTACTTTAGTGGTTCCCAGAGGGCCGCCGATGGGAGGGCCGGTCATCAGGTAAATTTGTGAAAATACCTGGAAGGTGGTTATGGTGGTCATCATCAGCACATAGTATGTGGTGGGAGAGATGAGGGGAAGGGTGATTTTGAAGAATTGCTTTGCCCGACCGGCACCATCGATTTCCGCAGCTTCATAGTACACGGATGGGATGTTTTGCAGCCCGGCAAGGTAGATGATGGTGTTGTATCCCAAGCCTTTCCAGATGGTGAGCATGATGATGGAAAAGAGGGCCAGAGAAGGTCCGGCAAGGATCATGTAGGATGCGTTATAGCTCATATGCATCCAGCCTGAGATGCTGGTAACAAAGGCCGTGTAATCTACTCCCGCACTGCTGAGCAGCAGATCAAAAATACCGCGGCTTTCAGCCAGCCAGCCCAGAGGATTTACTCCTATCTTTCCCAGCAGATAATTGAACAGACCGGTTTGCTGATTGAACATGATCTTCCACACGATGGAAATGGCCACCATGGAAGTAACGGTGGGAATAAAGTAAACAGAGCGAAAGAAACCCTTCAGCTTTTCGATGCTGTTGAGAAGATTGGCAAAAAACAGAGCCAGAAGTAAACCGATCGGCACCACAAAAATTACCAGATAAAAGGTGTTGAGCATCGATTGCCAGAATTCGGCATCATGCAATAACCGACCGTAATTTTCCAAAGCAATAAATCCGCCAACACCGGTGATGGACCAATCGAAAAAACTCACAATAAAGGAGAGCACGATGGGTATCAATCGAAAGGTAAAGATGATAACCGCTGCCGGAAGCAGGTATAAATAGGGCCCGAAATCTTTCTTTTTATTCTTCATATCTCTTTTTTTCTCCCGCCACATAATTTTTGCAAAAACCTCTGTGTCAATGCAAAAGTTCGGTGAGACCGAGTTATTCTCCTTTTTCCCACACGCATCACATCAGATCACAGTTGACAGATTTCCCCGTTTTGCATATCTCAACGGCAAAGGAGAAAGTATGATTCAACTCTACACAGGTAATGGCAAAGGGAAAACCACCGCCGGTCTGGGCATTATTGCCCGGTCTCTGGGCCGTGGCAACAAGGTGTGTCTCATCCAGTTTATGAAGAAAAATTGGGAATATGGAGAAATCCGGTTTTACTCCCACCAGGAAAATATTGATATTTTTCAGTTTGGCACCGATAAACTCATCGATCCCAATGCCCCCCGGGAAATCGATATCACCGAAGCAGAGGCCGCATACAAAAAAGCCAGATCGGTACTGCAAAGCGGCGCTTATCAGCTGGTGGTTATCGACGAAATTAACGTGGCCGTGGCGTGGAAACTTTTACCTTTGGAGCTGCAGCTGGAGCTGATGGATCTGGCAGGGGATACCGAGCTGGTGATGACCGGGCGCTACGCCACCGAAGCCGCAATTGCCCGGGCAGATCTGGTGACCGAAATGAAGGAAATCAAACACTATTTCACTTCTGGCGTGGCTGCTCGCAAGGGTGTGGAATATTAGCAGGATGCAAACTTTTATTGCCCGCCATTTGCAGCGCCGTTCGTGGCTCTCATACCTTTTGTGGCCACTGTCAAAAATCTTTGCCGTCATTACCAGGATGCGACGCTGGTGGTATATCCCGGCGCGACAATTTTGCCCATCCTGCTCCGTTATCAGCGTGGGAAACATCACCAGTGGAGGCGCAGGGAAGACGCCGGTAACCATCTGGATTGCCCGGTATCTGGCAGACCAAGGCAAAAAAGTGGCGGTTTCACACCGTGGTTACAAAGGTGATTTTGAGCAGGACGAGATGCTGTTATCCGGAACAGAAGAGGTTTTTGCCCATGCATCCAGAGGTGGAGATGAAGCCTATCTTCTGGCTACCAAACTCCCCGGCATCCCGGTGATTGCCGGACGCAACCGTACCAAGGCTATCACCCGGCTTCTGGCAGAATATCCCTCCCTGGATTACATTATCCTGGATGACTCCTTTCAGCATCTGCAGGTGAAACACGATATTGATGTGGTGGTGTTCAATGCTTTGGGCGGCATTGGCAATGGGTTTGTGTTGCCTGCCGGCATCCTGCGAGAACCCCTCTCGGCTCTTAAATTTGCCGACTTTGTAGTGTATAATGGCGCCGGCGAGTTGCCGGCATATCTACAAAAATCTTCCATCCCGGTGTTACGTGGAAATTATCGGATCACCCGCTTTTCTGATGTTGATGGTCATGAAATCTCTGTGGATGAACTGATGCAGAAACAAAATATTCTTCTCTCTGGTATCGGGCTTCCCCGCTCCTTCGAGGAAACCATCGGGAACATGGGAATCCCTTTCGCAGAACATATCATGCTGCCTGACCATGCCGATTATGCAGCGACGCTGGCCCGCATCCAGCGCCAATGCGCCGCCGCAGATTACGTGATAACCACGGAAAAGGATTTTGCCAAATTGCGGCATATAAACCACCACCTGCCGCTGGCCATTACCGAAACCAGTTTTGAGGTGGAAGGGGGACAGGATGATTTGTTTGTTTAGTCAAAATCATTTTCATAAAAATGCTATAGGATTAGTTTCATTATCAGTTCTGACAACGATATTCAACAAGTCATATAAGGGGAATAAAATGACAGATCCAACAAAATTAGACAATAAAATCGTTCAGGGATTAGAAGCATTAACGAAAACGACATCACATAAAGCTGTCGTAAATTTACAAAATAAAGTTCTAAAAACCCATAACATGTTTATTGAGAACAACAAAAAGCTCTGTTCTAAAAAATGGCATGCAAAAGTAAAAAATCTATTCGATGCTTCATTTCTTAAATATGCGCTGTTTAATCTTCACTTGGAACTATTGTGGGCTCAGAGTGATTTAAAGAGGCTTTCGTTATGCAAAGTGTTAGATAACTCAATTGAAGAAATGGATATTAACGCTGATAAAAATCTCATTCTTGCTTTTTCTTTTGAGAGCTTTCTCTTTCAAGCACGAGCATTTGTTGATATCTACATGTTTTTTATCTGTATTTTTTTGGGATGTATTAAACCAGATGAACCAATGAATATGTCGAAAAAAAGATTCGAAAAAAAAATGATAGAACATGAGCAAAATGAAAAATGCGTAAGAATTCAAAAATATTTTTCAAACAGGGTTTTTGGTAATGAAAGTTGGGGAACTATCCTTCGCTCTTTGAGAGATAAAATTGCTCATAGGGATATGCTGAGATTGTCGAACAAGAGCACAGAATATTTATTCAATGATGAGTTGTTTGATTGGCCAACGATACAATGTATGACTCTTGATAGATTCTTTCAAAGTATAGAGAATGGCATATTTGAACTTATTCAAGAGACATCAGAAATACTCTATGAAAAGCAATGGTCAGAATTTTAACCAAGAATGTAATAATTTGAATGTGCATCAGGTGAGCCATCTAAGCTGAAAGCGTTGAGTATCTCTATTACGTTATTTTGGTGATGCGGTACTTGTGGATAAGATGCTGATGTTAAAATAACTCCCAACCCCCTAATAAACAAAGGGCCAGCTGTTACCAGCCGGCCCTTTGAATTGTTTGTAACGATTTACAGAGTCATGGCTCCTACGGGACATGTGTCAACGCATGCACCGCAATCGATGCATTTGTCTGGGTCTACGACGGATTTGTCGTCAACCATGGTAAGGGCTTCTACGGGGCAAACCTCAATGCATGCACCGCAACCGATACAAGTGTTTTTGTCTATTACTACTGCCATAATTACCTCCTACTGATTAAATTTGGGCCAAACTATTGGCGGCGATTATTTGGGCAAGTTTTTTTTCCCTTCATTTCTCCCCTGGAGTTCAGGATTTCAGGAAGAAATTTGATGCATTTTCCCACGCCATTTCTGCGATGGCATTGGGGGGTAAATGCTTTATTTCTGCGATTTTTTCTATGATGTGTCGCAGGTAGGCCGGGGAATTTCGTTTTCCCCTGTGGGGAACCGGTGAGAGGTACGGGCTGTCGGTTTCCACAAAAAATCGATCGGTGGGAACCATGCGAACGACGTCGGTAAGGGTGCTGTTTTTGTAGGTAATGATTCCGGTGAAAGAGATGAACCAACCTTTTTCCAACACATCCTGCGCATAGGCGACATCGCCGGAAAAGCAGTGATACACCACCTTTTTAGCGTTCTGTGCATCCAGGATGTCCATGCAATCCTGATGTGCTTCGCGATCGTGGATGATCAGCGGTTTCCGGTATTCTGCGGCCAGGTTCACCTGGGCGGCAAATACGTCCTGTTGCAGTTTTTTTGGCGTTAAACTGCGGTAATAATCCAGCCCGACTTCTCCCAGAGCAATCACTTCGGGGTGGGTGATAAGTTCCCGGATAACCGCTTCGTTGTAGGTTTCTGCATCGTGGGGATGGTAGCCCACAGCGGCGTAGATGAAAGGATATTTTTCCGCCAGAGCGATGGCGGCCCGGGAAGTGGGTTCGTCGGTTCCTATATCAAGGATGCGTTCTACTCCCGCCTGGGTGCATTGCTGCAGCATAGCGGCGCGGTCGGTTTTGTAGTCATCGGAATTGATATGGGCATGGGTTTCAAAAATTCTCATTGTTTATCCTTCGTTTATGTGGAGTGTCATCAAGATCAAAGTTACTTTGCAATCGTTATTCATACGATAATAAATCTCGGCATTATGTTCTATCTTTTTTTCCGGATGCATCAGCGTGAGGAAGCCGCGAAATTCTATTCCCCCATCGATGCAGCGGATATCGCCGATGGTGTAGTACGAGCGCCATCCCTGGAGATAACTGTTGAGCATCAGTAGCAGAGAGGCGTAGGATGGGGGCTGGAAAAGTCCTTCCTGTGCGCCGCGCACCACCAGAGTAACGGGGGAGTTGTTTTGCTCCAGTAGGAAATTGAAGAGTCGGCTGCCGATGGCTCTGTGCTGATAGATAAACCGTGCCAGCAATGGACGGAAGAGGGTTTGCTGATAGGGTGTGAGTGCCGCGAGGGAAAAGGTTTCTCCTGATGGCAGGGTAAAGGTGGAGCCTTCCATTGAGTAAGTAGAGGCCGGATGCACAAAATAGCCATCTTTGCGGCGGTTGACCTCTATGGCGATATCCCCGGGAATCAAGGTTGAATCCTGGGGTGAGATGGTGTAAATAGCACCGTTCCGGGTAATGGTGGCGCGGGGAAAATCCTCTTGGAGAAATTTCTCAAAGTCGGGGATTTTGTTGTGCAGAAGTTCACGAAATCGCTCTTGTTTGTAGGTGCTGCTGATGTATTCAAACAGACCGCGAGCAGGCAGGGACGGCGTAATTTCCTGATGCGTCGGGGCTGACACATCTACCGTTTCTGCAGGTACCGGTTTGGGAAGAGTAGGTGCTGCGGGTCTGCGAAATCTTCGTGTCGATGGCAGGGGCCGTACTGCCGGATGGATGCTTTGTTCTTCGTCTTGATGCATCTTCTGCACCATTGGGGCGATGGGTAGAGAAGTGTCTATGCGGAAGGTTATCTCCCCGCCGTCAGGTGCATTACCACGGAGCACAAGCCAGGATGCATCCAGAGAAAAGTCGTAGATATGTAGCCGTGAATGGCTGTCAGAAAGGGTTTTTCGCAAGGATGAAACAGCCGCATCGTTGGTCAGGAAATCCCATTGTACCTGCATAATTTCCGGATGGTAAAACCGGAGTACAAAGAGTGAATCCTGGCTGTGGAGGCGATATAGCCACTCTTCAAAGTAGTTTACCGCATCCTTGGTAGAAGATGAAGTAACCTGGTGCAGCAGCGGAACCACTTCTTGCTGGGAGGTGATTTTTCTGTGTTGCCACTGGTATTTTACCACCGTAGAGTTCTCTGCATCCTGGGAAAAATCTGCCTCGATACAGGTGGGGAAAAAGCGGGTAGGCACTTGTGTGGAGTACTTTCCATAGGCCAGCCACGAGCGATACAGGGCAAACTGATGTTCAGAGGAAAACTGGTGGGCTGTAAATTCTACAGCGCCTGAACCAACCCCGATCATGAGCATCCAGAGGAGCAGAAAATTCTTATTTATTTTGTTTGACATATTCAACCATCTCACTTTCCTGAACGACGAAATCAGGAGATAGATTGAAGTCAATAGATTAAGGAGATAATTATGATGCATGCTGTATCAGACAGAAATAAGATAAAAGAGTTTTTTGAGCTCAACGATCAGCGTTTTGGGCTGCGTAAGTTTTCGAAACCTGTTTTGGTATTTGAGGTGGTAGAAGATAAAGTCCGGTATTCCCTTTGGGAACAAGAAGTTCTGGAACGGTTTGGCCTGAATAATGTCGATGGCTGGGATCATACGGAAAACCTCATCTATTGTCCGGACTGGATACAGAATGCTGATGAACTGGATGATGATCTGGATAATGACTTGGATGATGAGGATGATGATCTGGATGACAAATTCAACTGGAATTTTGGCAGTGCTGATGAAGATGAAGAGGATTTTGAAAATCTGCCTGATGAGCTGATTGACGACTCGGATTCTAAATAAACAGCATTTTTTTAAGCGGTAGCGGCGCCTGGTTGTTACCGCTTTTTTCTTTGCCCCACATTGAAGGCATGCTTGATACCTATGGCGACGAGGTAAAAGATGCCGCAGAGCACGATAATGGTGGCACCTACAGGTAAATCCGGCGTGTAAGCGATAGCGGTTCCGGTGGTAGTTACCACCATTCCCACGATGATAGACCAGAGCATCATTTGACTGGGAGTGCGGGTAAACAGCGAGGCGATGGCTGCCGGCATGGTAAGCAGGGCGATAACCAGAATAAGCCCCACGATGCGGATAAGAACCACAATAGTAAGAGCGATAAGCACCAACAGCAAAATGTAAATAATATCCACGGGAACCCCTCTGATGCGGGAATATTCTTCATCGAAGCAAACCACCAGAAACTGACGGTAAAATACCAGAACAACTGCAACGATTAACAGCGTAAGCCAGAAAAGCAAGACCAATTCCTGCCGGCTTACCAACAGAATGTTGCCAAAGAGATAGGTCATCAGGTCGTTATTGTAGCCGGGTTTAAGATGCATGAATATAATCCCCGTTGCCATTCCCACAGCCCACAGGGCACCGATCACCGTATCCTCCTGCTGATCGGCTTTGAGCGTTACCAATCCAATAATGACGGCAGCGGTGATGGCGCTGGCAAAAGCGCCCCAATAGGGGTTTATCCCCAGATAATAAGCCAGCCCGACGCCACCTAAAACGGTGTGAGCAATGCCGCCTCCCAAAAAGGTTATGCGCTTGATAACCACGTAGGTACCAGTGATTCCGCAGGAGATACTGGCTAAAACACCAGCCAGAAGTGCGTATTGTAAAAAACGATAATTGATGAGGGCGTGAATAAATTCTGTCATAATTTGCAATGGTGATGGATGGGTTGTAAGTGACCTTCATAATGCACATTCATCCCGGTTTTGAGCTCCGATATCGGGTGTGTGCAGGAGGCCACATTGAGGCACATCACCCGGTTTACGTATTGAGAAACAAAGCCGATGTCATGAGAAACCAGCAGGATGGTTTTGGTTTGATTGAGCTCTTTCAGCAGCTCATATACGTCCCGTTCCACCTCGCTGTCAACGCTGGCAGTGGGTTCATCCAGCAATATGATTTCCGGATCGGTGATGAGAGCTCGGGCAATGAGGGTTCGCTGTTTTTGCCCTCCGGAAAGTTCCGAAAAAGATTTTTCTGCCAAGGGTAAAATCTTTACCAGATTCATGTTCGCTTCTGCTTTTTTATGGATCTCTTTACTATGCCATGGAAAGAAGGATTTTCCCTGGATGCAACCGGACATCACCACATCCTTTACCCGCAAGGGAAAGGAGCGGGAATAATTGCCGTATTGGGGAACATAGCCAATGTGGTTACGCCCTTTTGCCGGAGATGTTCCCATCACAGAAATGGAGCCTTTGGTGGGAGTTATCAAGCCCAGGATCAATTTTAAAAGGGTTGTCTTCCCGCCTCCATTGGGGCCAATAACCGCAAGGTAATCGGCAGGGAAAACCTCCAGCGAGATGTCTTTTAATGCATCCTGGTCGCTGTAACGAAAATAGATGTGTTCCAGTGAAATAACAGGTGTGGTCATTGAAGCTCCTGTGAAATAATGGTGCCAATCTGCCGAAGATTCGTCATAAAATCCTCTGCCAACGGATCAATGCTTACCACCGACCCGGCTATGGACTGAGCTACCGATTCGGCCATGGCTTTGCTGAACTGCTTTTGCACAAAAATCACCCGGATATCATGCTGTCGGGCAAAGTCTATGATTTTTACCATCTCGCGCGTAGTAGGCTCTTTGCCCTGGATTTCTATGGGGATTTGTTGCAGTCCAAACTCAGAGGCGAAATAGCCCCATGAGGGATGGAATACCAGAAACCTGCGTTGGGTAAGATGTGAAAATTTATCGGAAAGTTCGGTGTGCAAATCGCTGAGCTCCCGGGTGAATTGCGCCAGGTTGGCTTCGTATTCTGCTGTCTTCTCCGGATATCGGGCGCTGAGCTCCTGTGCTATGGTCTTAGCCATGATGCTGACATTTTGGGTGTTGAGCCACACGTGAGGATCATCAGCTTCGTGGTGATGATCGCCATGAGGTGCGCTGTCAAAAAGTTCCATGGCATCGGCCATTGCTCTGCGGGGTACCGATGCTTCCATAGCAACCATGTGCAGCTGGGGATTGGCTTTTTGCATCCTGTCCAGCCACACTTCTTCAAAGGGTACACCAATGCTGAAATAGAGTGACGCCGTAGCGAGGCGCGCCATCTGATGGGGCGTGGGCTCGTAGGTGGCGGGATTGCTTCCCGGGGTAACCATCACATCGATGTCAAACTGCTGAGGTGCGATGCGCTGGATAAAATATCGTTGCGGCAAAATGCTGACAAAGATGCGGGGTTTTGCTTGGAGAATACCCGCGATCAACAGCATCCAGATAAGGAGAATCAGGTGGAAAAATCGTCTAGACATTGGAGTGCTTTTTTTCCTCGTCAAGTTTTGCCTCGGCGCTGTAGAGTGCCCAGGGAATTGCATCCAGCCGTTGGAGAGATATCTGTTTCCCCGTGATGGGGCAGATGCCGTAAGTTCCTTCGTAAATACGCTTCAAAGCAGCATTTATCTGGGCCATTTTCTTCTGTTCCTTTTCCAGGATAAATACATTATTTTCCATGGTGTAGGTGTCTGTGCCCAGATCTGCCTGATGCACCGAGTACGAGGAGAGATCGCCGGTTTGTTCTTTCCGTCCCTGCTCCAGTGTGATGATTAAACCATCGATGATCTTTTGGGTTTGCCGTTTTTCTTCCAGCAAGATTTCTTGGTAATGGTCCACCAGTTCTTTCGAAAGTGATTTTGTACTCATCATGACCTCCGATTGTAAGTATAATCGATTTTTGGGAATAAACCACCTGTTGCCCTGTTTATTCCTCGCGATATTTAGATGTAAGCACCCGCACGTTGTCCAGTCGGCGGGTAATTCCCTGCTTGTCCAGCAACTCCAAAAGGAAGAGTGCGGTACTGCGATTTGATGCAATTGCATCGCGAAATTCAGCTACGGTAATACCATCAGGCTTGCTTTTCATCAGCGTCATCAGTCGCTTTTTGGTGGTTTCCAGGGTTTCGGTGTGTACATATTGCAACTGAAACAGCACGATTTTTTTCTGCTCTACCAGGTACGAGAGCATTTGTTTCAGGCGGGATGGCTTGTATCTATCATGGAATTTCTCGCCTAATTCCTTCAGGGTATATGTGGCGTTGTCTCCATTGATAAAGGCTTCAATCTCAGCGATTTCCCGAAGAAAATCGTCATTGGTGGTTACCTGATGTCCTGCAAGAATCCAACTATTTCCCAGGAGCTCAACCTTGTTGTTTTTCTGCAGATGTTCCAGCAAAACCGTGAGAGCCAGTTTGTAGGAAGCAGCCTTTGCATCGGGGAAAATGCCCATCAACTCATGAAAGCTTTTTCCTTCCTGGATGAACGGGTTTTCGGCATGGTGTTTTTCCAAAAGCGCCAACACTTTATTTTGCCAGGCAGTGGCGCGCTTTTTATCCATCAGCACGATATTGGTCTTGTGCTGATAAAACTGTACAGTGCCGGGAAGTTCGTTGAAAATTACCGGGATGATCTCGTCGGCTTCCAGATCGAGATTTTCCGCTATTTCTACGTGGGTGAGGGGAACAATATGCTTTTTTACTTCGGCAGCGATGCGCAAGCCAACATTGCCGGAAGCCATCTGCGACACTTCTTCGATGGCGCCTTTGCGTCTGCGCCGATGATGCAGCGGGTAGGGGTCTATCACCTGACCGCCGCCGATTGTGGCATCGCCACTGGAATTGCGGACAATAAAATGGTCATCGGCTTGCAGCACCACATCTTCGGGGAGATATATCTGCACCAACGCATCATTGCCAGCGGTGGCGATGTCGGCATTGAGCAGATGCATCCTTGCCATAAGACGGATAGTACCGCTGAAAAACATCACCTGGCTCCACAAACCCAGAGTGATATCTTCGGCAAAGATCAAGAGACGGCAATCGATGAGGCGGGTGGTATTGAGGAGGCGTCCTGAAAGCAGCATTCCCCGCTTAAATTCCTTTTGTTTCAAGCCCACCAGATTGATGGAAGCGCGGTCTCCGGCCTGGATGGAATGAACTTCTTTGCCGTGGCGCTCCATGCGGCGGATGCGGAGCTCTTTGCCGGGGGGAAGCAAATAGACGGGATCGGTTTGGGTGATGGCTCCGGAAAGCACCGAGCCGTTGACAATAACGCCGAAACCCGGCTGCACAAACTGGCGATCTATGTACATCCTGAAATTGCCTGCAACGATGTGAGCCGGCATCTGTTGAATCATCGCTTCGATAGCCTGTATCAACTGAGGAATACCGGCGCCGGTAATGGCCGAGACGGGGAGAATGGGAGCTGCTTCCAGGAAGGAGTGAGCTACAAATTCCCGGGCTTCTTCCATGGCCAGTTCTGCGAGCTCTTCATCTACGGTGTCGGTTTTGGTGAGGACAATGATACCCTGTTTCACTCCCAGAAGTTTCATGATCTCCAGGTGTTCACGGGTTTGGGGCATTATCCCTTCGTCGGCAGCTATTATCAGCAGAACCATATCCATGCCGCACGCGCCGCTGATCATGGTTTTGATGAAGTCAGCGTGGCCGGGGACGTCGATAATGCCGATGCTGTTTCCGCTGGGAAGATCGAGGTGAGTAAAACCCAGATTGATAGTGATTCCCCGTTCCTTTTCCTGCTTGTGGGTATCGCAGTCAAATCCGGTAAGAGCTCGGATCAAAGCGGTTTTACCGTGATCTACGTGCCCCGCTGTACCCATAATAATGTGTTTTGTTTCCATGTAACCTCATTCCTTACAGCATTTGCATTGGAAGTTTGGCGCAGGGGAGATTTCGTCAAGTCTTGTCTGATGCTTTGGAAAAATTACTTTACAGGAATCCCGGTTTTTCCTTTCCGTATCTTCAGAGAGGACGGGACTGGTGTTCCATCTGGTCTTCAAAACCAGTGTTGGGCAGCTAAAACTGTCCATGGCAGGTTCGATTCCTGCCCTCTCGGCCATTTTTTCTGATTCGGTTCTCTTCGGCATGTTTACATTCCGATGAAGCCCCATTACTGAATATAGGGGAAAAGCCCGGTTTCCCGGGCGTTGTCATTATCTGAGAAGCCTTACTGTAAACGAGGATCGTCAGGAACGTCAGCTTTCAATTTTTTATAAAGAGCATCGTATTTCTGAGTCTTTCCGGTACTCTTTAAAAGTTCCAAATGCAAGAAATCTACATCCGTCATATTGACTTCACCTTCGTCATCCTGAAATGTCAATCCCTGCTCCAGAGCATCCAGCGCTTCGGCTGGATGTCCCATATCCTTGCGAATGGTGGCAAGCTGAATGTAGGCATCAAAGTGATCGGGACGGGTTTCGATAGCCATGAGGGTGGCGGCTTCTGCATCCGCCAGACGATGAGATTTCATCAGAGCCTCTCCCTTGTGACGCCATGGACAACTCCATTTTGGTGCCGATTCATTCAGTTTTTCATATAGAGGAATGGCCTCATCATATTTTCTGAGCTCCAGCAGCAAATTTGCATAGGAGAAGAGTGTCCGAGTAGATAAGGTGTCTTTGCTTTCATCAAGATTTACCAGGGCGTTTTCCAGCTCATTTACCGCCAGATAGGCCAACATCACCTCAGCTTCAGGATCGGTTTCCCCAGCTGTGCGATAGTGTTCCATGGCCTTTTGCAGGTTTTCCCAGGATGGATCTTGCATATATGCCTGATACAGGTCTGCTTCGCCGATACCGTGATTTTCTGCCCACAATCCCAGGGCAAGGGAAGCAAGCAGGATAAGTACGATTCTTTTCATGTATGACTCCTTTTTTTTATGGTATAAAAATCTGAAGTTACTTGTGAGTGTCAATCTCCTTTTTTGGGATGCAGCCCCGAATGTTCACTTAAGTGGGAATGCTCCACTGTACCCGGCCACATCCTTCTTCACTGCTGACGAAACTCACCGTAACGATACCAAAGCTCATAACTGACAATAAAATAAAGTTGACACTCATTTCCAAAAACCAATTGTTGGCGAAGATGTTACCCGAACCAAGGAGATGCTATGAGAATTGGATTGGAAGATTGCGTTACAGATGAACACAGGAATACTGCGTTGATTTCTTGCGCAGAGATTTATACGCATGTTACAAATATCGGAATTTCTCAATTAAAAAGCCCATTGGATAAATTGGACTGGGAAGATGAATGAGTTGTACAATAACTTTAATTTTCAGGTTATTGTACAATATATTACCATAACTATAGATGGTTATGT
>JAGGWK010000035.1 GCA_021157525.1 Candidatus Cloacimonadota bacterium | reverse complement strand
CTGCTCGTTCACCCCTGGTTTACATATTTTTCTGGGCACTGGTAATGATATTCGAATTGTTTTATATCAGCTCCCTGCTGTTTAAACTGGCACGGGCGCGGAAAAAATACTCCGAGATTTTCATCATCACTCTCTCAGTTCTGGCCATCCCTATCATCTTGTCTGCGATATTGACCTACACAAATCATAGTTGGGACCCGATAAACACGACAGATTTCTACAACCAGATTTTGCTCTTTATCGGGTCTATTTTGGTTATTCGGAGCTTGTTGGCACAAGACTCATTTGTTGACTACATAGAGAGTTTCTTCATCTTTGCTGGGTTCATACTCTACTTTGGTGGCACTTTGTTATCGACAAATCCGATGGTGTTCAATTATTTGGGAAATTGGGGACTGGGGAAATTTGCAAATTTCATCAGCCTGATATTTTGGTTGGGGAGTTCATTTACAGTATGGAAAATCAGATCCAGATATTCGTCGTAACATCGTTGATCGTTCTTGGCTTTTTTGTGCTGGCTACCGTTTACCTGGTGGTCAAGCTGAAGCTGAACGACGTTTTGCTCAAAAAATCGGAAACAGACCTGAAGAAGCTCAATGATTCTCTTCAGGATATCGTAACGGAGCGTACTGAAAAACTGCGTCAGTCGGAACGACTCTATCGTTCGCTTTACGAGATCACCCAGGAAGTGCTGGAAAATTCTCCGGCGGGAATCATTCGGTTGGACAGGAACTTAGTTATAGAGCTGGAAAATCCGGAAATGGTGAAGATCATGATGAATGTTACCGGCATCAAGGAAGATCATACAAAGAAGATGATCTCGGACATCCAGGGATTCGAGACGGAACAGATGAGTTCCTTTTTTGATGAACTCACCCGAGGGTCAGAAGTCTCAACCCAGATCACCTTCGACACCTTTAACCGGGATCAGCTTTTTTGCAACATCGTGGGAGTACCTCTCTTTTCTGATACTCACTTTGATGGCGCAGTTGTGCTGTTAACCAACATGACTGAGCAGATCCGGGCAGAGCAGCAACTGAAAAAGAGCTATGACATCCTGAAGAACTCCACCGAAAAAATAATCCAGGCAATGGCTCGCACATCAGAAATGCGTGATCCCTACACTGCCGGCCACCAGAAGCGGGTGCAAGAGCTGGCCCTTGCCATCGGCCACTACATGCACATCACCTCCGAACAGATGGAGGGTGTTAAGTTTGCCGGGATTATCCATGACATCGGCAAAATAGCGGTTCCATCGGACATTCTTTCCAAGCCGGGAAAAATCAATCCCATGGAATTTGAAGTTATCAAAAACCATAGTCAGGTAGGATATGAGCTTCTCAGTGAAATATCCTTCCCATGGCCCATCGCCGAGATCGTGTATCAGCATCACGAGCGGGTGGATGGCTCTGGATACCCAAATAAACTCACCGGCGAGAATATCTTGCTGGAGGCAAAAATACTGGCGGTGGCAGACACGGTAGAAGCCATGACGTCCCACCGCCCATACCGCCCGGCTCTGGGCATCGAATTGGCACTCAAGGAAATTTCCGAGCACAAAGGCACCTATTTTGAACCAATTGTTGTAGATGCCTGCATGGCTCTCTTTTCAGAATCAAAATTTACATTTACACAGGAATAAAATACTATGATAAAGAAGATGTTTATAGTAGCAGGGATGTTGTATATCATTTTCGGACTGCTGGCACAATCGGCTTCAGCCCAGGATGCAAACCGCCACTCCGTTATCCAGATACAATCCCTCTACCGCTGTGATCCTCCCGACTCTGCCTTGTCGCCGAACCCGGCAACCTTTACGGTATCTTATGATCAGAAATATCTCTACGTCGATGCCGTCAAATCCATCACGGAACCCTTTGAAAAAGGTCATTTCACTACCAAAGATAAGTGGCTGGGGGAAACCGACTACCTTCGCATCCAGCTGATAACGGATCCCAATAGCTACAGCGCTTATCTGTTTTACGCCTTTCCTCTGGGAAACCGCTATGACGCAATGCGCAACCGCGATCACGAGATCGATGCCTATTGGGACAGCTTTTATTCCTATACCAGCACTATCAAAAATGGCACATGGCACGTGAGTATGAAAATCCCCTTCAAAGACCTGCGCATCAGTGGAAATGCGCCCTATCAGTGGAACATTATTGCATCCCACTATAATGCCAGAGCGCGGGAAGTCTACTCCGACCGCTTCCTCACCACAGAGGCAGGATACGATTATTTCCGACTGGCTACCCCCATCACCATTCCCACTGAGATTTCCCACAGCATCAGCCTGTACCTGCGTCCCTACGTGATTGCCAAATACAACACACTGGATGATGAGATGACCTTTGATGAGGAAAACCTGGGTATTGACTTTTCTCTGAAACCCACCTCATCCAGCCTGCTGAAAGCCAGTGTAAATCCCGACTTCACCGATGTCCCCATGGATGATCAGGACGATATCTACAACCTGAAATATGTAAAGCGCTACGACGAGAACCGCTACTTCTTCATCGATGATGACAACTACTTCGGCGTGGATCCCGAAATATTCTATTCCCGCAACATCCTTCAGCCACAATACGCTCTGCGTTATACCATCAAAGAACAGAAATACTCCTTCGGCGCACTCTTTACTCAAGACAAAAACACCTCCGAAAGCAATGACGACACCTATGGCATCATCGCCTTCAAGCCCTACAATTCCCGCTATAGTTGTCAGATTACCGGCCTCACGCGCTTCAATTCCGATACCCACAACGAGCTGCTTCACCTCAACCCCACAGCCCGGCTTTCCCGCCATCTCTATCTGGATGCAGACTTCAACTATTCCTACAAAGACACCAAGGGAGAAAAAGAGCAAACCGGCTATTATTCCTTTGGCGGCATGCATTGGCTGGATAGAGATTTTACTCTCAGCGCTCAGGTTACTCAGATGAGCAAAGATTATCAGGCTGATATGGGCTATATAGAAGAGACAAATCTTTATGGATGGTCAATCACGGCAACCAAAAGCAAACGTTTCAGAAGATCACTGTTCAAAGAGATGGAACTGACCTTTGGCACCTATGACATGCTGGATAACGACACCAGCGCATCCCGCAAAACAGCTTCAAACCTCCGCTGGGAAGCAGAGACCCGCATTCATTCAAATCTGGGATTGGAAGGGGTTCACACCCGGGAACTATACGAAGGCCGCTATTTCGAGCATAATGACCTGACCGCCGATTTTTACTGGCATCAATTACGTGCTTTGAAGCTGCGACTTAACGCATCCTATGCCAGTAGCCTGAACTACTATCTCTGTGATGTTTATGACAACTTTTCTCAGCATATCGGCCTGGAGGGAGAGTTTTCAAGATACATCTCCTATAAAACCGATATCAACCATATCACCTATTATGATCTTCCGC
Organism: Candidatus Cloacimonadota bacterium; assembly: GCA_021157525.1. GTDB lineage: Bacteria > Cloacimonadota > Cloacimonadia > Cloacimonadales > TCS61 > JAGGWK01. The sequence continues at coordinate 7,092 of JAGGWK010000035.1, read as the reverse complement.
AATTCTCGAAAACCTATTTTGATAACGACTATTGGCTGGGAAATCTCGACCTCACTCTCAATCTTTCAAATCGCCTTTCCTTCACCAACGGTGTGAGATACAATAATTACCAGAGATTCTCCAATGAACAATACATCGGATACTATTGCAATCTCCGCTGGGAATATCGTCCTGGGTCATACCTCTTTGCCGGTTACAAATTGAGCGAAGATGAGATAGATAACAGCTTTGTAAAATCTCTTAACCAGACCTATCTAAAAATCACGTATCTCTATTGATATGAAACCATACGTTGATAAACAGAGGGTCCCCAGCGCTTCATAGAAACTTATTGACACTGAAAAGAGGAAATCAAAACCTACCCGAGTCAAGGATTATACAGATAAAAGGAGTGCTGGATCATGCTGAAAAACAAAAAGCAGATTGACGAAGTAATCTACAAGTTTATCGGTAAAAAAGGGCCACTGATTCCCTTATTACAAGAGATTCAATCACTGGAAGGCTATCTATCCAAAGAAACTATGAGGTACGTCGCAGACAAGTCGGGGATACATCTGGCAAAAATCTACGGTGTAGCTACCTTTTACTCGATGTTTCAGCTGAAGCCCCAGGGAAAACACATTGTTCGCATCTGCAAAGGCACCGCATGTCACGTGGCCGGCGCTAATATTATCTCTGATACCTTGTGTAATGAACTGGGATTGAAAGAGGGTGAGGAGAGCAGTGAAGACGGTCTCTTTACCGTGATGGAAGTTGCCTGCCTGGGCTGTTGCGGTCTTGCGCCGGCTATGATGATAGATAAAGACGTCCACGGCAAGCTTACTCCAGAAAAAACCCGCTTGGTGATACATGAAATTCGCCAGGCCGAAGGAGCATCGCATGAATCTTGAGAAGTTACGTGAAATTCGGGAAGTATCACTGCAAGACCAGCAGCAGGTGCTTTCTGAAGGAAATATAAAAATCACGATATGCATGTCCACCAGCGGTATTGCGGCAGGAGCACGGGAGGTGAAGAAAACCTTGTTAAGGGAAATTGCCGAACGTGACATCAAGCAGGTGGTGGTTGCTCAAACCGGAGAGAAAGGGCTTCAAACCTTTGAACCGGTAATAATAGTAGAAGAAAAAGACAAACCTCGCGTCATGTATGGCAACGTAACACCGGAGATCATGACCACGATCATCGTTGAGCACATTCTCAATGGCCAGCCGGTTAAGCGCTTCCTCTGGACGGGGGAAGATGCAGATAAAATAGAAGGGCAAGAACATCCTTTCTTTGAAAAGCAGGTCAAGCTGGTACTTTCCAATTGCGGAGAAATAGATCCTGAGAGCATCGACGAATATATTGGTGCCGGAGGATACCAGGCTCTGGGCAAAGCCTTGAGCAGCATGACTCCCGATGAAGTGATCGAAGAAATTACCAATGCCGGGTTGCGCGGCCGTGGTGGAGCAGGATTTTCCACCGGACTCAAATGGAGTTTTACTCGCAAAGCAACCGGTGATACAAAATATATCATCTGTAATGCCGATGAAGGCGACCCGGGTGCCTTTATGGACCGCAGTGTGCTGGAAGGCGATCCTCATGCGGTACTGGAAGGAATGCTCATCGCCGGGTATGCCATTGGTGCCCGGGAAGGCATCGTTTACACCCGCGCCGAATATCCGTTGGCTATTCACCGACTGGAGATTGCCATCAAACAGGCGCAGAAATTTGGGTTGCTGGGGGAAAATATTTTTGAATCGGGTTTCTCTTTTACTATAGAAATCCGCCAGGGAGCCGGCGCCTTCGTTTGTGGCGAAGAAACCGCTCTCATTGCCTCCATCGAAGGTGAGCGGGGCATGCCACGCATTCGTCCACCATTCCCGGCACAATCGGGATTGTGGGGAAAACCCACCAATATCAACAACGTAGAGACCTTTGCCAATGTGCGCCACATCATCATCCACGGAGCAGAATGGTACCGTAACATGGGCACACCCAAAAGCCCCGGAACCAAGGTCTTTGCTCTGGCTGGAAAGATAAAGAACAGCGGCCTCATTGAAGTACCTATGGGCATGCCTCTGCGGGATGTCATCTTTACTGTGGGTGGCGGGATGAAAACCGACAAGCCCTTTAAGGCTGTACAGATGGGAGGTCCATCTGGCGGCTGCATCCCGGCATCACTCCTGGATACCATTGTGGATTACGACTCCATCAACCAGACCGGCGCCATTATGGGTTCTGGCGGAATGGTGGTGATGGACAGCAGCACCTGCATGGTAGATGTGGCAAAGTTCTTCCTCAACTTCACCCAAAATGAATCCTGCGGAAAATGCACCTTCTGCCGCATCGGCACAAACCGCATGCTGGAGATTCTCACCCGCATCACCGAAGGAAAAGGCAAGATGGAAGACCTGGACATCCTGATGGAGCTTTCGAAAAAAATCAAAACCACTTCCCTCTGCGGTCTGGGACAAACAGCGCCAAATCCGGTGCTTACCACGCTGAAATACTTCCGGGAAGAATATATTGCACACATCCAGGATAAACGCTGCCCCGCCGGGGTTTGCAAAGCCCTCATTACCTTCAAAATAGATGCAGAAAAATGCGTAGGCTGCACAGCCTGTGCCCGGAAATGCCCCGTAAACTGCATCAGCGGCGAAGTGAAAAAACCACATGTCATCAACCAGGATGCCTGCATCAAGTGCGGCTCCTGCTACGATACATGCAAATTCAATGCAATTACCAAATCATAAGGGGATGCCTGTATGATTACTCTGAAAATAAACGGAAAAACCTTTAAAACTGAAGCCGGGAAAACCATCCTGGATGTGGCAAATGAGCACAGCATTTCCATTCCAACACTGTGCCATGATCAAGAACTGAAACCCTTTGGATCCTGCTGGGTTTGCGCTGTAGAGGTAAAAGGACGACGGGGATTTGTAACTTCCTGCGGCACTGTTGTGCAGGAAGGGATGGAAGTTGTTACCAATTCCCCCGAGGTTCTCAGTGCACGGAAAATGGCTCTGGAACTGCTTCTTTCTGATCACTATGCCGATTGCGAAGCTCCCTGTAAATTAGCCTGCCCTAGCAAAGTGGATGTACAAACCTACCTTTCTCACATCGCCAACGGAAATTTCCACGAAGCGGTGAAAGTGATAAAAGAGACCTTACCTATGCCCCTTTCTATTGGACGGGTGTGCCCGGCTTTTTGCGAAGCAGAATGTCGCCGCAGTCTTGTAGATGAGCCCATCGCCATTCGTCAGCTCAAACGTCATGCAGCAGATTTTGATCTGGGAGACAAATGGAGCTGGACGCCGCCAAAAGCAGAGAAAACCGGCAAAAAGGTCGCCATCATCGGCGGCGGGCCATCAGGCCTTACCTGCGGCTATTACCTCAGTAATCATGGCCACGAAGCAACGGTTTTTGAGTCAGCCCCAAAAGCTGGAGGATGGCTGCGGTACGGCATCCCTGAATATCGGCTACCCAAGAAGATATTGGATAAAGAGATCGCCCTGATGTGCACCAACGGGATGCAGATAAAAACCGGTATCACTATCGGCAAAGATATTACATTGAACCAGTTAAATGCAGAATATGATGCAATTTACATGGCTATCGGCGCTCAAAAAGCAGTACCCCTGCGGGTAGAAAACGGCGACATAAAAGGAAGCTTCCTGGGTGTTGACTTTTTACGTGACAACGCTCTGGGTCGCAAACAAAAAATAGGAAAAAATGTTGCCGTCATTGGCGGTGGAAATACCGCTATCGACTGCGCCAGAACAGCTAAACGCCTGGGTGCTGATGTCACCTTGATCTATCGCCGTACCCGTACCGAGATGCCCGCTGAAGCATATGAAGTAGATGCGGCAGAAGAAGAAGGCATCAAGATGCTTTTCCTCACAAATCCGGTGAAATACCTGGGAACCAAGAAAAAACTTGTGGGATTGAAACTGGAGAAAATGGTGTTGGGAGAACCCGACAGCAGTGGCCGCCGCCGTCCACAACCTACCGGTGAATTTTTCAAAAAGGTTTTTGACACCGCCATCGCAGCCATTTCTCAGCAGCCGGATGTGGATTTTCTGGCAGACCCCGCCAACAAAATTGGCGACAAAGAATTCCCCATCACCCGCCGGCTAACCATGGGCAGCGACGAAGAAACCATGTTCACTGGCATCGATAAATTCTTTGCTGGCGGAGACTTCCGCCGTGGCCCGGCCACAGCAGTAGAAGCAATCGCCGATGGCGGGCGGGCTGCCGAAGCCATCCACCGCTATCTAAGTGGTGTAATGATGCTGGATCCGATAAAACTTTTCAATTCGCAAAAGGCAAAAAAGCTGGCAGATGTTTCTCCCGAAGAATATCAGCAATACGAGCGCATTGACAGGGTGAAAATGCCGGAGCTGGCACCAGCAGCACGGGCATCCAATTTTGCCGAAGTGGAAACCGGCTTTAGTGATGTGGACGCCATGGATGAAGCTCAGCGCTGTCTGGAATGCGGCTGCATGGTAAACAGCAGTTGTGCTTTGCGCACCTATGCCACAGAATATCAGGTGGATGCAGACCTCTTTGCAGGTGCCCAGAATAAGCATCCTATTGATGAAACCCATCCCTTCATTCTGCGGGATGCAAACAAATGCATCAAGTGCGGTCGCTGCGTGCGTATCTGCACCGAAGTGCAAGGGCCCGGTGTGTTGGGCTATATTTTCCGTGGTTTCAAATCCACTGTTGGTCCGGAGTTTGGCGAATCCCTGGTAGAAACCAGTTGTGAATCCTGCGGAAAGTGCATCGACGTATGCCCCGTTGGTGCCCTGCTTCCCCGCAATATCTTCTACAAACAAAATCCCCATGTTGGGGAAGTGGTAGAGCAAAACTGCGGTTTATGTGGCACCGGATGCAAAATCAGCGTGAATGTGCAGGCACACACGGTCACCTCGGTCACTTATCCTGAGGAGCAAGGATTCAATGGACGAAATCTCTGTTTCGACGGAAAATTTGGCTGGCAGATTTATGAACTCCCCGAGCACATTGATACCCCCATCCTGATAAATGAAGAGACTTCTGCCGAAAAGATAGAGCGCACTGCCAAACCATCGGAAGATTATCCCGCCATTTATCATCAGATCAAGAAGCACCTGGATGCATCCAGAAAGAGAAACATCTACGTATCTCCCGCCTGTACAAACGAGGAGATTCTGATGATGCAACAGGTGGCAAAAAAAATCGACGCCACCATCTCATCACTCTCTTTCGACAAGAGTTTTGTCGATACTATCGCCAAAACCCCCTTCATGAACACCACCTATGATGACCTTCGGCAAGCCGAAACTATCGTGATCGTGGGCAAAATCAGCCACACCCTCAAGATGCTCTGCCGCTCTTTTCAGCGGGATGGTGCAAAGCTCATCATCATCAATAAAGAGCAAAACGACTTCAACCGCTATGCCGATGACTACTACAACGAGCCACCGGAAGAGATTCTCCGCCGCGTGATTGCCACTTATTGCGAAGACGATGACGACAGCGAAGAAAACAAGGACGAGCGCAATGAACCAATTCCCATGGAATTACCAACCAAAACAGTGTTCCTGTACAGTCGCGACCGGGTAAATGAAGAGACCATCTGGCAGGTATGGATGCTTGCTTCCGTGATCTGCGATTTTTCCAAAGGATCGGGAGTGCTCCCCCTTTCTCACTATGCAAACTTCCGTGGATTGCAGCACTTTGGCATACAGCCAGGCAAGGCAGAACCGGCAGATTTCACTTTGCTTTATGGCGAGCTTCCTTGCGAAGAGCAGAAAAAGCATGTGAAGAATAGCAAGTTCATCCTCTCATTTCTTACGCACCTGGATGAATCTGATCCATCCCAGATTATCTTTCCCCGACCTTCCTATTTGGAGATCGAGGGTACGGCTATCGCCAACGACGGCCGGATCAGCAGATTCCACAATCCCAAGCAATCCGATTGCTTTGAGAAAGTGTTGGATAATATGTATCATTTGGGATTCATCACCAAGGAGCAAATCAAGCCCAGCTATTGGCAGGCAGAAGTGCTGAAGGAGCTTGGCAGAGAAGCACCACGTAAAGAGATGAATGTAGATCAGTTGCAAGAAATGTTGTATAACATAGATAAAGTAAACTTCGACAAACCGAAGCAACACAACATACAGAAGATTATGACGGCGAAGCTGAAAAAGCTCACTAAAATTAAGCCGATTATAGAGTTATAAGCAAAAAGGCGGAAGTGAAAACTTCCGCCTTTTTTTATTGCTTCTGGGTGTGTGAGTTGGAGAAGAGTAACCACGGATAAACACAAATTATTCGAATTATGGACAGATTGCCAGTCCCTCTTGTAAGGGGGAATAAAAGGGGGTTTCCATCAACCCGCCTGTTACCTTTTATTCACTGCAAAGTTCGCTCCTCCTTCGCCAAGGCTACGTAGGACGCAGAAAGGCGCAAGATGAGGATAGATAAACAATGTGCGTCCCGCGCTGGGCGCTGGGACAAGAGTTGGCATTGTTCAGCAGTTCAACAGAAAGAAAAACCTCCGACGTCTTTTCGGACGTCGGAGGTTGAAGCGGCGATCCGATTTTTTTATTTCAGCAGCAGGCACTTCTGTACTTTGTTATTACCATGATCATCTGACAGCCTGTAGAAGTACACTCCAGAAGCTACCGGATTGTTTTCTGAATCAGTTCCATTCCACTGCGTAGCGTACTCTCCCGCTTCCTGATGCTGGTTAACCAGGGTAACCACCTTCTGGCCTTTTACATTGTAGATGCTCAGTTCCACTGCGGCGGCAGCCGGAATGGAGTAGCTGATGGTAGTGCTTGGATTGAAGGGATTGGGATAGTTGCTAATTTCCAATTTCGAATTATTAATGTTTAACTCGTTTCCCGATACGCTTACCATTGGATCTTCATAGGTCATGTTGAAATCAACCTCAGACGACAGTCCGTTTTCCACCGAAACTGAATAGACAATCGCATCATCGTAAAACACCCGTTCGGCATACAGATCGTAGACGCCATCGGGAAGCTGGATTTCAAAATAACCGCTGCTGTCGGCAAAGGTGAACTCTCCCGGCTGGTTGTTGGCTTTTATCAGCACATAAT
>JAGGWK010000062.1 GCA_021157525.1 Candidatus Cloacimonadota bacterium | reverse complement strand
TTGGTTTTGTTTATTTTGACTAGCCTGGTTTTTCTGCATATTTCCGAATATGCAATTGTTGATTCAATAAGCTACGAGTGGCAACAGGCCGGGATAGCAAGTGGTGATGACGTGTGTCAGTTTGAGCTGATGGTATAAACCCGGCTTTAATAATCAGTTCTATGCATTACCCGGCTTTCTTTCAGCGGTCAGAGTCATCTTCTTCTCACTTCGTTGCTGTACCCAAAGTGCGCAGGCAAGGATGCCTGAGCCCAGAGCCAATCGCAGCGGATCAGCCGATTCGCCAAAGAAGAGCAGCGAAACGATCATGGCAGTAGGGATCTTCATGTTGTTCATGATCGCCAGATTACCCACCGATGTACGCAGTGCACCGTAGTTCCACAAAAAGAAGCACACACCTGATGCGATTACTCCGAGGTAGATCAATACCAGCCATTGATTTGCTGTGATGACAGGCAGATGGCCGCCGGTGCGTACCAGTGCAGCAATGCCGCTAACCAATGCTGCGGCACCATAGAGCAGTCCAAAGGTCTCGTGTGGTTTGTGGTTACTGTTGTGCATTACCCGCTTATAGGACAGTTGTCCCACAGCAAAGGCAAGGTTGGAAAGCTGTACCAAAACAAGACCAGTAACAAAGGGGCCCCAGTTATCCTGTCGGAAGACCAGAACCAGCGCACCCAGCAAAGCCATGATCACAGCTACGGCCCGAGGACCCTGAAAACCTTTGTGGAGAAGATCATCCAGGCAGGTTACAAAAAGGGGTGTGGTAATGGTAAAGAGGGCAATCTGCCAGGATGCCAGATAGCTGAAGGCCGCGATGTAGGCAATGTACATCAGGCCAAACTGTACTGCACCGATGGTGGCCAGCTGCAACGCTTTCTTCACTTGCATCCCGCCTAACCGCATAAAGGGTAAAAAGGTAATCGTGGCCAGCAACAGACGAATTGCAGCTACTAATGTAGCATCCAGACCGGCGAGTTGCCCTTTGATCATGCCAAAGGAAAAGGCCCACACCAACGAAACGATCCAAAGATATATCATGTAACTCCTCAATTCTTTTTCAGGAGCAAAGGCCGGACATAGGGTCATGGCGTCAAGAGTGAAATGGATTCAACAGCTTCCAGAATCCGCCTGCATCTCTTACCTTTAAATAAATTCTTGCCACAGAAGAGGTGGTTATCCGCTATGGTTACATGATTGTATTATACATTGTTACCGGGATATTACTGGTTGTATCCTGGAAGGCAAATGCCACAAAAACCCGTAAAGCACTGAAGATTGCGTGGAAGCGTTTCGCCAGGATCTTGCCTGCTTTTGGCTTGATGGTGATGGCCGTAGCCATCGTGTTGCCCCTTATCCCGCCGGAATTTATAGCCCGCAGTCTGGGCATGAACAATCGCTGGCTTGGCATGACGGTAGGCTCGTTACTTGGTTCTATCAGCATGATGCCGGGATTTATCGCTTATCCTCTGAGTGGTATTCTTCTCTCGCAGGGTGTGCCCTACATGGTTATTTCTGCTTTCACCACCACTCTCATGATGGTGGGAGTCCTTTCATTTCCACTGGAAAAGCAATATCTGGGCACTCGTCCTGCTTTGCTGCGTAACCTGATGAGTTTGCTGATAGCGCTGCTGGTGGCGGTGATTACCGGCTTTGCCTTTGGGGAGATCGCACTATGAAACGAAATCTTGTTTTGTTTGGACTCTTTGTCGGTTTTCTCGGAGTTTCCTGGGGGGTACAATTTCAGCCAGGGATAGCTATATTCCATTCCTTTGTTAGTTTTTCCTGGTCTCTTATCAAAGTGGTGCCCTGCGCCTTTATTATTATCGGGCTTTTTGATGTATGGATCAAGCGGGAAACAGTGGAAAAACACCTGGGTGAAGGCTCGAAGATGTTGGGCTATTTTTGGGTGTTTGCTTTGGCAGCCACCACAGTGGGGGGGCTTTTCGTAGCGTTACCGGTTGCAGCTGCCCTTGCCCGTAAAGGGGCGCGGACGGGGATGCTGTTTACCTATCTGGCTGCCGCCACCATTACCCGCGTGCCGATGACTATTTTTGAGGCGACCTTTGTGGGGATAAAATTTACCATCATCCGCTTTGTGGTGTCGCTGCCGCTCCTGATACTTGCATCCGAGGCTATGGCAAAACTGTTTCCCCATTTCCAGATGCAGGAGAAAGAATAATGTTTATAATTTTCTGGCTTGCAACCATCTATGTCTTTATCCGATTGTGGGTGTGCCCCGATGTAAAACTGAAATGGAAGATCATACTCACGTTGGGCACGTTCATCCTGGGATATACTGTTCCCTATCACATTGGTGGAGCAGTGGGGTTGATCGCCAGCATTTTGGTGTTGCACTGGCATGGTGAGGAAATTCGGTAGCTACGGGGCTTTTTCTGCAAAGCTGTTTTACCTTGCAGAAAAGTGAGACCCACTATTTTTTGCCGTAAATTGAAATTAAGGAGTTTTCTATGAATTGGTATATACAGGCGGTTACCGCTCATCCCATAATCACAGCAATCATTCAGTTTGCCTTTTTGGGTACTTTTGGGGAAGTGATTTCAAAATGGATTGTCACCAAGAAAATCATCTGGCCTTTTTCCTTCAAAATCACTATCTGGAAGATGGTGGTGTGGAGTATTTTGGCGGTGTGTATCAAATACACCTTTACCGGCTTTAAAGGCTATGTGGCGGCATTGGTAGAACATCATCTGCTTCCGGAAGCGGTGATGACCCACACGCTGCTGAGAGCCTTTGCTATCTCCTTTTTCACCAATATCCAGTTTGGCGTGTTTATGGTGATTTTTCACCGGTTGCTGGATAACCTGGTGCTCAAGGTGAAAAACTGGGAGGGTCTTGGAAAAGGGATGCTTTGCATGATCTGGTTCTGGATTCCAGCTCACACCATCACCTTTAGTTTACCCACCAATTTCCAGATCGGGCTGGCCGCTCTCTGGAGCGTGGTTCTGGGCATCATTCTGGGGTTTTTCAACAAAAAATAGCATACTCCATGTATAGTTTTTGGGGCTCGATGCATTGCTACACCGAGCTCCCGTTTTTTGCCACGTTTTGCCGAGGCCCTGGCAAGAGGCATCGGGATAAAACAAAACAGGATAACTTCTTTGGTGCCCACCCATCCAAGCTTTTTCTTTACAAAAAAGCCCATCTTCCGGAATTTCTCCAATCGAATAAAAATAAATAAGTTATAGATTGAGGTAGCAATGAAAAGTAATGATATTCGTCAACAGTTCATTGATTTTTTTGTGAGCAAACAACACATCCCGGTGCGCTCAGCGCCGGTAATTCCCTGGGATGATCCTACCCTGCTCTTTACCAACGCCGGGATGAATCAATTTAAAAACATCTTTTTAGGGCTCAAAGATCCTGATTTTCCACGGGCAACGGATTCGCAGAAATGCATCCGGGCCGGGGGAAAACACAACGACCTGGAAGAAGTTGGGCGAGATGGCTACCATCATACTTTTTTTGAGATGCTGGGAAATTGGAGTTTTGGGGATTATTACAAAAAAGAGGCCATTTCCTGGGCTTGGGAATTGCTCACCGATGTGTGGAAACTTCCCAAAGAATTGCTGTACGCCACAGTGTACAAAAGCGACACCGAAGCCTATGACTTGTGGAAATCTCAAACCGATATCGATCCCTCTCACATAGAATATCACGACGATAAAGACAATTTTTGGGAAATGGGAGAAACCGGCCCCTGCGGCCCATGCTCCGAAATTCACATCGACCGGGGCGCAGAATTTTGCAACCTGAAACACGATCCCAACCACGTGTGCAAGGTCAATGGCGATTGCCATCGCTACATCGAGCTCTGGAATCTGGTTTTCATCCAATACAACCGCGATGCCGACGGCGCACTGCATCCGCTTCCCAGAAAATATGTCGATACCGGCGCCGGTTTCGAGCGCATCTGCCAAGTGCTGCAAAACAAATCATCCAATTACGATACCGACATTTTTTCTCCCATTCTGGATGCCATTGCGTCCATCTCGGGAGTGGCATATCGGCAGGATGCAGAAGGTATCTCTCATCGGGTTATTGCCGATCACATCCGGGCTCTCAGCTTTGCTTTGGCCGATGGTGGACTCCCCGGCAATGAGGGTCGCGGCTATGTGCTCCGTCGCATCCTGCGCAGAGCTGCCCGACACGGACGGCTGTTGGAACTCAAAAAACCCTTCCTCTACCGTTTGGTAGATAGTGTGGTGGCTGTGATGGGAGATCATTACACCGAGCTACGGGAAAAGCAGGCTCACATCAAAATGATCATCAAAGCCGAAGAGGAGCGTTTCAACCTTACCCTGGATAAAGGACTGGTGAAATTTCAGGAGATCATCGCCCATCTGGATGCAAACCGCATCGATGGCGCCGATGCTTTCATGCTCTACGACACCTACGGTTTTCCGCTGGACCTCACTCGCATATTGGCCGAAGAAAAGGGACTTGAGCTGGACGAAGCTGGCTTCAATATTGCTATGGAAGCCCAGAAAACCCGAGCCCGCAATGCTGCCAGATTTACCCTGAATATTGAAGATGTGGACTGGATCGAGCTGCGGGACTGCACACCTACAGAGTTTGTGGGTTACGACAAAACATCCGCCCGCTGCTGCATCCTGAAATATACGATAGACGACCATGATAATGTGCGCATCGTGCTGGATAAAACCCCATTTTATGCTGAAAGCGGAGGGCAGGTGGCCGATACGGGCGTGCTGTACAACGACACGTGTAAGATAAAAATTGAGAATGTGCAAAAGCAGCAGGATCTTTTTGTGCACATTGGGCGTGTGCTGGAAGGGGAAGTATCGGACGAGGAATTTGTGGCAATGATTGATGAAGAAAGACGTCTCAGCATCGCCCGGAATCACACGGCGGCTCATCTGTTGCACCAGGCGTTGAGGGATGTATTGGGGGCTCACGTAAACCAGAAAGGCTCTGCGGTGAACGCTGATGGCTTGCGTTTTGATTTTACCCATTTTCAGCAGGTTACGCAGGAAGAATTAGGCATGGTGGAGGGCATTGTAAACAGCGTGGTGCGAGATTGCTATTTTGTAGATACTGCTGTGAAGCCGATAGATGAAGCCAAAGCCGAAGGGGCAACAGCACTGTTTGGTGAAAAGTACGGCGACGAAGTGCGAGTGGTTACAATGGGAGATTTCAGCAAGGAGCTTTGTGGCGGGACGCATCTGCAATTTACCGGGGAAATCGGATTATTCAAGATTTTGTCAGAATCCTCAATTGCTGCTGGGGTACGCCGCATCGAAGCTGTAACGGGGGAGAAGGCCGAGCTCTATGTGCGATCGCTGGAAAGCGATTTGGAAGAAGTAATGCGCCTGGTCAATAGTCCTAAAGGGATGATGCTTGATAAATTACAAAAGATTATAGAAGAAAATCGTGAGCTCCATCATCAGATGGAAGCGCTGGAAGCAAAATCTGCCGGAAGTAAGCTGGATGAGCTGTTGGCTGAGGCTACATATGTGGATGGGATTAAGCTGGTAGCTGCGCGTTTGGATGTAGCCGATGGCAAAGCAATGCGTGCAGCTGGTGATCAGTTACGGGACAAATTGGGCAGCGGGATCGGTGTGCTGATAGGTGATGTGGGCGGAAAAGTTTCCATCATCGTTATCGTCACCAAAGACCTTACCAGACGGTTTAAGGCCGGAGTAATTGTGGGCAAGGTCGCCGAGATCGTGGGTGGTCGTGGCGGTGGACGTCCAGACATGGCCCGGGCTGGAGGCAAAGATGTAGGGAAAATCGATGAAGCGGTAGCCGCTGTGAAAGCAATCGTGGAGAGTCTGGCGTAGGCTTAGCCACTGAAGGCACTGAAAGAGGTAAATGATTGCCTAATAGTGAATTCGGGCATGAGCTGTGCTGACCCGGTGGAAATTCAGGAGAAAGACGAATGAAGGCGATTTCGGAAGAGAGAAAAAAACCACCGAAGGCACTGAAAAGGTAAATGATTACGGGGAAGTGTTTTCGGACATGAGCGGTGCTGACCCGGTGGAAATAGAAAGGTTCTTTATCGGTTGATGGGATGAAAACGGTTTCCTATTGAATGAGATGGAGGTGTGTATGAATTTGATTTTTTATGACAAAACAGAAAGAATTCGGCAACTTTCCTACGATGTTCATCATTATTTTGGCTTTGGTTTTCTGGAGAAAGTTTATGAGAATGCCCTGAAACACGTACTTGAAAACGAAGGCTTTTTTGTTGAACAGCAGAAACCTATCAATGTTCGCTATAAAGATAATTATCTTGTTGGTGAATATTTTGCGGACCTTGTGGTAAATAATGAAATATTGATTGAATTGAAGGCGGTGAAGATGCTACAGAATATTCATCAAGCTCAATTGCTTCATTATTTAAAAGCCACAGGGATAAAGGTTGGGCTTTTAATAAACTTTGGAACCGGGAAGCTTGGTTTTAAACGATTTGTTTTTTAAAAAGTGGTGTTGGTGAAAGAGAAAAAAACCACCGAAGGCACTGAAAAAGGTAAATGATTGCCGGGGAGTGATTTCGGACATGAGCGGTGCTGACCCGATGGTAATTCAGGAGAAAGACGAATGAAGGTGATTTCGGAGGAGAGAAATTAGCCACCGAAGGCACTGAAAAAGGTAAATGATTGCCGGGGAGTGATTTTGGACATGAGCGGTGCTGACCCGGTGGAAATTCAAGAGAAAGACGAATGAAGGCGATTTCGGAAGAGAGAAATAAACCACCGAAAGCACTTCGGGAAAAAGGAGATAGTATGAAGATTTTGGTGATTCGGCTTAGCTCGATAGGGGATATCGTTCTCACCCAATCCGTCTGTGCGGCTCTGGCTGCCCACATGCCGGATGCAGAGTTACACTATCTCACCAAATCCGCATTCATGCCGCTGGTAGAGTCTTTTGGCCTGCCCATCACGGTGCACCGCTGGGAAACATTACAGCAGGCAGGACGTCTCTTTGCCTTTGGACGTCGGTACCGTTTTGATCTGGTGATAGATCTGCATAACAAATTCAATACTTTTTTGGTCAAGATGCTGGTGATGGGGAAACGAACCGTAACCTATGACAAACGTCATTTCCTGCGCCGCCGCATCGTGCGGCACAAAACGGCAGAGACGATACATTCAACAGTGGATCTCTATTTTTCGGCACTGCGCAAAGCCGGGATAACCGTCCCGGTTAGCTCTCCCCGATTGATTGCCGATTCTGCAACGTCGGAAGAACTGGAAAAATTAGCGGCTTTGAAGCATGAGGGCATAATTCTGATCGGGGTATTTCCCGGGGCACAACATGCTACCAAACAATATCCTGTTGCGCAGCTGGCAGAAGCATTGAACCTGATGGCAAAGGAATATTCCTGCCGTTTTGCGGTGCTTGGCTCGCCAGGCGAGCAGCACCTGGCGCAGGAGCTTATCGTTGCTACTGATGCTTCGATAACGGACTTCTGTGGAGCTTTTTCTCTGGCACAATTGGTTCCCGCCATCCAGAGTGTGGACGTGGTAGTGAGCAATGACAGTGGGCCGATGCATATTGCCGCAGCTTTGCACAAACCCCAGATCGCTGCATTTGGAGCCACACACCCGGCATTGGGTTTTGCGCCACAAAATGATAGAGCCATTGTTTTATGTGCATCGTTACCTTGCCAGCCCTGCTCCTTACACGGGCAGGAGAGCTGTCCGCGTCAGCATTTTAACTGCATGCGTAAGCTGAGTGCGCGCCACTTTTCTTCAGCCCTGGGGAAGATTCTGGGTTTTCTGCAATAGCATTCAATATGTCACTTAATTTTACAGGTAAAAAACTATGTTGACAAATCTTGTCGATTTTTTGATTTTCCCTTCGTATTAAATGAGGGAGTGTGAGAGTTATGGATCAGAAAATCGAATCTGTTTTATCGCGATATGCAATAAACAACAATGTGTTGATAGAGCATATTTATGACAGGATCAAAGCATCTGGTGGGAAGATTATCGAGATAGTGGGAGAGACGGGGTCTGGTAAATCTTTTATCTTCAGGTCGTTGTATGCGTATCTGGCAGAGAGGGAGCGGATGCTGCAATATTATCTGCCCCCAGTATTTCTCTATAATCATCTACGGAATTTAATTACCCGTATATCTGTAGCAACCGAGCAGGATTTTGATGCTATCATTCATGATTCACAGGTCTTTGGGTTTACGGCAAAATACGATTTCTTCTATTATCTCACCGAGCAATTACGCAATCGTAAACTATTGAAGCCGGTTGATCTTTTGATATACGAAGGTACTTTTCTGGATCAATACACCCGGGATTTCCTCGAATATTTCGTACAATACTGCTCTGATATCAACATGTCGATAATCTTTTTTTCACAGAAGAAGACCTTCCCGCTGTCTGAAAAAATCGAGATTCCCACCCTTTCTGTTCAGGAAATCAAAGACATCATACTAGAGCTGTTTCCCAAACAGAACAAACAATTCACCACCGAGAGCGAGATAATATTCAATATTTCGAAGGGAAATTATTTCGTCATCCAGCACATCTTAAACAATTTTTTCAATGCAGGAAAATCCCTGGATTTTGGGTCATATCTGGAAAAAAAGATCAATGTGAATGCTCTGGTAACACAGAATATCAACGATTTACCAGACAATCTCAAGCGTCTGTTGTTTACCATGTTTCTCTGCGATGCCGGGGAAAGCAATGAATTGCTGGGTAAATTGTATAACGCCGAGGAATTGAAAACCAATGTACAGATTCTCAGAGAGAAAAAACTGATCTTCCAGTTTGATAATCGTGATTATGTTCGCAAAGTACGCATTGTGCAGGAGCAATTCAACGAGCTGCCTGCATCCAGGAAAAAAGCGCTGTTTGATGCTATTTTGGAAAAAGTAGAAAAGGAAAAGCTGGGCGATTTATGTGTGATGTTTGATTTATGTGAGGCATCGGTAAGGGAGAGCGTGACGAACTATCTGCAAAACATAAAGGACTTTGATTCTCTCTTGTTGGTATTTGGAAAGCAGCTGGAAAAGGAAAAAAATGAGCTGATCAAAGCGCAACTCCATAAGGATTTGGGATTGGTTTTAATGTATCTGAACAACAATGAGGGTGCATCGGAACATTTTCGTGCTGCATTGAAGATGAGTATAAATAACAAGCTGCCGGCGGAAGAAATTATTTATCAACTGGCCCGCTGTTTATTTAATCTCAATTCTTCTGCTTTTGCGCTGGAGATCATCAAAAAATATTCTCCTGGTTCCATCACTCCTTTCTGGAGCTCTAAGATCAAATTGCTCAAAGCTGAAATCTTGATGGAAGAAGATAAATACAACGAGACTCTGGAAACGATTGAAGAAGTGATACAACTTTCTGATGAAATAGACGATCGCATCGATCAGGTAACCATCCGTGCCTTATGCCGTAAAAATCGCGGATTGCTCTACTATTACAACAATGAATGGAATAAGGCCGAAACCGAATTTACCGAGGCAGGTAAACTCTTTAGTCATATCGATTCTCATGAAGGATTGGCTGCAATAAATAATAACCTGGCAGGATTGGCGATGTTGCAGGGGGAATGGAAACTCTCGGAATCGCTGTATTTAAAAAGCCTGGAATATGAGCAGAAGCGCTACAATCTGGATGGCATCTCGGGGTGTTACAGCAATCTTGGTTATCTTTTTGAAGATGAAAATAACTATAAAAAGTCACTGAATTATCTTAATCAGGCGCTGAAAATCCAGCGGCTTTTGGGAAACCGCGACATCATCACCAAAATATATAACAATATCGGCATTACCTATATGGACAACGGTGAGTATGCAAATGCAGAAGACGCCTTCAATCAGCTTCATGATATTGCGGTGAAATTTAACTCCTATCGCAACGTGATAGCCGCTTACAACAACTTGGGGGCACTGTTTTTCAAGTCTGGGGATTGGACTAAGGCAACCGATTATTATGAACGGGCCATCCGCAAATCTAAGGATACCAACTTTTATGAGGGGTTGTGCAAATCTTACAACAATACCGGTGAGCTCTATGAGCGGCGGGGGGAATATGGTATGGCTTATGATTATTATGCCAAGGGGATGGAGCTGCTTCCCAGTATCACCGATGATTTTTTGAAGGCAGAGCTTTATGGAAACCTTGGCAGCGTGCTTACTCACCTCCATAAATTCGGGGAAGCCTATGGCTATTTGGTAGAAAGCTATGACTTTTTCAAGGGCCTCAATGCCAAAGATAAAATCATTGAAGGCTCACAAAAACAGGCCTTCTATTTCATACAGACCAGAAACTTTGAAAGTGCAATCTACTATCTGGACAGTGCATTGAAACTTGCCGAGGAGATTGATCAGCAATTCCAGATTGGGCGCTGCTATTATCTCAAGTCTTTTATGATGCAGAATGATCCTGCCGCGGCTCGGGAATTGCTGAAGAAATCCATAGAAAAGTTCATCCAGACCAACAACAATTTCGAACTGGCTATGGCAAATTTCCGCTTTGCTCAGATTTTGTTTGGAGAAGAAAAATGGGAGCAGGCTCTTCAGCTCCTTACCGAAAATAAGAAGATTATCAAGCGCTTTGGTGCCATCAAATTCCTGGAAAAAAACGACATCCTGATACAAAAAATAAACAAAAAATACGCTATCGAATTGAAGGAATCAAAGCAGCAGGAATCCCTGCTGAATCAGTTCTACGAAATTACTCAAAGCCTCAATGGAATCGACGACTTTGATTTGTTGCTGGAAACAGCGCTGGATAAACTGGTGGAATTTTCCGAAGCCGATGGGGGCGTCTTCTGTCTCTATCCGAATCAGCAGGTGAAAGATGCGTGGGAATATGTGATTTTCAACAGTTTTTCCAATGAGGATAAACGGTTTAATGTTATCATGGAAATCGTGAATCAAACCTTTTTCAGTGGAGGATGCAAAAATATCAAGCAACCCCACATGGCACCGGAATACAACAATATTGTTACCTTCCCCCTTACGGTGCGTAACGAAAAACGCGGGGTGATCTGTGTCTTTACAAAGCACGGTTCTCACTATTTCAACGAAAAAATCTACAATCTTCTCAGTGCTTTATGCAATCAAATTGTGGTGATCGTAGAAAATCTCTCCTACGAAAACCTGCGAAAATCCCACGCTGTTATTCGGGAAGAGCTGGCGTCTCAGGGTAATTTTACAAGCATCATTGGGAAAAGTGAGAAGATTCAGGAAATCTTCCGCATGATAGATAAGATAAAAAACACTCCAACCACCATCCTTCTGGAAGGTCCCAGTGGTACCGGGAAAGAGCTGATCGCCCGGGCACTACACTACAACAGCAATCGGCGCAACAAAAAATTCATCGCCCAATATTGCGGTGCTTTGCCGGAAACCCTCCTGGAAAGTGAACTTTTTGGCCATGTGAAAGGTTCCTTTACCGGGGCTACTCACGACAAAAAAGGGCTCTTTGAAATTGCCGATGGCGGGACCTTCTTTCTGGACGAAATTGCCGACATCAGCCTCTCGACCCAGGCCAAGCTGCTCCGCTTTTTGCAGGAAGGCGAAGTAAAACGGGTTGGCTCTACCAAAACGGAAAAGGTGGATGTGCGGGTCATCTGTGCTACCAACGTATCGCTGAAAGAAAAAGTGGAAAAAGGGGAATTCCGGCTGGATCTTTTTTACCGCCTCAATGTCATTCGCATCAATGTGCCGTCTCTGAAAGAACGAAAATCCGATGTGCCGTTGCTGGCTGTACACTTCCTGGATAAATTCTGCCGCAGGATGGGAAAACGGGTAAACGGCATCAGCGAAGAAGCGATGAAATATCTCAGCAGCTACGATTGGCCTGGTAATATTCGACAGCTTGAAAACGAAATAGAGCGGGCCGTAACTCTTGCGGACGATGATACATACATTAAATCATCCGACTTATCGGGAGAGATATTCCGTTTCCGGGAAAACACTGACACCCTGAATTTATTGGAAGATACCAGCTTGAAGGCAGCGGTAGAGAAACTGGAACGGCAGATGATTTTGCGTGCTTTAGGCGAGACCGGATGGAATCAAACCAGAGCGGCAAAACGGCTGGGCCTGAGTCGGCAGGGGCTTATCAAAAAAATCCAACGTTACCAGATGGAGCGCTGATCATGCGTACAATTTTCAGTTTTGTGGCCATGGATATCGAGACCACGGGTTTTGATAAGGAAAAGGATGAAATTATCGAAATCGGTGCGGTAAAGTACATCGAGGGTAAAGAGACCGAGCGCTTCAGCGTTTTCATCAAGCCCACAAAACCGGTGCCCCAGTTTATCAAGTTGCTCACCCATATCACCGATCAGCAACTGGCAGGAGGGATGCAATTGCCAGATGCCATTGCAGGATTGCGCAACTTTGTGGAAGATCACACCCTTCTTTGTCATAATGCACCCTTTGATGTGGGGTTTATCAACACCAAATGCCAGCAGACAGGAGTAAGGGATTTTCCCAATCCGATCCTTGATACGCTGGAAATTGCCCGGATTTATCTTCCCTTCATCCCCAATCATCGGTTGGGGACGGTGGCGGAATATTTTTCCATTAATCTTTCCAATGCCCATCGAGCCATATTTGATGCTCAGGCGACGGGAGAGATTTTGCTCAAGCTGGTGGATTTCATCGATGAGCACATTCCCATGAAACTCAATTATCGGATAGCAGAAGTAGCGCGCCATGGGGGGTATGCATCCCAGCTGGCCAATTTTATAGCCAAACTTGTTGAGCATCAGAAGACCCACGTACTGCTTCGGAAAACCACCGCCGTCATCGATTTTCACAATCGCAATTTTATTGAGCATGAACCATCGCCAGCCAGGATGTATGACATTCAGGGGATTTTTGGGAAGGACGGTGTGCTGGATAAAAACTTTGAGAACTATGAGTTGCGGGAAGGACAAATCAAGATGGCCGAGGCAGTGCTGGACGTCTTTAATCGCAGCGAACATCTGTTGGTGGAAGCGGGAACCGGTGTGGGAAAATCTCTAGCGTATCTTATTCCATCCATACTTTTTACCAATGAAAATGAAACCAAAGTTGTGGTCTCTACAAATACCAAAAACCTGCAGGAACAGCTTTTTTACAAAGACCTTCCTCTGGTGCGGGACTGCTTGGATCTGCCTTTTAGAGCCACGTTGCTCAAGGGGAGGAGAAACTACATCTGTGCGCGCCGCTGGGCAGAATCTCAGTTGGATTTTGAACGGATGTTTTCACCCCGTGAAGCCCAACACTATATCAATTTGCTAGTGTGGAAGGAATTTACCAAAACCGGAGACATTTCGGAAAACACCTCCTTTACCCCCAATTCCTCCAGTTCGGTATGGAAAAAACTGGCCGCAGATCGACACACCTGTCAGGGCAAACGGTGCTCATATTTTAAACAATGTTTCTTGATGGATGTACGGCAGAAGGCAGAAAACTCCAATCTGGTGATTGTGAATCATCATCTGCTACTGGCGGATATGCAGTCGGAAAATGCGGCTCTGGGGGAATATGAATATCTGGTGGTGGACGAGGCTCACAACATTCCTCACATGGCTCCGGCTGAGTTGGGGCTTTCTCTCTCTTATGCCGATTTTACCACGCTGTTTCAACAGCTTTATTCACAGCGGGGAAAATACCTTTCCGGCATCCTGCCAAATCTCAAAGCCTCCACCACAAAAAGCTCCTTCGATCAATCGAAAAAGGATAAACTATTTGTACTCATCCAGAATGCTGCAGATTTAATCACTGGCAATAAAGAGCTGTTTTCCACGTTTTTTACCGAATTGGGAACTCTGGTAAAATCCAAGGGGAGTTATGGAAAATTGCGGATTCGGAACCAGGAAGAGCATCCTTTTATAAACAATTATCTGGCTGAGGTGATGACCTTTTGGCAAAAATTGAGTACTGCGGTTTTGACGCTGAAGAATACGCTGGAAAGTGTAAACAGCATGCTCTTTGTAAACCATGATATTCACATGGATAGTCTCACAAATACCCTTAAGCAGTTGGATGAATTTTACCGTTCTCTGGAAATTTTATACAATCCTGACCTCAAGGATTTTGCCTATTGGCTTTCGGCGATGAATTCCAATGATGATTCGTATCCTGCTGGAGTGCTGGAATATGCGCCATTGAATGTGGATGAATTACTCTTTGATAAACTCTATTCCAAGCTGAAATCTGTGGTGTTCACCTCAGCGACATTGGCTATCCGTGGTGTGTTCAAATATTTCCGCACCCGCATGGGACTCAATTTTATCGAAGAAGGTTTTTTGCGTGAACTGGTGGTACAGAGTCCCTTTGATTATACCAAACAGGCAGCAGTGATTGTGGCCGGTTTTCTGCCGCAACCCAATGACCGCTTTTTCAACGGCCAGGCCACGGAAATCATCAAGCAAGCTATCAAGGTGGGAAAGACAGGGTCGATGGTGCTTTTTACTTCTTACCGCGATCTCAATGCCACCTACGAAGCGTTAAGTGATGATTTCTTTGCGGCCGATGTTCGGCTGATGGCTCAGGGCAAGGGCATGGGACGTTCGGCCATGCTCAAGGAATTTAAAAAACATACCAAATCGGTACTCTTTGGTACAAATTCGTTCTGGGAAGGCATCGACGTTCCCGGAGAATCCCTCTCTCTGCTGATACTGTACAAGATCCCCTTCATGGTGCCCAGTGAACCCATTGTGGAAGCCTTTATGGAACGCCTCCAGGCGGAAGGAAAAGATAGCTTTATGCACTATATGCTCCCCAATGCCATCCTGAAATATCGCCAGGGCTTTGGTCGCCTCATCCGCCACAAAACCGATCGTGGCTTGGTGGTGGTGCTGGATAATCGACTGGTAACCAAACATTATGGCCGCTATTTTATCGACACGGTTCCATCGCGCACAACCATTGCATCCACACCTATCGAGATTTATGATGTGGTGGGAAACTGGTTTACACCAAAAGGATAACGATGGTAAAATCCGACAGCAGGGTGTGTTAGCAGTCTTCTCTGAATGGGTGCTCTGCCTGGATGAATCAAGGTGATTACTGCCTTCTGCAACAGAGCTATTTTCTCTTTGGATTTTGCATGCGAGATCGCACGGACAAGTGCGGAATTCGCACCTTTCTCTATTCAAGGATGCCGTTGTGGATGGGTGTTATCAGAGGGCTGAGGGTTAGACCCGATAAGCCTCATCGGTACTCAAATAACTGAAATACAACTACATAACCGCCGATCCCGGTGGTTGCACAATAGAATTTCAATATTTTTGGTAAGTCGATAACCACTGTGGCCTCAAATTTGCATAATGCCAGGTAAAGTACAGAGGATTCACATGGGCTTAACGTGACAAGTGAAGGTGGCACTTCACCTGATTCTGTACAAACGCAACAGGTACTGGCTCACTCTAAGGGGAACGAAAGTTCCCCTTTTTTTTATCTGGATGCGAACAGATTTACCATGGTGTGAATATCGTTTACGGGAAGTCTCTCATCCCAACGCCCCAAGCTTGTCCTATGTGGCGAAGCAATCATGGGATAAGCTGAGAAAAACCCCCTTTTATTCCCCCTTACAAAGGGGGACTGCCCCGTGTTTTCCTTAGTGTTCATTCGTGTTCATTGGTGGTTTTCTTGTTCTCCAACTCACAAATCTTACAGCATCTTTTCTCGCTTGGTAAGGTAGTGCAGCAGATTTTCTTCAAAGGGGGTGGCGGTGGTGATGGGATTGTATTCGATGAGGGCTTCGTGGCAGCGGGTCTTGAGATAGGTTGCCGCATCCTGATAAGCCTTCTGATATTCCTGCCGGATCTGCCACGGATTTACCACCAGTTTTTCGCCGGTTTCTGCATCCACAAATTCGGTCTCCTGTCGGAAATTGAAATTGATCTCCTGAGCATCCTGAATGTGAAAAACCAGTACTTCATGTTTCTGATGGCGAAAATGCTGGAGCCCTTGCAATATAGCCTCAGGATCATCCAATAAGTCGGAGATAAGAATGATGAGACCACGTTTTTTTATGCGGTCTGCCAAAGAGTGCAACACCGCTGCCGTGTTGGTGGTTTGTTGCGGCTCCAGATTATACAGCTCTTTGAAAAGCACATTCATGTAAGAGCGCATGGAGCGAGGCGGGATGTAAGATGTGATGGCGTCTGCAAAGGTGAGCATGCCCACTGCATCCTGCTGAGAAAGCATGAGATAGGAGAGAGCTGAGGCAAAGGCTTTGGCATAATCCAGCTTGGATGTACCGCCGGAATGGTAGCCCATGGAGGCGCTGTGATCCACCACGATGTAGGCCTTGAGATTGGTCTCTTCTTCGTACCGTTTGATGTAATAGCGGTTTGTTTTGCCATAGACTTTCCAGTCGATAGCACCGATGGGATCACCGGGATTGTACTGGCGGTGGTCGGAAAACTCCACACTGAATCCATGATAGGGGGATTTGTGCAATCCGATGATGAAGCCTTCGACGATAAGGCGGGCGCGAATGCTGAATTTATCCAGGGAGGCAATGAACTCGTCTGACAGATGATTTTGCATGATTCCTCTCTTCTCTCTTTGACGTGAATCTTTTGGTTTGTACGCTGTTGTCAAGAGAGGAATGGGTTCACAGCTTCTCCTC
>JAGGWK010000075.1 GCA_021157525.1 Candidatus Cloacimonadota bacterium | reverse complement strand
GGAGGTTATCTCTATATAGACTGGTTAGGTAACATTTATCCTTGTGTTTTTGTTCCCTTCTGGAAGGATAATGTTCATGATCTTAAGAAACAAGGGAAAACACTAACAGATGCTTTATATTCTGATTTGTTCAAAGGAATTCGAGACTGGCAATTGTCATATAACCTCAGGTGTAAACCCGATGTACGGGGAAACGAGATAAGACCCTGCTTCATCCGAGATCATCACAAAGAGGCACATGATTTATTCATAAAAACAGGAGCAAAGCCCGGATCTCCTTCAGCAGAAGTATGTTTACATGACCAGGATTACTACAACAAAATGATCCAATACGATGACAAACTTGCTGAACTCCTTGACCCGATCTGGAAAGAGAAATATCTGGAATCTGGAGAAGAAACAGATAAAGAATGAAAAATATGATGTTTCTCGTTTATAACGAGTTATGCCATTTTACTATTAAATTGAAGTATCAGATTTAATCCCTTAACTCAATGATGATAAATGAGTTAAGGGAATATCGTGATTTTGATTATTTATCAATTGAAATCTATTTTGCGACAATGCTCACAAGTTTCTTGGGAATCACAATCACCTTTTGAATTGTTTTGCCTTCGATAAATTTCTGCACGTTTTCATTGGCCAGAGCCAGAGTTTTGATTTCATCCTGAGAAGCCGATGTGGGAACGACGATTTTTCCCCGCACTTTGCCCATTACCTGAATCACGTAGGTTATTTCACTTTTTATTAGAAATGCCGGATTCCATTGTATCAGACCTGCTTCATGAACTAAGGTATCATGGCCACTCATAGCCCATAGTTCTTCGCTGATGTGAGGCGCAAAGAAATACATCAGCCGTGGGATGATGAGGCATGACTCGGCAAAGACCGCCTTTTCTGCGTCGTTCAGTTGCTCAGGATGCTTGATACCGGTAATGTTGTTCAGGTGTTCCATCACAGCGGCGATTGCAGTATTGAACTGCATACGGTCCTCGATGTCGCTGAGCACTTTTTTGATAGTGAAATGGGTACTGTAGCGCAGCTCTTTGATGGCAGGGGAGAGGTGGCCAGCTGCCTTTGTATAATCTGCGCTGATAATTTCCAGCCGCTCATCAAAAAGCCGCCAGATGCGGTTGAGGAATCGGAACGCGCCTTTCACTCCTTCGTCACTCCATTCAACATCCTTTTCAGGTGGGGATGCAAACAGCATAAATACCCGCACGGTGTCTGCGCCGAAACGGTCGACAATATATTGCGGATCAACTACGTTTCCTTTGGATTTACTCATCTTCGCACCGTCTTTGGTTACCATACCCTGGGTAAGGAGCCGCGTAAAGGGTTCGTCTGAATGAACCATCCCCAGATCTCGCATAAATTTATGGAAGAAGCGGGCGTAGAGCAGGTGCATACAGGCATGCTCGATACCGCCGATGTATTGATCAACCGGCAGCCAGTAATCTGCATTTTCGCTGCTGAAGGGCATTTCGGTGTTATGAGCATCGGCATAGCGGGCAAAATACCAGGAGCTATCTACGAAAGTATCCATGGTATCGGTTTCTCTGCGAGCAGGTCTGCCGCATTTGGGACAGGTGGTATTAACCCATTCCGACACGCTGAGAAGCGGATTTTGCGTGGTTTTTCCCAGCTGTACATTGTCGGGAAGCTGCACAGGCAGATCCTCATCTGGCACCAAAACAGTGCCACAGTGGTCGCAATGGATTATCGGGATGGGATTGCCCCAATAGCGCTGGCGGCTCACGCCCCAGTCCCGCAGACGGTAGGTGATGGTTTGCTCACCCATGTTATTTTCCTGCATCCAGTTGCTAATCGTTTCTTTGGATACATCGCTGTCCATGCCATCAAATTTCCCGGAATTTACCAGGATGCCGGGCTCAGTATAGGCTTCAGTCATCTCTTCCGGCACCAGTGTTTTTTCCGGATTTTGTATCACGATTTTCATGGGGATGTCGTATTTTCTGGCAAATTCAAAGTCCCGCTGATCGTGGGTGGGCACAGCCATCACAGCGCCGGTACCATAATCCATCAGCACGTAGTTGGTTACCCAGATCTGTACTTTGTCGCCATTTACCGGATTGATGGCGAAGCGGCCGGTGAAGCGACCTTCTTTGGTAGTATCTTCGGCGCTGCGCATTATTTTATCTTCATTGAGCACTTTCTGGCAAAATTGATTCAGATCAGAATCGGCGGCTTCATCTTTGAGCCACTCAGAAACCAGTGGATGTTCGGGAGGCAGGGCCATAAAGGTGCATCCAAAGATGGTGTCTGGGCGGGTGGTAAATACCGGGATGGTGGTATCTGAGCCCTCCAGGGTAAAATCGATGCGGGTGCCGTAGCTTTTACCGATCCAGTTTTTTTGCATGGCAATCACCCGTTCCGGCCAATCTGTCATCTTGCTGAAATCCAGCAATTCTTCGGCGTATTCGGTGATGCGGAAAAACCATTGCTCCAGCTCTTTTTGGCGAACCACGTTGTCGCAGCGCCAGCATTTGCCATCTTCCACCTGTTCATTAGCCAACACGGTCTGACAATCATCGCACCAGTTTACAAAGCTGGATTTCTTGTACGCCAGCCCTTTTTCGTACATTTTTTTAAAAAACCACTGGCCCCACTTGTAGTAGTCTGGACGGCAGGTAGAAACTTCCCGATCCCAGTCCAGGCCAAAGCCGATCATGTCGAATTGTTTGCGCATGATGGCGATGTTTTCTTCGGTAGTGAGGCGAGGATGGGAATTGTTTTTTATAGCGAAGTTTTCGGCAGGCATCCCGAAGGAATCGTAGCCCATAGGTTGCATAACATTAAAGCCCTGAGTAAGCTTGTAGCGCGAGATGGCGTCACCGATGGAGTAATTGGAGACATGGCCCATATGCAACGCTCCCGAGGGATAGGGGAACATGCTGAGGACGTAGTATTTTGGTTTATTGGTATTATTATCGGCAGAAAATATCTTTTTATCATTCCATATCTTTTGCCATTTTTTCTCTATTATTTCAAATGGGTATTCCATTATCATACTCCTTGATTTATTTTTCTAATTGTTGTTGAGATGCATGTAGTTTATCCCCGCAGGGGGAGCAATGAGCAAAAATAAGGAAACAAGCGGGTAGAATGGATCTTGAAAATCCAGTAAAATGAGCCTGTCGAAGCCATGTTTCCTCCTTATCATTTTTTCGTTGCAAAGAATTGAGACCTTGGCTATTCGGTCAATGAGTTTTCATAAAATTCTTGTCACAACAAAGGCAAAAAACAATCTGTCGGTAATGATGTTTGCATCCATAAGAAGAAAATAAAAAAGTGCACGGATGCAAACAGGTATGGCGTCTATGGTAGTAAATGGAGAATTTGGTAATGCGGTGTGAAAGAGATTAATTATCAGGATCCCGATGCATTTCGGGGTCTGGTTGAGCAGCAAAAAGAGCGTATTGTAAATGTGTGCTATCGGATTTTGCGGGATCGCGAAGATGCCCAAGATGTTGCTCAGGAGGTATTTATGAAAGCCTATGCTTCCCTCGGGAGTTTCAGGGGAGACGCGTCTATGGCAACGTGGCTCTACCGCATTGCTGTGAGCCAGAGCCTGGATGTAGTGCGCAAAAGAAAGCGGAAAAAACGCAGTCTCTTCGGGAAAAATGCGGTTGAACTGGATACGCAAATATACGAAGTGCCTTCTGGTGAAGAAACCCCGGAAGAGAATCAGTTGCGGGTTCGGCGAGAAAGCATCCTGAAAAATGCCATGGATTCACTCCCGGAAAAACAACGGGTTGCCCTGAGCTTGAGTACCTACGAAAAGCTGAGTAATAAAGAGGTCGCTACCATTATGAAGACATCGGTGTCATCGGTAGAATCATTGGTGCATCGGGCAAAGAAAAAGATGCGAAAACTCTTGGAAACGCAATACGAAACACTGCGGAGGGATTCGTTACTGTGATGGAGGATACAATGAGTACCAGAATAAAAGAGGAGATAGAACAAACCCTGGCTTTGCTGGAAGAGACTGCAGAGATACGGCCGGAGCCGTTTTTTGCCGATAGGGTAATGAATAAAATCATCCATGGAAAAACTGCCACGAAGAGCGTTGTGATGCCACTTTTTCTTCGGCCAGCTTTTATCGCCGTCTTTATGGTGTTTAATGTGGCCTCGATAATCTATGCATCCACACAACCCATTTCAACGCAGCAGCAGAGTATTGAAATTCTTGCAGAGGAATATAATACAACCATCAGCTGGATGGAGGAAGATTAATGAATCTCATGAAACGAGACCGAATTTTGATGGTGGCAGTTGCCGTGCTTATCTTTATCAACCTTTTGCTGGTTGCTTTTATCTGGATGCGTCCCCTTTTCTTCCTCAGAAAAAATTTGCCCCAGGAGCGGGCTCAGCGTTATTTTGATGAACAATTACATCTTACCGAAGATCAGAAACATACCCTGCGAGAGCTTCGTCAAGACCACTTCCGAAAGAAAAATAATCTGGAAAGACAGCTGATGATCCGTCGAAGGGAACTGATGGATGAGGTTTTTTCCGCAAACCCCGATTCTGTTCACATGGGTCGGCTTCGTGAAGAGATAACCGCCATACAAGCACAGTTGGAAAACCTCATGATCGATAATATTATGCAGATGAAAAAGCAGGTTTCTCCGGAACAACAGCAATACATGAAACGAATGTTTGGTCGGATGATGCGGGGTCCAAAAGAGTCCTTTAACCACGAAAGAGAAGGACAGGGAAACGAAGAACGGTGTATGCCACCAAAGCCGGACCGTCCGGGAAGAGCTCCTCAAAGAAGGGGAAATAGCTGAAAATCTCATTGGTGTGAGATCTTGATGGAATAATAACCAAGAATCATAAAAACCAAAGGGGAGACAGCTCATTGTCTCCCTTCGTTTTTCTGGATTTCTCCGCACACATCACCCCAGGGAGTGAGTGTACACAAAAAACATCTTGACCCAGAAACCTATCAATAGGATGTTCTTCACAGTTTTTGTATTTTCACTGGAGGCTGTTTTGAGGAAAACATCTATCACCTTTTCTGTATTGCTTTGGCTTTTTTGCACAGTGCCCGTGCTATGCATGGCCATACCCGGCGAAATCCTTTGGAGCTACGATCTGAGTGGCTACATTTATGGAAGCAACCCGGCAATAAATCAAAATGCCACGATTTTCATCGGAAGTTATGATGATTCTCTCCATGCCGTATCTGCCGAGGGCAATCAGCTGTGGGCGGTTGATCTGGGTGGCAACATCATCATGGCCCCTACCGTTTTGCAGGATGGAAATATCTGCTGCGCCAGCATGACGGATACCCTATTTTGCATCAGCGATGCCGGCGGAGTGATATGGAAACAGGGCTTTGATGCAGACCTTACCAATATTGCTCTGCGAAAAGACGGAACGTTGTTGGTTGGTATTTCTTCCGGTATGGTACACCACATTGATTCCGAAGGGAATTTCATCGCAGATTTCAGTTGCGGAGACGCCTTGGAAAAGGGACCCTTCATCGCAGCCGACGGCTCTGTAATCTGCTATACCACAGACCAGATCAAGGTTTTCAGCCGGCAATTTGCATTACGCTGGCACGATGACGCCTATACATCCATACCGCCGGCAATTGTGGGCAACTGGATCTATTTCCGTGGAGGCTTTTACAATTTTATAACTCGTCGCACCGATGGCACATTGCTCAACACGATTCACGATTTCAATTCAGATTACGGCACCGGAGATCTGGTAGATGCCGATGGATCACGCTATTTCACCACCCAATATGGATGTCTGGTAAAATATTCATCTTCGGGCACCTACTGCTGGCATCACGTCTTTAGCGAACTTTTTGCCGGAGTTCCTGTGCTGGATGCCGACGGAAACATTATGGTGGGAACAAACTCCGGTGGCTTTTTCTGTCTGGATGCTGATGGCCAAATGCTGTGGAGTACCACGTTGCCCAGCAAGTGTACAGCCTCTCCCAAGATTATGGATAACGGCACAATCGTGCTGGGATGCTACGATGGGGAAGTGGTATGCATCCAGGGAAACGGTCAGCCCCAGGCACCTTTGGGTTATCCCTGTGTGGGAGGAGATCTGGAAAATTCTCACAGCACCGACACTCCTCTCTATGCCCAGTTAAACACCCTTTCCTTTCCCTACGCCACTGCCGGTATTCCTTCGGTAGATACTCTCTACGTTTTTAATGGTGATACGGAACCAAAAACCGTCGAGCTGTCTGAATCAAGTCCCTATTTTGGTGCAGGTTTAGCCGGGACGCCGGTGATCGAGCCGGGAGACTCGGTAGCCGTGGAAATCGTCTTCTTCACCTCCATCCCCTTAGAAGAAAATGCCGTTCTCACCATTCATGCCGCAGGAACTCAGTCTGCTTTTTATTGCATGCTCCATGGCAATGCCCGGCAATTGGAAAACGGCATGATGCTCAGTCATATCGCCTTTCCGGGGGATCACACTTTGAGCTCTTCTCTGTTGTTGGGAAGCGAAACGGTAATCACCGGCACAGGTGAAGAAATTGTTGCCACAAACCTGGATGGCGATGAGCTGTGGCGTACCACTTTTACTACTGGCCCCGGTTCCTTCATTGCCCAGCCGGTGGGATTAACCAACAACTCCTTCGTTATCTCCAACAGCCAGCATATTTTCTGTTATGATATCGATGGTGAAATGATTTGGGAGATGGACGGAGAAGATCATCCTTCTATCAGTGCCGATTTTGATGGTAACATCTTCGTCGCTGATAATGAGTATTTGCGCAAACTGGATGCATCCGGTAATGAGCTGTGGCGGTATGATCCGGGCAACAGACGTATGACTTCAAAGGTAAGCATTGCTCCAGACGGAACACTCTATTTTGGTGATGCAGCAAAACGCGTTGTAGCCCTTACTCCCGGAGGAATTCTGAAACACACAACTCAGCTGGATGATTATTGTGATCAGTTAACAGTGGATGACGAAGGTTTCGTGTACGCATCCTGTAATTACTATACCTCTTTGCTGTATCGCATTTCTCCAGCAGGGGAAATTGTTGCCAGTCGCTCGGTTAATGGTATCGCCAGCAATCCTGCTCTGGTAGATTCGGCCTATGTCTATTGGTCGGTAGGAACAGGCAGCGGGCTTCGAGTCTATCGTTACCATCGTGATGACCTTTCCATTTCGGCTATCTCTCCGGCGATGAATGGGGGAAATACCGACGAGCTTACCCTGGCCACCAACGATCGATACTTCCTTACCTCGTGGGAGAACAGCCCGGATTCGTACCTGTATGGGCGTACAAACAACGGTCAACCGCTGTGGGTTTTCAATCCCCGGGAAATTCAGCTCTATGGTCACATGATCGGATCGCCGCTGATCTTGCCAAACGGCAATCTGGTTGCTTCTACCCGTGATAGCTACGGAGGTGCTAATCTCTTTTTTATCAAGGAAGATGCCGTTGCCATGGAGACTGGATGGTTCACCCAGGGATGCAATTTCCTGCGCAATTCCTGCTTGCCGCCGCAGCCCTGCACAACTGCGAACTTCGATATCAAAATCGATACTCTGCATTACGGGATAGTCCCACTTAATACTCCTCAGCAGAAATCGATCTGGCTCTATAATTCAGGCGTAGAAAATCTGGATATCTCCTATACGATGGATTCCGATATATTTTCCCTTATCTCCTCACCTACGTGCACGGTGGCACCGGGCGACAGCACATTGCTGATAGTGCAATGCCTGATCCCATCCCAGCAAAATGGCATCCATGAAGCAGTGCTGGAAATCCAGACGAACGACCCTGATTTTCCTACCAAAGAGATTCACTGCCGGGCTCAATCCACTCTGGAAGGCACACTTCTCTGGAGCTTTGATGCAGATTGCGTGAGCTCACCGGCTGTAGATGGTAATGGAACGGTTTACTTGGTGAATGGCGCCAATCTGAAGGCAATCCTTCCCAGCGGGGTATTAAAATGGGAAACCTCACTCTACAGAAATTACTACCGCACCGACAATGTTACCATCCTGGATGATGACAGCAGCGTGCTGATCTCTCCCGCTGAGCTGGTGGATTCTACGGGTGTGATTATTTTCAACGAATTTCCGGGAACATGGAATACCACGGAAATTGCACTCACATCTCAGCAGGACTTTGTTATGGGCGGCATGTCACTGGATGACCCCGGACTTTTTTACTACAACCTGGACGGTGAAAAGCTGTGGGAAAATACCACTCTTCACCGCATGACAGACGCACCGGTGATCGACGAAAATGACCATATCTATTTCCAGACCTATGCCAATTCCATGTTGGGAGCTTTTTACTGCTTCGACACTGCGGGAAATCAGGTGTGGATGCAAAATGTAGATACCGGCATAAACAGTCCTGTGATAGGCCGTAACCAGCGCCTGTACTACCTTCTGCAACGGAGTACCGGTGAAAGTCACAGTGTGCTGGTTTGTACCGATTACAGTGGTTCTCAGGTATGGGAATGCGAAGTCCCATCCTATTCTCAGATGTCGGGCACATCTCCGGTAATTGATGCCGAAGATAATCTTTACTTCGGTTCCTGGAGTGGCTTTTTGGCTTCGGTATCGGCAGAGGGTGAGGTTAACTGGATTTATCATACCTATTCGGGAATTTCCTCCACCCCGGCCATCGGCGCCAATGGATGCATCTATTTCGGAGCTGACGATGGCAAGCTCTATGCGCTTAATCCCGATGGAACTCTGCGCTGGAGTTACCAGACTTCTGCTCCCATCAATACTGGCATCGCTATCAGCCCGGATGGCGTGATCTATTGCACAAACGATGATGGCCGACTTCTGGCTATCCGCGGGGATTGTGGTGGATTGGCAGATTCACCCTGGCCCATGATGCATCAGAACACCCGCCATACCAATCGCTTGCCCCATGCCTTTATCACCAGCTCTCAGCAGCACACCGTTCCCACCCCGCGCATCACGTTAACCAACTATCCTAATCCCTTTAATCCTTCTACCGAAATTTCTTTCTCACTCAGCATCGAACAATACGAACCAGTCTCTATCGAGATATTTAATGTAAAAGGCCAGAAGGTGAAGAAATTAGAAATGAGAAATGATGAATTAGAAATGAGGAGTGGAGGATCGGCAACTGGCTCAGTGACCTGGGATGGTACCGACAGCAGTGGCCACTTTGTTTCTTCAGGAGTTTATCTGTATCGCCTTGTGGTAGATAATAAGTCCGTG